>PXBT01000173.1 GCA_003566815.1 Caldisericota bacterium
CCGGCGTTGCCTTTCAGCAGAACCTGTGGCTTGATGCCGGCAGCTACCGCATAGAGGAAAACCTGCTTTACGAGCCGGCAAGCGGCAGGAGTTTGCGGGCCATCTATCACAACACCGCAACGGTGGATGGGCGCCAGCTGCCCGGAGAAATATCGCTGGTGTTTACCGAGCCGGGCGCACAGGCGAGCCTGCGGATGCGCTACAGCAGAACAAGCATCAACGAGCCACAAGCCATGCGTTTCAGCATTCCGGGGAACTACAGGCCAATAAACTTTTAACCATTACGGGATCGCCAAACATCCATAATGGTATGGTAATGAGGTAATAAGTATAGAAGCTGAGCAGACTGGAGATCGAAAAATCTTACAAACAGCTGAAAATATTATGTAATACGATATCAGGACCTGATCTGGTTAAACGAAAGATAAACACAAGAACAGCAGTTTGGCTGTTGGCGACATTACTGTTTAAAAATTCTTCCAGAGTTTTTGAATGCAGAAAAATGTGTATAAAAATGAAACACGGATTGTTTGCATTTCTTATGGTTATAGTTTCGGTATTTACCGTGTTGCAATCTTATGGGCAGAGCCGCGAGGAGCTGGAGCGCGACAAGCAGGAGCTGGAGCGTGAGATCAACATTACGAGCGAGTTGCTGGTAGAGACACAGCGCACGGCTGAGGCCAACCTGAGTCAGCTGGTGATGCTGAACAGCCAGATCCAGCGCCGCGAGCAGCTGCTGGGCACTTTGCGCAACGAGCTGCGCCTTATCGACAGGCGCATAACCAGCCTGACACGCAACATTGAAGAGCTGGAGCTTGAGTTGGAGGAGTTGAGGGCGGCTTATGCGGAAATGGTGCGTTTTGCCGCGCGCAACAGTGATGCCACGCAACGCATCATGTTCATCTTTTCGTCGGAGAACTTTAACCAGGCCTACTTGCGCATGCGCTACCTGCAGGAGTATAGCAGGCATCGAAGGCAGCAGGCGGAGCAGATACAGGAAAAGCGCTCACGCATATCGGCTCAGCTGGAAGCACTGGAGGAGGAAAAAAGCCGCCAGCAGGTATTGCTCGCCCGTCGGCAGGAAGAGGTGCGTGAGCTGGCGGTGGAAAAAGCCTCACAGGAGCGAACCGTGTCTGAGCTGAAGGACCAGGAGCAGCAGCTGGTGAGTCAGCTGCAGCGCCAGGAGCGTGCTGCCAGGGAGCTGGAAAGTGCGATTCGAAGGGTTATAGAAGAGGAGCGCCGCCGTGCGCGCGAAAGGGCGGAAGCCGAAGGACGGGTGACAACAGACATGTATGCGCTGACACCGGAAGAACAGCTGCTGTCAGACAATTTCGCCGGCAACAGGGGCTCACTGCCCTGGCCGCTCGAAAGGGGGGTGATCACAAGGCATTTTGGTGAACAGCCGCACCCTGTGCTGCCGGGCATTATGATCTCCAACACCGGCGTCGACATCAGCACCACCGAAGGGGCCAGGGCACGGTCGGTGTTCGATGGCCGCGTGTCGAGGGTCATCAACGTGCCGGGCGGCTTTTACGCCGTTATTATCCGCCACGGCGAGTACCTGAGCGTGTATTCTAACCTTAGTGAAGTGTTTGTCACCAACGGGCAAACGGTAAGCACACGCGATGAGATCGGTGTGGTAGGGACAAACCACAGGGATGCGAAAACATACTTGCACCTTGAAATATGGAAGGGAAACGACAAGCAGGATCCGGCAGCCTGGATCGCGCGCAGCCAGTAATGTTGAGCCGCAAGAACAAAATGACGCATTTCAAAAAAAGAAATCTAAAAAAAAATTCATGTACATTTGTAAAAAATAAACTTAATACCATACCCAAATGAGCTACCCTATATTGTTTTCACCCGGACCGGTAGAGATCATCATCATCGTACTGGTCATATTGCTGCTATTTGGTGGCAGGAAAATCCCTGAGCTGATGCGCGGACTGGGAAGAGGATTGAAAGAGTTCAAAAGTGCTCAGAAAGACGATGCAGATGATTCAGTGGACAACGAAAAGGCAGAAAAAGACAAGAATGAGTTACAACAATAGGATTTTTAGGGTTTTCCTGTATGTTTTTCTTACAGGTATCAGTTTTACCCTTACTGAATTGCGGGCGCAGGTGCCCCCGCCTCCCCCGGAAGGGGCATCACAAGAAGTTACCAGCGAAGCGGCTGAGATCATTGGCCCGGACGATCCTATTGTGGCCATGCTGGACAGCCTTGCTGCCTTATCGGTTTTTTCAGCCCTCGACCGGCGCGCAGATACGTCGTTTGTGCAAAAGCACAACTTTCCACCCAGCTTTGTACCCGCTTTTTCCGACTCAGTGTATCAGCGCCGTATGGAGGCGCTGGATGCCCGTTCACCTTTTCATTTTACGTATAATGCCAGCGTGCGGTCGTTCATAAACCTGTATGCCAACAACCGCCGTAACCTTACGGAGCGGATGCTGGGCCTGGGAGAGCTTTATTTCCCAATGTTTGAGGAGCAGCTTGACCGGCACAACATACCGCTGGAGATGAAGTACCTGGCTGTTGTGGAGTCGGCGCTTAACCCTACTGCACGCTCGCGTATGGGTGCGACGGGGTTGTGGCAGTTCATGTACCATACAGGCAGGATTTACGGCTTGCAGGTTAACAGCTACGTAGACGACCGTGCAGACCCGATACGCGCCACGATTGCGGCCTGCGAGCACCTGAACGACCTGTACGACATCTATGGTGACTGGTCGCTGGTGATCGCTGCATACAATGCCGGCCCCGGCAATGTAAATCGCGCCATCAGGCGAGCAGGCGGTGTTAAGGACTTCTGGCTCATCCGGCATTTCTTGCCGCGCGAAACGCAGAATTACGTGCCCGCCTTCATTGCCGTGACCTATGTGATGGAACACGCTGATGAACACAACCTTTTCCCGGTTTCACCGGTGTACACGCACCACGACGTGGACACCCTGATGGTTAAACAAGAGCTGAGCCTGAGAAACATCAGCCGGCTGCTCGACATACCGCTCGACCACCTGCAGCACCTGAACCCGGCATTCCGGCAAAACATCATACCCTACAGGGCAGAAAACCCCTATGCCCTCAGACTTCCACAAGAATATGTGGGGCTGTTCCTGGCTAACGAAGAAGCGATCTACAACTTCCGTACCCCAGAAGAAATACGCCAGGAAGAGCTGGCAGCCCAGCTCGCCGAAACGACGGTGCATGTGGTTGCCCGCGGTGAAGTGCTGGGCACGATCGCTCGGCGCTATGGTACCAGTGTGCGCGAAATCCAGAGGCTGAACAACCTGAGGGGTACTTTGATCAGACCCGGTCAGCGACTGGTTGTACGTGCGTCTGCTGCACCATCAACGCTGGCAGGAAACAACCCCAACGTGCACGTAGTTAGGCGGGGCGAAACACTGTCGGTGATTGCCGGCAGATACCGTATCTCCGTTAACCAGATAATGGAGTGGAACAACCTTGGCAGCACAGTGATACACCCCGGACAACAGCTCATTGTGCGACCACCAGAGGCAAGCGCAAGCTCAGGGTGAGGACACGGAAAAAAGGCAGTGGCAGAGTAAATCACTCCACAGACAAAAAGGCAGGATTAAAAAAGTGTCGGGACAAAACCCTTGTCGTTGATGATCTCCGCGCTGTCGCTTGTGGCGCGAATAACCAGAAGGCCGCGTTTCATCGCCATAGTGCTGGCATCGCAATGATCATTCAGGTATGCCACCGCACCAATGATGCGTTTGCCACGAA
>PXBT01000201.1 GCA_003566815.1 Caldisericota bacterium
AAAAGAGTAAAAGTTACCGAAAACAAGAAACAGTTCCTTGACTTGTTGCTATTGGCAGATGAGCAGGAAGATATGATTGACAAGTATTTGCCCAGCGGAGACTTGTTTGCCTTATTTGACGATGATTTGAAAAGTGTTTGCGTGGTGGTGCCGATTGATAGTGAGACCTGCGAGTTGAAAAACATTGCAACCTATGAGAAGTATCAAGGCAAGGGCTATGGTAAAGCGTTGATCCATTACATTTGTGATTTCTACAAAAACGACTACAAAACCATGCTGGTGGGGACAGGTGAAACGCCGACCATCTTGTCGTTTTATGAAGGTTGCGGTTTTGTAAAGTCCCATCGTGTAAAGAATTTCTTTACCGACCATTACGACCACCCTATGTTTGAAGGCGATATACAGCTCGTGGATATGTTTTACCTTAAAAAGGATTTGAGGAAGTTAAATAATGAAAAAGAAAGTTCACCAGGGATACACGGAAGCCAATCGTTTGGCATGGAATGAGGCTATGCCCCGACATCAGGCAGTTAGAAAAGAGTATTGGGATCAGCAGTTTTCTACTCCTGGGTTTATGGTTCAAAAGGATCCTGAGTTATCGCTACTCAGGTCAATCCCTGTAGCTGGAAAAGATATCATCCATATATGCTGTAACAATGGCGTGGAATTGTTGTCCTTGAAAAACATGGGGGCTTCACGCTGTCTTGGAGTGGATATATCGGATCTTGCCATTGCTGAAGCCAGAGATAGGGCTGAGTTGTGCCATATTGATGTGGAGTTTTTGTGCGAGGATGTATTCCGGATTCCTTCAGGCCTTGAGCAACAATTTGATCTGGTATATTTCACGGTGGGAGCGTTGACCTGGTTGCATGACCTGGAGTCGTTGTTTCAAAAGTCATATGATCTTTTGAGAGAGCATGGCATGCTTTTTATATATGAACAGCATCCCTTGACCTATATTTTGGCGGAAGATGACGATCAGGCACATAAACCCACCGAAATTGTCAGTTCCTATTTTGTGGATGAGCCCTACATCGGCAGGGAAGGCATTGACTATATCGGCGGAACGATATATCAGGGCTTGCCCAACTATCAATTTACTCATACGGTGAGCAAGATTATAAACAGCATCATCCAAGCTGGATTTCAACTAAAGGAGTTTAATGAATATCCAGATGATATCAGTATGTGTTGCCAGGGTATTCCACCTGATCTAAAGCTTCCTTTATCGTACAGTTTGCTTGCGAAAAAATAAGCAACAAGTCGCGTTCTACTAATTTATCCATCGTATGTTATTTTAGAACGATTATTTTAGCAATTAACTGCTATCCTGGTATCTTGATTGGCTCTAATATGATTTTAACCCCTTTTGAATTCATCGCTTCATCTTGCCATCGAGGATGCTCGAAATTAATAGCTTTACCCAAAGCCACCTCGGGAGCCGCCTCCGCCTCCTCCCCCGCCAGAGGAAAATCCACCGCCACCACCACTGCCTGAGCTGTAGGAAGAGCTTGCTACTCGGGAGATTGAGCCAGACATCGAGGATATTCCCGCCATAGCCCTGTTGAGACTATCAAAAGCAGGCAAGGCTCCAGCGGAAAACATGGCTGGGTTCATCAGTGTTCCCTTGTTCATATCATTGAGCGTGGGGGCAACGATTTTGAGAGCCCTAAGGACTATGGACGCAATGCCAAAGACCGTAGCATATACCAAAAAGCGCTCCCATATGATGAGAGACTTGGGTCCGTATGCCTTTAGATTGGAAAAATCTTTCATGAATTGACGAAAAGCTTTCCATTTTGAATATTCTTCTTTACCTTTTTCGGTCCGCCGTTTTAATGCTCCATACCCTATGAGATAAAGGAGGCCCACAGGCACCAGGACTGCATAGCTCCATACAGGATCACCAAAGATAAAAGCAGAAGTTAGCATTCCAGCAAAACCCCCAAAAAAGACTAGCACCAGTCCAATAGCCAGCGCTCCATTGGCAATGGAGTTGCTTTTTTTATCAAAGAATTCGAGGTCTTGAACATGCTTTGTTATCTTTTTCTTGAAATCATTAAAGAGGTTGTAGTAGTATTGGGATTTGTCTCTTTGAAACTTTTTGCGGAGTCCTTTCAGGGTGGTCTGGGAGGTTCTTTCAAAAATAATCTTCTTTAGCAGGACTTCTTCGTAATCTTCCAGCTTGTCTTCATTGTTTTCGAGGAGGGTTAGCTGATGATCCCGGGTGAATGCATTGTTTCCAATCTCATCATATTTTAGGTGCTTTCTCCTGATCAAGTCGATCATGGTGGCTTGAAGGTATTTTTGGTCATACTTTTGAAAGTTATAAAGCATGCCCACAATGGAAGGTTTTAAGTCGGAAGGGGGTTCACGGTAGTATATAGCTTCATTGGCCAGTTTGTGCTCTTTGCCATATTTGAAATAGAGTCGAAAATAATTCCAAATGAGCAAGATTGCCAGAAGATAAAAAAGGATTTGCAGATAATGGGCATAGCGCATCATTTTTTGGGCCTGGTCTCTTTCCAGATTGGCTTGCTGGGCCCAGCGCTCCTCTTGTTCAAGCACGGAGGTTAAAATAGTCCCTGAGGTAGGAGTTACAGAAAAATACGCAACGGGGAGCAGTACCCTGATTTCGACGAAAGTATTGGGGGGTACGGGTGCTACCTGGAGATAGGCATTTTTTTCGTCCGTTTTTGTAAAATTTCCCCATAATGGTCCATGCGCCCAGATGAAATAATCCTCTTTGGAAATGGGGCTTTGCCACTGTACCTGGGTGGTAAATGAGTCCACCTGAAAGTCCCAGCCATCTCCCTGGAGCTTCCAGTAAAACTCTCCATAGTCTTCATGCACAGAGACAGCATTTTTTATTAGATAGTCGAAGGTAAAGGTTTTGTGCTCGTTGGATGCATTGAAAAAATAGTCCACCCGAAGATGGGAAGAAAAGTCGGTGAGGATATAACTTCCAGGATCCCCGTTGCTTGAATGCATCAAGGTGTAATCTTTTCCGCCTTCGCTGACTTTGAAGTTGGTGATTTGCCCCGTGGCACCTTTGGGCAACTCGTAAAAACCAAAAGAAAAGTCACCTATAAACTCGATAGAGCGTTTTTCTATCACCCGCACAGAACCGTCTTGCTGGATCTGCACCTGAATATCAACAGAGGGTATCTTGACCGTTTTTTTTGCTTGAGCCAAAGGAAGAGAAAAAAGACTTGCCAGCACATAACAACACAGAACGATTAACAGAGCTTTCTTCATGCGCTCACCTGCTTTCCCATATTGCCAGCCTTATGCGGAAATTATATCAAAAAAAGGATTATTTTACCCCTTTTTTCTTTTTTTCCTTTATCGTAGGAAGCTTTCCTATTATTTCTTCCTTTCTATAAGGAAATATGACTATAAACTCAATAAATAGCGCCAGGCAGGAAGCACCTGGATGGAAATCTTCTCCATGGCAAACTCTTCCTCATGATCCATGCATAGCATAATTCCCTGTTCCAAATGATATCTGGCTGTCCCCTTTTGAGCTAAATAAAATAAGGTATAATTTCAACAAAATTAAGCCAGGAGATTGAGGAGGAACTGAAATGATTTTGGCTGCAAAAATATTCATATTGCTCTCGATTTTTATTGCAATTATTCAACTAGCATTAGCTTTGGGAGCACCCTTGGGAGACTATACAATGGGAGGAAAATTTCCTGGAAGATTGCCGTTTAAAATGAGAGTGATAGCTCTGATACAAATT
>PXBT01000031.1 GCA_003566815.1 Caldisericota bacterium
ATTCAGAACCTGTCCCAGCGCCAGAGATCCCCAGAATAACAAAGGTTGATCACGGGGTGCATTCCTGTCTCTTACATACCAGGCAATATCAGCCACGGTAATCGCTGTTCCTGCTAAAGCCAGGGGTTTGGCGATCCGGGTAAATTTATTGTAATTTGCGATATGCTCTTCACCCAGGGGCGTCGTTGACAATAATCTGTGGAATTCCCTGTTATCAGGCAGGTATTCCTGGTCTCCTTCGTCAATCCGGAATACAAGTCCCCTGAATGTTTTCACATCAGTATAAATGACTTTTTTATTGTACTCTTGTATCAGATTGCAGATATCCGTCCCATTGTCATCATTCTGTGCATTAAGGTAAAGTGGTAATGCAAACAGAATAGCTGAAAGTATAATATATTCTCTCATCACTGAAGTTTTAAAGCAAATTTCCATAATATTATTATGTCAACTAAAAAAATATTGCCGGATAACTCTTTTTTCTGTATGAAACCCTGAAAGAACCGGTTTTATACCCTGAGTTAACTGATTAATCTGTGTTTATATATAATTATTCCGGTTACTTTACTGTAAAGAAAACAGATGATATACCAATGCAGATAGGAGTATTAAACTGCTATGATGGCACAACCTGTTTTAGGGGGTTTATATTTTTATTTTTTTTGCACTTGCCAGGGCAAATGATAATGAACAAATTGTAGCAAAAGATAAAATTAATAATCCGGTATAAAAGAAGCCTGCCGTTGAAGTTCCTCCCAATAAATACCGGTTCCCTTCAAGTATATAAGTTACGGGGTTTCCCCACGAAGCATATAACAACCATTCGGCCGTTATCAATTCCCTGGGCAAAAAGGTTGTACTCAAAAAAAGCAGGGGGAAGACCGAATTTGTTATAATGGCAGCCGTTTGATGCTGACCTGTTCTAAGCATTATACCCGCTGAGAAACTACACAAAGTAAGAGCCCATAGAAGGGATAACAGTAAAACTCCAAATACTGAAAATATCCCAAACTGGAATACTACACCGGAGACAGCACCAATTGTAATGAGAATAATTGTAAAGAAGAGCGAGGAAAGGGTGTCGGCAATAATTGGAGACGCAACCAGTATCCAGCGGGGGACAGGACTCAGGTAAAGTCTTCTGAAATAACCAGATTGCATGTCGGCATTAAGCGTTTGACCTGCACCAGCCGAAGACCCCATTGCCAGAGATATTATAACTATAGGGAAAACAAAAGACAAATACCCCCCTTTACCAAAGACTTCCATTGATCCAATACCTCCTATACCGGCATTATATACCAACAGGAAAAAAAGGCTCATTCCAAATCCCATGAGCGGGGCAGAAGGTTGTTTTATCAGTTTTAAAACCCCTCTCTGTATCAATAATAGGTTTTCGATTTTCATTATTTTTAGATTTTGATTTAGTTTATTGTTTTGAAATGATTTCAAGGTATTGCAGGTAGCTTTCTTCGAGTGAGCTGTTGTTCCCCCCGTTAACCATCGTTTTAAAATTGCTGATAGTACCTGAATAGAGGATTTGACCTTCGGAAATAAGTGACATTGCTGATGCATGCTTATCGACTTCCTCAAGGTATTGAGTTGTCAAAAAAACTGTAACCCCCTTTATATTCAAACCTTTAATTATTTTCCAGAATTCTGACCTTGCCACCGGATCCATCCCTACAGTAGGTTCATCAAGAAACAGGATCTTTGGATTATGGACAAGCGCCAGTGCACAATGCAACCGGCGCTTATTCCCACCAGAAAGAATCCCTGCTTTTTGACTTTTAACATTGGTCAGCCCAAAGGCTTCTATCAACCAGCCTGCTCTTTCTATTGCTTCTTTCTTAGACATGCCGAATAAGCGTCCCTGAAATACCATGAGGTTTTCGACCGTTTCAGCAGGGTCAATTTCATTTTCCTGTGATGCGACGCCTATTATTTTTTGAATCTTCAGAGAATTAGTTTCGGTATTTGACCCCTGGATATAAAACTCACCTGAATCTTTGCTTATCAGGGTTGTTATTATTTTGACAAGTGTGGATTTCCCTGCCCCGTTTGGGCCAAGCAAGGCAAAAAACTGCCCGCTTTGAATTTCAAGGGATATGCCTTTTAACGCTTCAGTTCCGTTGGAGTATGTCTTGCATAGATTTTTTATCTGAATAATTGCTTCCATAATTTTTTAGAGTTTAAATTATGGAACAAAAATACCCTGGCCAGGAGCATGAAAATTGTAAAAAACAGACAAAATTGCTTTTTACCTGTGGGGGGGTGAATCAGTTTCTTTACAGTACCTTATCAGAAACTCCTTGGGGGTTAAGCCTGAATATATTTTAAAATCATGTATAAAATGTGATTGATCAAAATAGCCATTTCGATAGGCATATTCCGTGAGATTGATATTTTTGTTATTATCAAAATCTGACAGTATCTCCCTGAAGCGAATAAGTTTAATAAATTGCTTAGGTGTTTTACCAATAAATTGAGAGAATTTTCTCTCAAGGCTTTTCGTCGTTACCGAGAGCTTGCCGGATAAAGATTTCACATTGACCTGTCCTTTGTGCTCTTTTATTATTTTTATACCTGCATTCACTATCTTAAAATCGTGGGATGGAATTGGCGCAAACCTCTTCAATAAGAATCCTTCAATTACCTGAGCCTTTTCTTCAGGTGAGTCTTTTAACTGAAGCATATCCTCAACCTCCATGATTGAGGATTTAATAATATCATTTAGGTTAATGCTTATATTTTCAATGTGATTTAGCGGAAAATCGAAAAAATGACCTGCTCCTGCAGGAAAGAACTCAACAAAAACAACACCGGCTTCACCCTGGGTAGAAACATCTGAATATGTATTATTCAATCCTGTTATTACAGATCTTGGTTGTTGTAGAAAAGCATTATCCGGGCTTTTTACCTTAAATGGTTTCTTATAATGAAACATTAACTGAATATTATCTACAGGAACCACCCTTTCACTAATGTCTGATTCCAGTGCACCGGTTCCCATAAAACTGTATTGTCTTATGAAGTTTTTTAAAATGCCGGATGGTTTTATAATTTTAAAATGCACGGCTTTTAGTTAATTTATTAAAACATTTAAAATATGATTTTTTAATACTCAAGTATTCATTGATCCGGTCACTGGACCAGATTCAAAATTTTCAACAGGGTGACCGTTTACTCAGAAATGCTCCGGCCAGAATCACGACATAAGCTGTCGATAAACTTTAAAACATGCTCCTCAAGTTGTTCGATTCCCGGAGACTCAATAGGGAAATGTCCTGCATTTTTCAATATGTGCAACTCCTTTTTGCTTTTTAATCTTTCAAAGAAAATCATGCTTACATGAACAGGCGTCCATTTATCCTTTTCAGGATGAACGAGTAAAACCGGAATATAAAAGTCTTCCGGTTCAACTTTGGGTTTGTATCCGATCAATGTGGTTACGAAATTTACCGGGACCTTTGATCCTGATGATGTTTTGTCGTTAATAAGAAGCTTCATCATCCGTTTATCATTTACAATTACTTTCATATTTGCCAGGGTTTTCATGGGTAGCATCAGCTGACCGTTTATTCTGGATAATAATTTAATTGCAAGAATCCCCACCCTGCTGATAAATAGATTTCCGGCCGCATAATCCCGGACTGTCTGATCACGCTCATCAAGCAGGTTTTTTGCTATTATTC
>PXBT01000121.1 GCA_003566815.1 Caldisericota bacterium
CCCAGGCTACCTCTTTCAATAGCGGGAAAAACAACAAAAAACAATACTCCAGCTACAAAGAGCAGGTAAAAAATGATGGCTGGCGTCCACTGTACTTTGGGGCTCATCAGGGCTCCCAGTTTGACACTATAGAAGTTTTTGGCAATCAATCCCAGCCAAAGCAGGTCGATAGCCAGAAAAATAGCTAAAGCAATGAGATAGGAACTAATGATCAAAGGCATAGCTTACTTCCTTTCCTTTTTTGGAAACCAGGGAATAAAGATGCTGGTGCGTTTTCTGTAGGCTTTGAAGTCTTTGCGATTTTTATATTTTCTCTCCAGCAAGGGTACTCCGGATACAAAAACCAGTAGAAAAGTAATAGTAATGGGACTGATAATGCCCAGCCAGCCATCAGCCACTGTGGTGCCAATCAAAAAGATTCCCCACCACATGGTGGCTTCTCCAAAGTAGTTGGGATGTCGGGTAAACTTCCAAAGACCCTGGGTCATTAGTTTACCTTTATTGGAAGGGTTACGGATGAAGGCAGCCAGTTGCGCGTCTCCCACCACTTCAAAAAAATACCCCAGAAACCATACCCAAAAGCCGATCCAAACCATGGGCCTCAGAGCAGTTTGGGTGTAGCGATTGATCAGGATGATGGGCATAGCAATGATAAACATCAGGATCATTTGGGTGAGATATACCTCCACAAAAGCCTTCAAAGCTGGAAGTTTGTCTCCCCATTTTTTTCTCATTTCCTGGTAGCGGAAATCTTCTGGTTTGCCCCAGTTGCGACGAGCTACATGATAGGCCAGACGCAGGCCCCAAAAAGAAACAAGCACCACAATCAACCAATTGGTAGTATGGGCTAATTCCAATCGGAAAAAGGTGTACCATGCAATAAGGACAAAACCAAGGCCCCATCCAACATCGACAATGGCATTATTTTTTAACCGTTGACCAATGATAAAGAGAAGCAAGAAGAAAATAACAAGTAATATAGCAACCTCAATAAATATCATGACTGCTCCTTCCCATTTGAATTAATTATGAAGCTATATAAGAAACTGCAAGGGCTCCACGACCAGCTGATGTAGCGGTGATAGACGATATTTCTTCGATGAATGCTGGCTTTTTGCCTATAAGCGTTTCGAGCTCATGGGCCAACTCCTTGGCTTCTTCCAGGTTTTGCGCATGCACTACGGAGTAGCTTTCTATAACATTATTTTTCAAAGTTTTTTTGATCTGTTTGATAGCTTTGGCTTTGCTTTGCTTAAAACTGAATGCGATCCCTCCAAGTGTTCCCTTGCCCTCAGGGTCCAGGCTCACGATAGGTTTGAGATGAAGCACTTTGGCTATTTTTCCTGCACGGGTGCTAAGCCTGCCTGCTTTGATCATATTGTCGATATTTTTTACATTAACCAAAATTTTTGCATGTTGAATGTCTTCTTCAGCTTTTTCTGCGATTTCATCAAGGCTCTTTCCCTGGGCAATATATTCAGCGCATTTCATCACCAGCAGACCTTGGGCCCCCGAATTTAAACGGGAATCAATAATGCGCACGGGAGGCAGTTTTTCTTTCAAGTCTTGTGCTACTTTGGAAAATATGTTGTGCGTACCACTCAGTTTGCTGGCAACGGTAACCACCAAAATGGCCTTGTAATAGGTGGAAAGAAAGCTGAGGAGATTTTCGATGCTTTTATAGTCGGGTTGGGAAGAAGTTGGCAGGGTGGGACTTTGATCTATATAGCTCAACACCTTTTCATTTTGGATGCTGAGTCGATCCAGATAATTGGTGTCATTCATCATAAGGTTCAGAGGCATTACATGGATTTGTTCTTCATCAATATACTGCTGTGGCAAATCTGCAATGGAGTCAGTCACCAGGGCAATATCATATTTGGGGTGATGCGCTACTTCCGCCTGGAGCTTCATGTCGTCAATTTTAAGGTAACTGATGACTCCTTCTTCTCCAAGAATATCAAAAATTTTGGAAGGGGTATCGGTATGAATATGAACTTTGGCTTTTTGGTTTCCTCCTGCCATAATAAGGGAGTCCCCAAAAGGGCTTATGTGTTTTTTTATGGAGTCTAAATCCAGCGTTTTGCTCTCGATCATGGCTTCGGTGCAATAGCGATGGCGAATCTCCTCCAAGCTATGTTCCGGGAGTGACCATTCGGGATCATTTTCATTAAGCATGACATCATCGGTAACAGCAGTTTCTTTTCCGCTTCGAATATAATCCAGAAACCCTTTGATAAAAAAGGAAAAAGCTTTGGCGCCAGCATCAACCACATTGTGCTGTTTGAGAACTTTTAGTTGTTGAGTAGTCTTTATTACAGAACTTTCCAGCTCTTCATAAGCAATTGATAAAAATTCGATAAAATCTTTGGAGCTTTTTTGTAGCTTGTCAAGGACATAGCCCCATTCTTTGATAACGCTGATTATTGTTCCTTCCACGGGTTCGGCAATGGATTGATAGGCGTAAGTAGCAGCTTTTTGATGGGCTTGAGCAAAATGTTGAATGGTTAATGCGTTTTCATTCATCGTTTCCATGCTGAGACCATAGAGATACTGAGCAAAAATGATACCTGAGTTGCCCCGTGCTCCTTTTAGCGCAGAGTCTGCTATGGAGTTGATGGTATGTTTTATCGATGGGTCACAACTGGAATCGTTTATGATAGAGCGCATGGTGGAAAAGAGATTGGTGCCGGTATCCCCATCAGGCACTGGAAAAACATTGATTTTGTTGAGCATATTTTTGTTAGCCATGACTTCTCTGGCACCCGAAAGAAACCCTGAAAACATTTGCTGACTAGTGATCTGTTGCATTTTAACCCCCAAATTTATATTTCACAAGTTAAACTTCCATATCAAAAAATATATAAAAATAAAAAATCGTTCAAGAATTTCTTTATACTGGAGTTTCCTTAATTTCGCAAGGAGTTTCTCCAGCTTTAATCAGACAGGTTTTGGTGATAAAAGGGCCAACTAACTCATAAATGACTGTAGCACCAAGGATAATGGTTCTTATTTCAGCTCCAAATTCAGGAAATGTCATGCTGGCCATCATAGCCAGACCAATGGCAATGCCTGCCTGAGGGACAAGCGCATACTTGAGGTATTTTGATACCTGGCGCGGAGTATGGGATAACCTTGCTCCTATCCATACACCACCAATTTTTCCAGCCACACGGAAAAGAATATAAGCCAAGCCCAGCAAGCCAACCTGCCCAATCACAGAGAAGTGCAGATTGATGCCTGCGAGCGTGTAAAAAGCGATATAGATGGGAGGGGTAAAATTTTCAATTTGAAACAACATTCGATCTCGCTGAGGAGTGATGCTGGCAAAAGTTGATCCTATGCTCATGCAAAGTAAAAGTGGAGATAGGTTTAAAGGTACCGACAATCCTGCTCCAAATAATACTAAACCAACTGAAAGCACCAGGAGATCTTTTTCACTCTTAATTTTTTTGTTGATCCAGGTCAGGATGATGCCAATGATAAAACCAATGATGATCGATCCCAGGATTTCCCAGAGGGAGAATAAGATGTTTTGCGTTAAATCGCTATTGCTCCCTATTCCAGTCAGGATACCAGCTATAGCCACTGCAACTCCAAAGACAATGATTCCAAGAGCATTATCAAGAGCAACAGTAGGCAAAAGAAGCCGTACCAGGGGCCCTTTGGCCTTATATTGACGAACAATCAG
>PXBT01000139.1 GCA_003566815.1 Caldisericota bacterium
CCAGATGAAAGGATTTATGATTTTTGCTTTTGCGAACGGCAAAGTGGCCAAAATCAATATGAAAGCTTATGAAACCAAGACAGAACGAAAAGTTCTAATGAATGCCTACAATGATGAATCCCCTTTAATCTTTTTAAAATATTTGGATGAAGATTGCGACATTCTAATTAAAGGATCTACCGGGAAAGTACTTATCATCAATACTTCCATCATCAATCCCCTGGAAACCAAATCATCTCGAGGCGTACAAGTGCTCAAGCTCAAACCATCAACAGAGGCTATCAGGGTTTATTTTATGGACGAAGTCAACCTCCAGGATTCTGCTTATTATAAGCGAGAGGGTGCTGCGGTGGGCTATTATCTTAAACCAGGTGATGAATTGACGAAAAAAATGGAATTAAAGGAAGACGATTTAGTTTAATATAGCAGTTTGAAAAAAAGGAGTATAAAATGAGTGAAAAAATCAAAATTGAAATGTATGGCATTAAAGACCAGACGCCTCCAAGTGGATGTTCCAGTTGCGCAGGATGCAAATCTGCAGGAGATTGCGACCCTTCACAGACTATGGGAGAGATGTTTGATGGATTAACCAATTTTATCGAGTCATCAGATATTAAGGATAAGGTGGAGCTTCATTTTATTGATATTGAAAAAGAAGGTCTTGAAGCCTATGAAAATGTTAAAAATGCACTGGAAGTAGGAAATCGACCTCCCATAATTGCTATTGGAGGAGAGCTGAAATTTCAGGGTGGAGTGTTTTTCCAGTTAGTTTACCAGGAAGTTCAGAAGCAATTACAACCAGCTGATTAATACACAATAGCTTTAATTTTTTTGCTACCCGAGGTCTTATTGGTTGAATAAATTTTTTTGGACTGTAGCAAAAACTACATTAATACAAGCTAAACAGACCTTCTTTTCTGAAGTGTAAAAGGTATAAAACAAATAGTATGCTTAAATGTATATTAAGCTTCAATTAAGAGGGTCTGTTTTTCTGTTATAATAGTATTAAGCTTTTCGATGGAGGCAAATTATCGGAATTAGAGAAATTGTAACAGAGGTTTTATCTTCAGTCGTACCTATCACCATTTTTGTCCTTCTGTTGCAATGGATTCTTGTGCCTTTTCCTCAAGAGACATTGTTAAAATTCCTTGCTGGTGCTTTTTTTATAACTTTAGGCCTGGTGCTTTTTCTATCAGGCATCAAAACTGGATTACTTGAGTTTGGCGAAGCTATAGGCAGAACTATCACCCTTCCTGGAAAACTATGGATGATTATTGTTTTTGGTTTCATGATCGGCTTTGTTGTCACCGTTGCCGAACCCGATGTGCAAGTTCTTGCTTTGCAAGTTGATACTGTTACATCTGGAGCTATAGGACGCAATATTTTGGTATTATTTGTAGCTCTGGGGGTAGGGTTTTTTGTCGCTTTTTCTCTAATCCGAATTTTATTCAATGTTCCATTAGTCAAGCTTTTAATGGTGGGTTATGCTCTTGTTTTTGTGCTTTCAATTTTTTCTTCTCCCGAGTTTATTCCTGTATCGTTTGATGCAGGCGGGGTGACTACGGGCCCTCTCACTGTGCCTTTTATATTAGCTCTTGGCTTGGGGGTATCTTCTTTCACCAAAAGCAGAAAAACATCAGAAGATAGTTTTGGGTTGGTAGCTCTTGCTTCGATAGGGCCTATCCTGGCAGTATTGGTGCTTGGGTTGATTTTCTGATGGGTATAGCAGTATTTCAGGGTCTTTTTGATACTTTTCGCGATGTAACTCTTGCTATGTTTCCTCTTGCTGCAATATTTGTTTTTTTTCAAGTATTTTTTATCAAGTGGTCAGCCAAAAAATTCATTCAAATTGTAAAAGGGCTTTTACTTGCTTATGTAGGCTTGATTTTATTTCTACATGGCGTTCATATTGGCTTTATGCCTGTAGGTGAATTAATGGGAGAAGGTATTGGGGCTTTGAGCTACCGATGGGTCATGATTCCTATTGGATTTATTTTTGGTTTTTTGGCTTGTTTTGCAGAGCCTGCAGTTCGAGTCTTGATTTATGAAGTTGAAAAAAATACAGGGGGCTACATTAACAAAAATATTATGCTTTATTTTTTATCATTTGGAGTTGCTGTATCCGTTGCCCTTTCAGTTGGTAGAGTTTTTACGGGTATTCAATTGATGTATATTTTAGCTCCGGGTTATCTTTTAGCATTATTCCTGACCAAAAAATGTAGCAAAACTTTTGTGGCCATTGCCTTTGATTCGGGTGGAGTGGCTACGGGTCCCATGGTTGTTACCTTTGTGCTTTCAATGATAGTTGGTTTTTCTTCCTCTATCGAAGGCAGCAATCCTCTATTGGATGGATTTGGCATGATTTCATTGGTTGCATTAACTCCGATTTTGTCTATCTTGATATTAGGCTCAATTTATGCTTCAAAAGGAAACAATGATGATGAATAGTACTGCTACAAAATCAGCTCAGGATTTAAAAATGGTGTTTTTTGTAGTGCCCAAAGGCATGGGTACCAAAATATCCAAAGAAGCCCGCAAGCTGGGGGCTGCCCGAAGAGTTATTCTATTAGCTCATGGCACTGCGCCCAAAAATATTTATCTGGATGTTTTGGGCATTGACTATGAACCAGAAAAAGAAATATTAATGATGTTGGTCAGAAAAAAACATTTAAGAAATCTTGTGGATCAGCTTACAACAATGAGTCATATTGATAAGCCAGGTCATGGAATAGCTTTTGTAATTGATGTTAACCATCATGCAGGATGGTTGAATTTCTTGCAAATTCCTGAGGATGCTCCCGGGGATGACAAAGAAGCGCAGGGAGGAAATCATGAGTAAAGCAAAAGGCATCGAATTTGATCTGATCATAACTATCGTCCCAAAGGGCGAAGCTTGTGAAGTGGTGGTTGCCTCCAAGCGAGCGGGAGCAGAAGGAGGTACCATTGTCAGTGGTCGAGGTTCAGGCATTCATGATAATAAAAAGATTTTCGGCATATTGGTTGAACCAGAAAAAGATGTGGTACTCACCCTTGTTGATCGCAAAATTTCTGCTTCAGTTATGCAGAGAATATCACAAGATCTACATTTGGATGAACCTGGCAAAGGAGTTGCGTTTCTTTTGAAAGTTGAAGAAACTGCAGGTATTTGCCATTTGTGTCATTTAATCAACAAGCAGGATTCTGACAATTAAATTTTTTTTATTAAAGACTATGGGTATATTATTCAAGGATATTTTATTATAATCATTACATTGTTTGTAGTGATTAAATATGGGTTATTATCATGGAGGTAAGTTTTAATGCCAATATACGAGTACAAATGTTGTGACTGTGAAAATGTTTTTGAAGTTTTTACTTCATACAACAATACAACCACCCCTGCTTGCAGTAAATGCAACAGCAATCATGTAAAAAAGATCATATCCAATTTGGGGTTTATCAAGCATCCTGTGCAAAATTGTTCTTGCACACCGGATAAAGGAAGCAAGCAAGAATAAAATGTCAAATCCAATGAATACCGTTCAGGAGATACGAAATGCTTTTTTAGAGGAACTTTCAACAGCTTCTAAAGAAGAGGAGCTTGAGTCGGTCAGGGTAGCTTATTTAGGCAGAAAAGGGAAAATCAGACAACTTTTTGATCTCCTGGGCACACTGGAACCTCAAGAA
>PXBT01000195.1 GCA_003566815.1 Caldisericota bacterium
CAATAATGAGGCAGTGCCTATGGATGCCCCGGCGGAAATCGTTGCCGGGCGTACCTTTGTGCCTATCAGGTTGGTGGCGGAAAGCTTTGGCGCAGAAGTTGCGTGGGATGCCAGCACCGAAACCATCACCATTACATTAAAACATCTGTATGATACAAAGGGGACTGTCCCTAATGTGTCAAACGGATGATTGGGTTTTGGGTTTTGGAGCGGGGTGGCCAAAGAAACGATAGCGTTCCTGTCCGGGAGGTTTCATGCCCAGGCTGAGCAATATGCCCAACGCGCTGAGGGCTGCTGATACCCCGTAGCTGATGACATAGGTACCGGTAATATCTCTCACCAGTCCACCCACCAGAGGTCCTGCGACTCCTCCTATGCCCCATGCGGTAAAGACGATCCCATAGTTGAGCCCGAAGTTTTTCATGCCATAGTAATCGCCCGTTACTGCGGGGAAAAGAGTAAGCATACCACCAAAAGTGAAGCCTACCATAATGATCCCTATGGTCAGGGAAACAGGAGTCACAAGATAGGGAAACGCCAAATAGGTTATCAACTGGATGGCAAACATTGCGAACATGCTGAATCGCCTGCCTATTCTATCAGAAATGACCCCCCAGGCAATGCGACCAAAAAAGTTAAAGAAAGCATAAAAAGCAATCAAGGTGAAAGCTGAGGTCATCCCTGCCTGCTCGATTCCAATTTTAGCCATTTGCCCAATGGTGAGAAGCCCTGCAAAAGTACCAAAGCAAAACATGACCCAAAGCATATAAAATTGAGGAGTTTTAAGTACTTCTTTAACATCAAATTCTTTTTGCGCTGTCCGCTTGCGAGCTGTTACTTTGGCTGAAATCGCAGGCTTGTAGCCCTCAGGCGGATTGCAAATCATTTGCGCCAATAAAATAATGATTAAAAAGAAAGCAACACCAAGGATGTAAAAAGTGGACTGAATGCCATATTGCCTGATCAACAAAGTGGTGAGGGGTGCAATATAGATAGGAGCAAGCCCGAATCCGCTGACTACAACACCTGAAATCAAGCCTCGCCTGGAAGGGCAAAACCACTTGCATGCGGCTGGTGTGGGGGCAGCATACCCCATGCCCATCCCTATGCCAAAAACAACACCAAAAAAGATGGTGAGACCTAAAACCGTCATGATAGCGCCTGCCATTAAAAAACCAATCCCTGTGAGGATTGCTGCTGTAATAATAATAGGTTTGGGTCCAAATCTATCCTGCAGTCGACCCCCTGGAACCATAAAAAAAGCAAAGGCGGCACAGGCAATCATATAGGGGATCTGGGTCTGTGTAGCGCTCCAACCCATTTGATCGATTAAAGCAGCTGAAATCACGCCCCAGGCATAAAGCACGCCCAGCGTAAGATTGACTCCCAGACCAGCGAGGGCTACTACCATTCCACGGTTGTGTTGTTTCATCTTCTATTATACTCCTCTATTTTCCAGACTTTTCAAAAAACAAAAAAATTATACTTGCAATTTTATGATGGGTAAAGTTAAAGTTTCAAAAAAAACTTAGCTTAAGGTTACGATTTCTATTTCAATGCTTCTGTCGGCGGCATTATAGCCCACACTGGCGCCAAATGCCTCGGCAATGAACCGTACCGGCACCATGGTGCGTCCCTGGAAAATAAAAGGCTTGATGTGCATGCTTAAACCCTGGCTGAATGATTGATCGTTCTTTTGGTAGAAAACTATTGCATAGGCTCGATCAATCCATAGGACGATTTTTTCATGGTCAAGCATAATATTTATCTCTTGTTCATCTGGATCCCAGCTTATTTGCGCCCCAAAGGCTTCAGCAATAAAACGAAGGGGTACTACCGTGGAGTTTTGATGCAAAAAAGCAGGAACATCCATCTCCAGCTCTTTCTTTTCTCCGTCGAGCGCAAGTTCAGCTTTTTTCTTGTCTATATGAAGCAAAATTCTTCGAAACACTCCCCTGCGATATTCAAAGATGAGTTCTGCCCTGTTGTCCGCGGCATCCTTTGCTTGAATATGTATCCTGTTGATCCCATGGGTAAGCTCCAAGGGGGTTTGATAATTGTTGGAGGTATGCCTGCTCCATGTTTTCTGCACAATATCGTTGACGCTTACGCTCACTTCCATCACAGGGCTGAGCTCATTGATGACCTCAAAATGAAGAGTAGGGGTTGAAACACCTATTAATGCACCTTTTCTGGGTCTCGTCAAAATAATATCAGGAAGCAGAGTATCGCGCACCACCATAAAGGATCGCTCGGAAAAGTTGTTTTCCACATCAATAGCTATCAGATCAAAGGAATGAATGGTTTGAGTCAGCGCATAAGTAATCTCGAAATTGCCTTGGCGATCAAACTCCAGAGGGGCATCATTAAAAAGCACTACCTCCACTGCATAGTCTCCCCTGCTAATATTGCCCCGAAGAATGATTTCATCCTTTGAAGTGTAGAGAATGTCTTCGTCAAACTCCATTTGAATGATTGGGGGACGAACTTCCTGACCTGTCGAATAAGCGGTCAGATGAGTACCCAGCCCGCTCAATATGGTTATAAAAGCTATGGTTAAGCTTGCAACAATCTTTTTCATGTTCATCCCCCTTTTGGACAAAAAGCCTTTAAAAAAACTCTCGCCTGTTGATAAAAAGTATAAAGGAGGAATATGGTCAAATCAATACATTTCAAGCATTAAGCAGGGTCACGGAGACCATTTTCTAACCCGCGAAAAAACAGCCTCCGTGATAATGAAAAAAAAGGTTTTAGGGCAGGACGGTCATGATAATTCTTATCTCTTGTGTGGCGGGATTCCACTCAACTTCAGCTCCAAAAGCTTCTGCAATAAAGCGAAGGGGCACCAGGGTGCGAGCATTCATGATCAAAGGAGCTACATCCATTTCAAGCGTCTGAGTGATGCGCTGACCTTCTATTTCCTGGATGAGCATGGCATAGTCCAGCCCTATCCAAAGCACCAGCCTTTTTCCTTCAAAGATGATAGTGATAGAGCTATCGCTTGCATCCCAAGACACTTCAGCGCCCAAACCTTCTGCAATAAAGCGAACAGGCACAAAGGTGCGCGATTCTATGATCATGGGTGGCACATCCAGCTCAAAGGCTTCTCTTTCGCCATCAGTGATAATGAGCGCTTGCTGGTTGCCTATCTGCAACTCAATGACTTTCGAAATGCCCCGCCATAGGGAATATTCCAGCTCACTTTGCAGGCCTGCCATCGTAAGGGCTGTGATGAGCACAACATTTTCGCCCCTTTCAAGCTCGATAGTGAAAATATAGCCTTCGTCGGGGCATGCTTCGCCTGTTTCGTGTCGGATTTCGCCATTAACTGCAACACTTACCTTTTCGATAGGACTGATTTCACTGGAAACTCTGAATTGAAGACTTACCGCTTCCCGGGTGGTAACCCGATCTTTGGCAGGAGAAATATGTTCAATGATAGGCTCATGGGGGTCAAAGATGATTTCAAAGTTTTTGCTGGCTTGATTTTGGTGCAAGTCCCATGCTTTCAGCTCAAACAGGTTGGAGCCTTCTTCGAGGGTGAGCGTCAGGTTAAAATATCCCTCTCTATCCAGGATGACTGGCTCATCATTGAGTGTAACTCTGCTCACGCCTGACTCCTGGTCCACTACCTTTCCGCTGATTTCGATCTCCTGCTCGTGGACATAGCTCAAAGGGGGCAGGTCAAGGGTAATCTGGGGAGGATTTTCATCCGCTACGCCTGGGACGAGCTTGACGAGGAAGGCATCCGCTTGGATCATCATCATTTCGGTCAAAACGGGGTCGATGAACCCTCGGAGTATATCTTTGGATGAAATACCAGATATAAAAATACTATCCTCACTACCAAAAGCAATATCAATGGCACCTACATTGCCCGTGCCTCCAAGCACCAGGGAGGATTGAATCTCCATGGTTTCACTGTTCAGCTTGAGCAAAACCGCCTGGATATAGTCTTCCTCATCTTCGCAAGGTTCAATGAAAGGAAGCGGAATATCATATTCATCACTGAAAATGCTACCCGTCAACCATAACTCATCCTCATGCAGGAAAACTTTATTGATCATATAAGCATCTTCTTCACTGCCTATGGTATAGGTTTGAAGGCTTTCTTCCTCCAGTTCATAAACAAAAAGATAGGATTCCATGGAGAAGAGATCTTCTTCCATGGTTGGCGTTGGCCCAGGATCTTGTATTAAGGAAGAAATGTCTGGCATTTCATATCCTATGCCCACAAGAGTAGTGGGGTCTTTCCATTGAACTGCGCTGATTACATGAGCGCCTTTGTCATTCAAATGAAAAGATGCAGTATAGCTTTCTCTGGAAGAATCCACCACTCTGGCAAAAAGAGAAACCATGTCTTCCATCATTAATCCATCCATATTCATGGAAAGGCCTGAAATAAATAAATCATTGTTCTGGTTGACTTCCATATTCAGTATCATATGCATGCCATAATCGGCCAATATGCGTCGAGTAATGGCGAAGGCTTCCAGATCCACTTCGATGATATAGAGCGCTGTCATGCTCAACATAAAGTCATCGGTTTCTTCCACCATCGCATGGTCATGTTCAAAACCATCAGTACCACTGACCACAGAAGAAAACAGAAGATGCCCTTCTTGATCCAGGCATTGGGAGGTGATCCCGGTCATGAAAGAACCTGGAGCTACAAAAAAGCTCGAATTGAGCAGTTCATCTCCATTTGAGCTTAAAACAGCCACAAAACTTCCCACGTCAAAAAACATACCCATGTCATCAAAAGCATTAACTTCAGGAAAATCACGACTCATAGTCATTCCAGACATAACAATATGATCCTCATCGGAAAGATGGAAATCTATCATAGCATCCATCTCCGACCCACCTACAAAAGTGATGAATTCGATTTGCCCCGCAGGAGCTATTTTCATCGCAAAAATCATCGTTTCGCCCTTGAATTCTTCGCGCTCTTCTTCTGGGTCATCCAACATGAAATCAGCACTGGAGGTATTGCCCACTATCACAGGGTGACCCTGGCTGTCAAGCTTCATTGTGCCAGCGTCCATATTCGACCCACCGATCAGCAGAGAGTATTCCATGACATAGTGGATATCGGAAGGCTCCTCTGCCTCTGTGGTGTGCGTGGGGCGGGCCATGGAGCTCATGAGCTTTTGATCGTCGAAATGCAAGAGCAGGTCTTTTTCCTGTAGGGGGTCCTGGATGCGCAACTGGGCAAAGTTCCTGCAATGGGTAGCCCAGCGGGAAGGGTCATTGCCCGTAAAATAATGGTGAACATGCCCCAGGGGTAGCTCAGCTAAAATCCTGGCTTCAGCGGAAAGCTCGAAGGGTATCCATTCCTGCTCGACTTTTATTGAGGATTTTATGGAAGGATAAAAAGTGTTCATCATGGAAAGGGGCATGGGAGCGCTGGATACTTTGCTCGTTGAAAATTGCTGCACCACCATACCTTTCCGGGTAACGGCCACTTGACCTTCCGCTGTTTTTCCCGCCCATAAAATAGCGGGATCCCATTGACCTTTATTTTCGGTGAAGTACCCTGAAAAATCCGTGCTGGGAAGCAAAACTTCCTGCCCGGCATAGGCATGCTCCATAGATGGCAAAGAGGGCCCCGTCAATCCTGCCCATAGAAATAATGATAAAATAATGCTGACAATCTTTTGATGCATTTTTACCTCCATTTTTTAAAGACGCAAAATAGCAAAAAGCAATGATTCAATCAATAAAAAGTATAAACGCAATACTTAAAACATTCAATAAAAGGATTTGATTATATTTCAGTAAAGCAGTCGCGTATCCAGAGACGGAGATTTTCATCGCTGATTTGAGGAGGTTTCAACTGATAAATCAAATGCACATAAGCATCTGTGAGGCGATGAAAAGCAGGGTGATGAATGCTTTTTTTCAGCTCCAGGGGCGTCTTGTGTTTTTGAGCGCTAAAGCGTTGTTTCCGCAAAGTTTCATATGCTTTTTCAATTAATTCTGAGGAAGACAGCGCATCCCAATTTATCGTTTTTTCTTTTTGTTGCCTGGTTTTTTGGGGTGGCATCACTGCTGGCTGATCATCTTTGGCTTGCAAGGGAAAAACCCAATACCTGCGAATAAACCATACCGCTAAAACAATGATAACCACTACCAGCAATATGGATGTTATTTGAGCTATAAGGTCAAACAGAGGGTAATCTGCTGAAGCTTGGGCGGGAGGCAGGGCAGGATCTTGAACAGGAGGTTCGGGAGGAGGCACTATGCCTTCATCCCCTGGCAAGGGTTGAACCGAAGGATGATCAGGAAGTAAAGGTGAGGGTCCTGTAGTATCACGAACATCGGAAAATGAAGCTATGGTACCCAGCCAACGATGGATAGGTATCAGCAATGATCCTCCCAGCAGGAGTAAAAATAATGTTAAAAATCCTTGCAGTATCTTTTTTTTATTAAATCGCATCTGCCAAAAAAGTCGCACCAGAAAAAACAATATGACGGCATACATAAAAAATAGCAGGATAAAAAATATCTGATTTAAAATATCAGTCCAGGGGTATTCAGCGGGTTGAGGTTGAATAGCAGTATCCTGGGCAGGCTCTTCCTGAACGGGAAACTCATGGTCAAACTCCCAGCTTCGTTGGATAGATGTGCTTGTTTGGCCCAGCCATGTTTTCCAGTCTGTTCTGCCGAGAGGAAGAGCCAGCAAAATGATAAAAATCAAAGCTGAAGGCAGGATAGCCTTTCGCGGGAGGTAAATCAATATTGCTGCAAGAATAACGAGGGGAGCGAGAGGACCAGCAAAAAAGGAAAGCATAGCCAGCCAAAGCAGGCTGAAATAAAGGGCTGAAGTATCATTGAAACGAACAAGTTTGAAAGTGAGCGAAAAAGACATGATGACAGCCAGGCTGTGATTCCAGGTGATAGCTCCCATATATAGGGAGGGGAGCAGGACGATGAGTATGGCAGGAAGGAAAAAGAAGTTGTGCTCGTTCTTTATTGCGCAAAGAGCGACGAGGATAATAAGCCCCAGCCAAAACCAAAAACCAAAGATTTCAACGAAAGAAAGATAAACCAGTAGCGGAAAAATGCGATATTTATGAAGGTAGGGCATGGATACCTTCCTGGAGGGAGGCTTGATCGGTGATAAAATGCACATGAATGCGATGTTCGGACAATTCAGTAGCCATGTTCAAGAGCTCTTTGGTCAAAGGGTGCACATCCATCGAAACATCACGGGGGAGGCGCTCTTCTTCGCGAAAACCATAGGGAAACAAAATGGCCATCACTTTGGCGCAATGTCCTCGTATATCGATAAGCTGAGGCAACTGCTCGCGATCAAGGTGCATGCTCAGTATCACGACAGTATCGCTCGGCTGAATAACGAATCCTGACGAAAGGAAATAGCCAAGAAGATCAAATTCCGGGTGATCGGTGCCCTGCTGTAACATCAACTGCTCCAAATCACGCACCGGATCTCCCACAGATATGCTTTGCTGAAAAGGCTCAGCCCCCATGCAAGTGAGTGAAGTGGGTACCTTTTCGTCTCTCAGTGTCCAAAGCAATCGAGCCGCAGCAAGGAGAGCATAACGCTCATATCGTTTTCGGAATATAGACCAGATATCTTTGGCATAAATCCTCTCGGGACGATTGAGATCCAGCAATATATGCACAGCTCCCGAAGCTGAAAAGCCAAATTCTTTGCTCATCCATTGGTCCAGCTTGGCAGATATTTTCCAATGAATGCGATTCCAGGGCTCTCTTTCGTAGGGCCTGACTTTGATGAGATCAGCTGCATCTTCCATGAGAGCAAAGGGAGCCTTTTTTCCTGGGAGAGGTATTTTTAAGGCCTCTTTATTAAAAATCAGGGGAGAAAGATGGGGAAACACATGTATATCTTCCTCAAAATTCAGATGTTGCCTGATATTAAAGAGTCCGAGCGGATGTTCGCAGGATACCACAGAGTTGCCTATGCTGGCTTTTCCATATTGCGTAAATGCACCCGTGTAGCTCAGCTTTCCCTTGCTTTTTGGTTTCATGATGACAAGATCTTCTTTGTTGCTCAGATCGGGCTGGCAGGTAGAGGGTCTCAATTTGAGGTTTAGATAAAAAGGGCTGGGGTTTTCCCATTCAAATTGCAGTTCATAGGGTTCATTTTCAAATAAACGGCTGGTAGAAAGACTGCGCTTGATCCGAATCTGTTGAAAAGCTCTGCGCTTGAAAGCAAAATCTACCCAAAATATCAACAAGAGAAGCAGGAAGAGTAAAATATATTCAGAAAAAGCCAAAACTGCTACGATGAGGGTTCCAATGGTCAAGCCCTGGAGTAAGCGGCTTTGCGTTTTCATGGCTGGATGACAGGTATTTCTTCAAGCAATTCCTGAAGGATATCCGAAGATTTTTCTCGCTTGATGCGGGCTTCCACTGAAATCATAAGCCGATGGGAAAGAGCTGGGATGGCAAGCTCTTTAATGTCATCAGGAAGCACATAGTCTCTGCCCTGGATATAGGCCCATGCCATGGACAGATGTTGCAGAGCAAGACTCCCTCGAGGACTGACTCCCAGAGATATGCGAGGATGCGTGCGAGTGGATCGGATCAGACGAATGATATAAGATTGAACATCAGCGCTGATAGTGACCTGGTTGATTTCTTTTATCATGAAATCGATTTGATCCTTGCTGACCACAGCTTGCAAATGATCGAGAGGGGATTGAATGCGGTAGGCATTGAGCATCGCCATTTCGTTTTCTTCGTCGGGATAGCCAATGTCCAGACGCACCATAAAGCGGTCCAATTGAGCTTCGGGCAGAGGGAAAGTGCCTTCGTAGTCGATGGGGTTTTCGGTAGCAAGCACAAAGAAATAGGGGGAAAGGGGGTGAGTTTTTCCATCCACAGTGATTTGCCGCTCGGCCATAGCCTCGAGCATGGCTGACTGGGTGCGGGGAGTGGCACGGTTGACCTCGTCAGAAAGCACAATGTCGGAAAACAGGGGCCCGGGATGAAATTTAAATTCCTGCTCTTTGCGGTCAAACAGTGTGAGACCCATAACATCGGTAGGCAAAAGATCCGGAGTAAACTGAATCCGTGAAAATTTGAGTCCAAGCGATTTGGCCATAGCTTTGGAAAGCAAGGTTTTGCCAGTGCCAGGAACATCTTCAATCAGTACATGACCCCGAGCGAGGAAACATGCCAAAACAAGGCGGATGGGGTCTTTTTTTCCAAGCAGTACCTTGGAAAGCTCATCTATCCAGGTAGGTATCAGGTGGTTGGTTTTATTTTGTTTATTCATGAGGATTATTATAAAAGAAAATGAGGAATTTTACATAGATAAAAAGAGAGACAACACCCCCGTCCCCCTGTCTTATAAAAAAAGGGGGAGCGCGAGGCTCCCCCTTTTTTGTTTATAATCCTGGTTGATCAGGGTGTCATAGTGATGGTAATTTCCTGAGTTGTTGGCTCCCACTCAACATCAGCGCCAAAGCCTTCTGCAATGAAGCGAATGGGTACCACGGTACGACCCTGAGGTCTTACAATAAAGGGCGCAACTTCCATTTCTATGCGATTGGTTACAGGCTGAACACTGCCTGGCGCATAGGTTTCAATGATAACGGTGCGAACCTGGGTGCGCATCTTGATCACGATGCGTGTTCCATCTGCTCTTTGTAAAGTAATCGTAATATTACCCTGTCCTGATCGTGGAGGATCTTCCTGCCATTCAACATCAGATCCAAAACCTTCAGCAATGAAACGCAGAGGCACCAGGGTACGACCTGCCTGAAGGAAGGGCGCAACATCGAGGCGCATCATTTCCGTATCGCCGTCACGAATAATACCAGCAAAATTGGACCCAATGGCCAATTTGATAATTACGGGACTGGTACGGTTGACCGTGACAGACTTGGAGCTTTGATTGCCCAATGTATCCTCAGCGGTAACCGTAATGGTATTTTCTCCAGACTGAAGCCTTACAGGTTGAGAAGTAAAATTGCCTGAAGCTGAATCATAGGTGGCCTGAATATCATTGACTCTTACCCATCGCACTCCAGAGGGATCTCGCACTGTTCCTCTGACTACTATGCTATCATCAGAAACGGTCATGTTGGGGGTGGGATGTGTAATTTGGATATCGGGTCCATCCGTATCTCCAGGATCACCTTCTGTAACAACGACATTGGCCGTGGCTCTTATATTGCCTGCAGTAGCTATGACCTGGCCAGTACCCACTTGTGTGGCTGTGAAAAGCCCGGTTTGAGTTATAATGCCTATATTGCCTTCAGTGGTCCATGAAACGGGAGCTTCAATAACGCTTCCTCCTGCATCATAGACTACGGCATTGAACTGTAAAGTACGATTGCGTTCAACAGTAGCACTTGGAGGATTGATTTCCACTCGATGAATATTTTCGACAACAGTGACTGCTGCTATGGCTTGTTTGCCCTGAGCAGAAGCTACTACAACGCCAGTGCCTGTGCGCAAAGCGGTGAACAATCCATTTTCGCTAATGGTGCCCAGATCAGCGGGTGTAAGGCTCCAATTGAAGCTAACTCCTGGGATGACCTGGTCTTGCTGGTTGCGCGCAACAGCAGTAAACTGACGAGTTTGATTGACTGAAACGGTGGCTGAAGTGGGCTCAATGGTAATTTTTGCAATATCGTCCGCTGGGGGAGCGCCCACTGAAACTGCGGCGGAGCCCCTGAGACCATAAGCTTCGGCATAAATCATGCCTGAGCCAATGGCTTCGCTGGCGGTAAAGTTGCCATTCTGGTCAATAGTACCCAGATTGGAGGGACTCACTGACCATTGGAAATCGATATTGGGCACCAAATTGCCCTGGGCATCCAACCCTCTCGCGCGGAATTGTCTGGTTTCTCTGGGGTTCAATGTAACGCTTTCGGGCTCAACTCTGATGGACTGGATAGGGGATGAAGACAGCCCTGTGATATTAAAAGTGACCACCGAATTGGTGCCGGCTATGCGAGCTTCAACTACATTTTCTCCTGGCTCGGGGCTGGTGGTGAGCATAGCTACCGTTTTGCCGCTGGAATCAGTGATAAAATTGTTGCGATCAAGCCTGGCCTGACCTTCGGGGGATCTGATCATGCTATAAATAACATTCACATTGGGCACGGAATTGCCCAACTCATCCTGAACTGAAGTAGTGAGGGCAATGGAAGATCCTGCTTCGACCTGCTGATCTCGAGTGAGCTTGATAAGCTGTTGTCCTTCTTCGCCTGCAATGATTTCGTACGGATTGGATAATGCTTCGGTCTGCTCTTTGGAAGTGCGCATAAAGATTTGATAAGTGCCTGCCTGCTCGGGATTGCGGATGCCTATCTGTAAAGAGAAAGTAATGTTGAGATCTCGAGGGCTGTCGGGAGTAACATTCTGTTTGTATGCAGGGTTGGGGGTGATATTGACGGGAGTGGTGAAGGTGATCATGGGGCCTTTTTCACTGCTGAGCACATTAATCACTGGTGCTGTGGGAAGGGTGCGACCCTTCATCACGCGGTCGGTATGCGCAATAATATTGCCTTCACTGGTGCGGACAGTGGTTTCGTTGCCGGTGGCTACGCGTACCATGTCGCCACGCACTTTTCTTCGGTAGGAATATTCCGCTCGGACGATATCGGTATCTTTGAGCTGAATGTAAAATTTGATTTCACCTTTTTCAAGACCTTTTAATTTGTCATTGTTTTCATCTTCAAATTCATAGTCCACACCGCGCACCAAAAGAGTGGGATCATCAGGGTTGGAGGCGGATATACGGTGGAGTCTCAGAGGATATAGTGCATCGCCATAGATGTTGGGATCCAAAACATTGCCATGACGCAGTTGCCCGCGACCCTGAATGGGCTGGAAGACCACATTTTCATTGGTAACTTTGACAGCTCGGTCATAGTCGGCCACAACAGTGTCGAGCTGTTGGAGAGGCTGACGGAAGGTGATGGTGCCGGAAACAGGCTCCAGTTTGTAGTCGGAGAGTTCAAATTCCACCAATTGACGAGTGGTGGTAGCTCCCGTGACGGGATCGGTACGGGTGAGATCAAGACGAGTGAAAGATGAGGTGTACACAGAAGGCGGCATGCCCTGCAGGGCATCTCCTCCGAGGTCTATATATTCAGTAATCGGAGCGCTGACTTCTGCCACCAAAGACATTTGCTCGTAGTTGCTCTGGTTGGTGGTGCGATAAATGCGATATTTGGAAGCATTTTCTACAGGAGACCACTGGATGTGAGCTGCATTTACCTGGGTCCCGCTGACAAAATCCACCATACGCTCGGCCCAGGGGGCTGATTCGCCGCCACGGCTATCCACAGCGGTGATGGTGTACCAGAATTTGCCTTCTCCGCGCATGCCACCACCTTGAACATTGATGGTACTGATGCGGTGGTTGGGATCATTGATGGGAGCCACGACAGGACGGATAATAGGGCGATGATTGAGCTCGAGGCGGGTTTCCCCTCCATCGGCATAAGAAATAACTGTTTCATTGGCGATTTCGGTCCATCCGCGGGTGAGGGTGAGACCAGCATCGGGATAGTTTTCAGGAAGGGTAAGGTTGGCGGACACAATGCCAAAAGGAGTAAGGCGTACACGATCGCCATTTACGTCATAAATGCGGTCACCGGGATCAAAACGACCGGTGCCTCTTTCGTCAGCATAGCGAATATCTTCGGGCATGGATCGCAAAACCTGCCCATAGTCAGCTTCACCTTTTCTAACAATGGAGCCGGCAGTATAGTAAATATGATGACCATCGGAAGTATAGACCGAAAAAGCCGTCAGGCGAATATCGCCCTCAGAGACTCTGCCGTTGCCATCCAAGTCCCTATATACTGGAGCATTGAGGTAAAACTCTTCACTGCCATTGTCAATATAGCGCTCATTGTTTGCAAATCTAAACAGGGTCTCGGTATGATCGCGATCGAAAGGATTGGTGGTTGTGCCTGCCTGATAGAGAGCGCGGTGCACATGATTGAGTCGCTGGGCGCGTTCATATATGATATCAGTAGTTTCACTGCCAAATAATCGCGTATAGTATAAATTGGGAAAATACTCATCCATATAGCTTCTGCCAGTATAAACTGGAAATATTTCACTTGGATCCTGCTCATCACCTAAAAGAAAAGGTACCAGGTTCATGTTGAGGTCTTTGTCACCACTTTTCACCTCTGACCCTCTCGGATAAAAGGTGCCATCGATCATCACTGCTGTCAGGCGAGTGTCATCTGTTTGTACGCGATTTTCAAGTGGCGTAACATCGGTAGTTTTTTTGTAGATAAATTCTCCCTGGTCATACCTGTTGTTTGCACTAATATTTTCTGTGTGATAAATACTATCACTATTTGGATGAGTGACAGCTGGAGGGTAAAAACCATCAGATTCAATCAAGTCTGAATAAAAAGTATCTGCTAAAGATGCTTCATCAAGATAGCGGTCGAGGTCATGTCTGCCCACAGTGGTGCCAGCCATATACCAGAACTGCCCAATGATGATGCGGTCGCCTGAGCTGAGCAGACCATCGTTGTCGCGGTCATCCACCAGCCAGTCGCCTTGCTCGGGTTGGTAGGATCCGGTATTGCTGATATCCACAAATTTGAGATTGGAAACAGGATAGCTGGTCAAAGGGTTGTCTCTATCCGCATCTCCAGTGCCTACGATAGATCCTGCAGGATAAAACTGACCTTCAATAATGACATTGGTTAATCTTCGATCGCCTGTATAAACTCGATTGTTGTTGTTGCGATCTTCGTATACAAATTCTCCTGGATCCAATTGACCATTGCCTGTTCTTAAGTCATCATCTCCGAAAGTGCGGTCGTAGAACTTGACATTGCGTGGAAGATTGGTGGTTGCCATGCCGGGGTCATAACGATAGCTGGCCACCACGCGGTCTCCTTTTTGCAAAGGAGCCAGGAGGTTGATGATCCCTCGGGCGTAGTCAATCTCAAAATCAGCTCCATTCAGCCTTCTGGGATTGACGGAAATATTGGCGGAAGAGATCTTGGAATCGACACGAGTCTCTTTGGGTAAGATGACGGTGATAGAGTCCGTGCCTGCATTCAGTGGAGCATTGATATTGGCCTGAATGCGATAAGCTGCTGTTTTGCCTGCTTCTCTGGGATAGGGTGTAACCTGTATATTTTGCACATCGGCAAAAGCTATGGGAAGATTGATTCCTACAAAAGTGCTAAATAAAAATGCAGTAGCGATTAAAACGCTAAGAAATCTCTTACTACGTTTATTCATTCTTTTCCCCCTTTTAAAATTAAAGCATTCTTGCTTTGCATGCGAGGTAAATCATATTTTATCAATCATTTATCCTCAATTTAAGCAAGCTTTATTAAAAAATCAAGAAAAAAACAAGCTTTTTCTTAATTTTTTTATAAAAAAAATAGAAAGTTTTGTTAATTTGGTTCAGATTCGTTGTCTTTGAGTAGTTGAAACTCTTTCATTTTATTAAAAAGGGATCGCCTTGAAATGCCCAACAGATCAGCGGTTTTGGTCTTTGAACCATGGGCTTGCTGAAGAGCTTCGATAATAAGTTGTTTTTCGAATTGTTTGACTGCAGATTGCAAACTCATTCCATGAAGTAATTTTTTTTGATCCAAAACTGAAGGATGTTTGGATTCTTTTAACGCTACGGGCAAATCATCGGGGGTAATGAGGGTGCCGGTAGCTACAATCACCGCATGCGCAATTGCATTTTCCAGTTCATCCAGGTTGCCGGGCCATTGATGCTCTTGAAGGACTCTCAAAGCTTCTGCGGTAAATCCGTTGATCACTTTGCCATATCGAATGCAAAATCGTTTCATAAAATGCAAAGCCAGCTCTTCCATGTCGTCCATGCGATCTCGAAGGGGAGGAGTATGCACGGGCACCACTTTAATCAAATAATATAAATCCTCTCGAAATTGAGCTGTATCCACTGCTTCAGTCAAATCATTCAAACTGGAAGACATCAGTCTCCATTTGGGTTGGGATTTGAGCAGTTCCATCAATATGTGCTGGGAAGGAGGAGATAGATTTTCGATACTCCTGAAAAAAACAGTGCAATCATCATCAGGAATGCGTCGAACATCTTCAGCAAAATGAGCGGGGTCCTGGTTGCAATTGATAAGCACAAAAGGGGCTTTGCTGTGTTGGGAATTTTCGTGAATTTTTCGAGCCACCAATTCTTTTCCTGTGCCATTTTCTCCAATGAGAAAAATAGCGGCATCGTTTTCAGCTACTCTTCCAATCGTTTTAAAAATTTCCTGCATGACAGACGAATGACCCAAAAGATCATCCTGGTCGCCATTTGATTTTTTTCCTCCCGATCGAAGCACTGCCACTTCATTGGTGAGTTGTCGAAGCTGGAGCGCGCGACGAATAACGATACGAATTTCATCAATATC
>PXBT01000197.1 GCA_003566815.1 Caldisericota bacterium
ACGATTTAACCAACTTCTTTACCTTTATTGATACTTCCAATGCCACTTCCACCCTTGCAAAGCGAGGACACAACAAACAGAAGCGGCATGATCTGCGGCAATTTGGTCTGGCGCAGGCCGCTACCAGGGAATATTTATTACCCGTGCTCTCCGAGGTCTATGAAGGAAACCAAAGCGATCGAACGGTATTGATCCCCTTCCTTGAGAAAATCAAATCCTTGTTTTCCTCCCTTTCCACTCCGCTGGAAGAATTCACCCTGGTCTTTGACAAAGGAAGTCTGTCCAAAGCCAATATCGAAGAGTTGGATGCCTCTGCCCTCAGCTATGTCACTTCATTTCCCCTGACCTGGCAGAAAGAGTTGCTTAAAGTCCCTCGCGCTGCCTTTACTGAAGGCAGGGTTCATGGAAAAACATGCCGTTATTACCGAACCAGGCACCTGCTATGGGGAAGGGAACGTACGCTGCTGCTCTTGATCAGTGAAAGCTTGTACGAAGGGCAGGTACGAAGCCTGGAAAAGACCCTGCTCGGAATCCAGGAAAAACTTACGGAACTGCAAACCAGACTTCCAACGAAGAAGACCAGCATGAGCCAGGCCACGCTGGAAAAGAACATCCAAAGCCTTCTCACGGGAGAGTACAGCAAAGATCTCTTCACCGTGACGATATCTTCCACGGAAGAAGGAACCCCCACCCTGAAGTGGACCCTGAATCACCAGCAATACCAGTGGCTGCGGGAACACGCTTTTGGTAAAATTCTTCTGATCACCAATCGAGAGGAATGGAGCTCAACCGAGATTATCGCAGCGTATCGGGGGCAACATCACATTGAACGCATCTTCAAGCACTTGAAGCATCCCTGGCATCATAGCGTTTATCCTCAATACCACTGGACGGATCAAAAGATCAAAGTCCATACGTTTGTCTGCACGCTCGGACTGCTGCTATCTCAAATGTTATGGCAAAAAGCCAGGGAAGGAGGATATACAGGTAGCATTGAATCCCTGCTGGATCTCCTGAGCCAGGTACGGCAAGTAGAGCTTCTCACAGTATCCGATCTACAGAAAAAACCAGTGAAAGAAACCACCTTGGAAACCATGAAGCCCGAAGCGCAAAAGTACTACGAAATGCTCCTGCAGAGTTTTTAGCTTTTAGTATATACAGATCCCATTCTTGTAAAGTAAAGCGTGAAGAGTCTTAAAGGGACTTTTTTAAGAAGTGCGTAGTAAACTCAGGCTAGTGCGCACAGACTGATAAAACGAATAAATATATTGCTGTTTCCCAAAAGATGGTTCATCAATTTCCCTCCCTGTGTTACCAATTGACTGTGAGCATTGACAATATTAGAAAATTTATAAATATTAACTTTTCAAGAAAGGTGAACCTTAAAGCATTTACGTGAAGAAATAGTGTAAACATCTTACGATAAAATGCCCATGGAAACCAAAATTTGCATTGGCGCACCAACAAATGCATGGATAATAATAGCCGTAGTTGTGTTTTTAGTCTTGTACACTACAAAGGGTATTAAAAGCATAAAAGGCAAAGTAATGATTATAGTTAAAATGCCAAAAGACATGTGAAAAACTCCATGTAATATTCCGTTAACTGCCCAGGCCCATTTCCCTAGTGAAACTTCCTGCCGTGGAAGGATGTAGCCTCTCCATAAAATTTCCTCACCCACATAGTTAAAGAAAAAGAACAGAGGCAGTAAAAGCAACAAGTAACGTTCTTTACCGGTTAATGGTTGTGCTTCAATGGGGGATATCTCTTTGAGCTTCGATAAATCTATATTATAAGGCGATACAATTAAAAGAGCTAAAATGCCTCCAATCAATACCGCTGCGGTTACTAATCCTAAGATGATCCACTGCCAGTCAGTTTTATTGGGTTTTCTTATTCTTAATCTCGAAGCAACAGTGTCTCAGTTAAAACTGTAGTTATCTTTTTTGAGCAGATAAAACGTAAGAACAAATAGGGGCAGGAATAGGGCAAAGGTTCCAACTATCACCCAGGATGCATAGATCCCTATACCAGCAATAGCTGATAAGTACGGGACAGTCCATGTTAAGTGCAGCCAAAAAATAAATCCTGGCACTAAAAACAGCATTGTTGAATAAATGAAGCCAATAGGCTTTGGCAAATCAGACATAAATCAGTCTCCTCCCAGATCGTAACCGTCAAATAGTTCCCAACGCCAGACTAAACAAACCTTGCATGTTGTTGTCTATGCTTTCTTTTATACATTTATTTTACCCCTTTTTTTTTGATACAAGCTATAGGGGGTACAATAACCCAGGGACGAATGTATGCTTCGTAATTGTAAAAGTGGATGTATTTTCGGATGCTTGCCTCTGCTTCTCGTACAGTTTCATATCCATGCAAATACACTTCTTCGTACTTAATCGTTCTCCAGAATTTTTCGGCAATAATGTTATCAAAGGCTCTTCCTTTGCCATCCATTGAGATTTGAAACGCTTTCTCTTTCAAGATCCGGGTATACTGGGGACTCGTAAATTGAGATCCTTGGTCACTATTCATGATCTCTGGTTGACTAAACTGTAAAGCCTCGTGAAGGGCTTGGATACAGAAGTCGATTTCCAGGGTGGTGGATAGCTTCCAGGAAACAATATAACGCGTATGCCAGTCGACAATAGCAACTAAATAGCAAAAGCCTCGTTGCATCGGGATGTACGTCACATCGGTCGCCCAAACCTCATCAGGATGGGTAATTAATCTATCGTTCAAGAGGTAGGGATACTTGTGATTCAACCATTTCGTGATCCTACGCACTCCGTAGAAAGGATACTTCAGGTAGATTTGATCAATGAGTTACATGAGTTGGTAGGTCGATGGAGCAGGATTCACCGGTCGATAGTAATAGGTGGATACGGATAACCCCAGGAGGCGACATTGGCATTGCACGGACAAGGAAGGATGCTGCCCTTGAATCATGTTCCTTTTTTCCTGGAGAGTGAAGGGAGCTTCGACAAGTTTTTTTAGAAACTCATTCTGGACTTTCAGCTCTCCAATTTGTTGGTAGAGTTCATTTTGAAGCTCTTCCTGCTCTTTGGCAGAGGTTTTTACTTTACTGGACAAGAGCTCAGGCAATGCTTCCATGACGTGTTTCTTCCAGGTGAAGATCTGATTGGGATGGATCCCAAACTCTGCTGCGATTTCAGCCAGGGTTTTCTCCCCCTCGCAAGACTTCCAGTACAACTCGGGTCTTAAAAGCGCCATCATAGACCTTGCGATGATTTTTAGTGCTCATCTTTTTATCCCCCTGCAAGTAAACATTTGTTCTTTATTATTCATTATACTTTTTTTTACAAAAAATATCACCTTAACTTCCACTCCAGTTTTTTTGGGGGGGGGCATTATAATGAGCCTTATTTCATTATTATTAGATCAATAATAGCATTGCTAAAGGAGGCACTCTAATTTGACTATATAATTCCCAAGGTGGGGGTGTGCTGACCAGAAGACCACGGGGAGGGTCAGGATCAGGGATATCCAGAACTTATCACGAAACATACCTGGACTATGTCCTGCGTGCTTATTATGTGTGTCGTG
>PXBT01000108.1 GCA_003566815.1 Caldisericota bacterium
AGAAGGCAATGCGCAGAAAAGAATAATTCCTGTGTCTTTTCATCCTTCTTTGTTGCAGGTTCAGTTGAAAATTGATGACCCGAAAGTACAGGTCAATCAAAGAGACTGGCCTTATTTGCTTGATGCTCCTCCTTTGATACGAGATCAAAGAACTTTTGTCCCTTTGAGGTTTTTAGGCGAGATTATTGGAGCAAAAGTATCCTGGAACGCACAGGAAAGAAGAGTTACTTACTTATATAACGAAACTCTTGTAGAACTTTGGATAGGAAGCAAGCAAATAAGAATCGATGGAGAATATAGAGAGATAGATGTTGCGCCATTTATTGAAAGTGGCAGGACATTGGTCCCTTTGAGATTTATAACTGAACCTATGGGCGCACAAATCCAATGGGATCCAGCTACAAGAATAATTTTGCTTCTTTTTCAGCTATAAAACCATACCAGGTGTGAGGTGTATTATGACAATCAAGTGCTTAAGAAATGAGTTGAGCGACGCTTTGCAGGAGATTATAAGTGTTGTTCCATCCAGCTCTATGATACCTGTTTTGAATCATGTCTTGTTTAAGATTGAAGGCGAAAAAATTGAAATGACAGGGTCAGATATGGAAATTAGCCTTATATCTTCTATTAAATGCGAATCTGGAGAAGATTTTCAGACAGCCATACCCGCGAGACTGTTTGCCGATATTGTGAAAAGCATGACAGAGCAAGAAATAACTATGGAATTTGAAGAAAACCATTTGCAAATTCAGGGAGAGCATAGCAAGTTTTTGCTAAATTGCATGGATTCAAGCGAATTTCCAAAATTTCCTAATGTTGAGGGCAATACCTATGAAATCAAAAGCCAGGAATTGCTTGGAATGTTTAAAAAAGTCAATCCAGCAATTTCTGCAAAAGGTGAAGGCAATATTTCTTTTTCCAGCATTTTGTTGCAAACTTTTGCGAATGAGCTTCGTATGGTTACAACTGATGGGCAGAGACTAATTATTGCAAAACATTGGGAAACTGGAGATTTGAATTCATTGCATTTGTTGATTCCTCCCAAAGTATTTCAAGTGCTATCAAAAATTGTAGGCAAAAGTGTTCCAACTATACATTTTATTGTCGGAGATCGAGAAATTGCACTATCTATAGACAATAAAATGCTAATTTCAAGAATTTTGGAAGGAAATTTCCCTGAATATGAAAGAGTAATTCCTGCTTCGGTTGCTTATCGTTTTGAGCTCAATACTCATGATTTTTTGCAATCATTACAGCGTTTGAATTTGTTGGTAAGAAATACTTCCAAGCGTATTACATTTAAAGCTATGGACAATGAGCTGAAGCTTACCGCCAATGATCCGGAAATAGGATCGGGGGAGGAATCTTTAACCATAGATTTTACCGGGGGAGAATTTGAGGCTATTTTTGATGTTAAAAAAATGATGGAAGGCATCGAAGGCATTGAGAGTAAAGAAGTAGTGCTCGAAACTGCTGGACCCCTTCATCCCTTGATTATGAAAGAAAAGGAATCTGACAAATTTTTGTACCTCCTGGTTTCACTTCGAAAGCCTTGATGACTTTATGCATGTTTCTTCATTATTGGCGTGGAATTTTAGGAGCTTTGATGAGATAAATCTAAGTTTTCCCAAAGGGATGGTTTTGATTCAAGGTGACAATGGGGCTGGAAAAACCAATTTATTGGAAAGTTTATGCTACGCTCTCACGGGAAAAAGTTTTAGAACGCGACATGATGGAGACCTTTTAGCTTTTGAAAAAGATTTTTTTAGAGCCGAGGCAATTTTTCTTAAAGATGGTTTAAAGAAAAAAATTGAAATTGCTTGTGAACCAAAAAACAAAAAAAGTATTTCTATCAACGGAAAAGAATGTTCAAAATCAAGTCAGTTGTTTTTTGAAACTTTTATAGTAATTTTTTCACCCAGCTCTTCTATGCTTTTAAAAGGTGGGCCTGGAATTAGAAGACATTTTTTTGATCGAATCAACCTGAAAATTAATCCAGAGTATTCTCTAATACTTTCAAAATACAATCAAACTTTGAGGTCCAGAAATACTTTACTGAAAAATAGCTTTTCCAAACATTTCGATCATCAGTTGTATAGCATTTTAACTCAGGAGTTGCTGCGTTATTCCAAGCTTATGCAAAAAGAAAGAAACCTGATGCTTGAAAAATTTAATGCTCAGTTGGATGAAATGAAAAAGTTGTGTCCTTTGCCAGGAATAGAAGCAGTTGAGTGGAAATATTTCCCTTTTAATCAAAAATTGAATCACTCTTCTCATCAGTTGTTCAATATAGAATCAAAAAAGGGAGTATCTATGATAGGAGCACATTTAGATCAAATTGAAGTATATTGTAATCAAAAATCAGCCAAAGATTATGCATCAGAAGGTGAAATCAAGATGATGTCCATTTTTACAAAACTATGTGAATTTCAAACCATAGAAAAATATTCAAGAGTTACTCCCATTATGGTCATGGACGATCTTTCTTCAGAATTGGACGAGAAAAATATTTTAAGAGTCCTGGGTTTTCTTTCTAATAAGACACAAGTTTTTTTAAGCTCACTACAACCCTTGCCTGCAAAAATGGACTTTACATTGAGCCTCGAAAAAGGAAAAAGTGCGATATGCAATCATTAGGGCAATTAATTGATAAACTGAGCAATCAAAAAAGATGGCCCGGGAGCAAGAAGGCTATAACAATTATCAGGCAATACCCACTGATTGTAGGGGAAAAAATTAATAGAAACACTTCTTTGAAGTGGATAAAAAATGGCGTCGCATGTATTAATTGTAGAAATTCAATGTGGAGATTTGCTCTTCATTCCATGGAAGAAGAACTAATTGAAAAAATGAATACAATGATAGGCGAGCCTTTTGTAAAAAGACTTTTGCTGAGGACGGGCAATGTGGCTCAAGTTAAAACACCTGAAATTGCTGATGCTTCAATTAAAAAAGAAGATGCTCAATGGATCAATCAACTGGTGGAAAATGCTCCAGATGATATAAAGCATAGCTTTGAAAAGTTTTTGTGTGCTTATAAAAAAGGGAGGGTGAGAAAAAATGTTAAATAGAATCATTGTAGTTTTTATTACCCTTGTTGGAGAATGTTCGTATTTTACATGTGAATTATCCCATCAACTTCTCGAAGAAAAAAAAGGAATCCATTTTCAAAATCGTCACGGAGGACTTTATTTTTTTTCTCACGAAGATTCATCTGAAAAATTTAAATTGGACTTTGGTCCTGACATTATTCTTGAGAATCGAAGCATAGTTAGAAACTCAATGAATTCCTTGCAACATGCAGACCTGATTGAAGAGCATAGCTTTAAATGCCAATTGATTCATGAAGATCTGGGCATTAAATTGGATGTACGAATAACTGCAAGATTTTTTCATAATGCCGACACTCTTTTATTAATGAGGTTTTTTTCAACTCAGGATATGCCCTCAAGCATTTCTCTTAATTTGAATTTTCCTATCCGTTTCGCTGAAGATGCAAAGATGTGGTCATTACAATATGATTCTCTAATCAGACCCAGCGAAATGGTTGCTCCCGAATCATCCATG
>PXBT01000170.1 GCA_003566815.1 Caldisericota bacterium
AAAAGCGGCTCTTTGCTCTCCTCAAAGATCCTCTTCATCATACAAAAGAGCCTATCACTATGAACATGTGCATGCTCTCCCGGTGATGAGCATCCCAGTATCGCTGGAACTTGGAAAAGAAGTCAGGATTCACTTTGGCAAAGTTCTGGAACTCTTCCCATAAACGAGCTTATTCATCCGGATGTGGCATTGCGCCGGAAAGACCTTTGAAGAACCTGAATTCAATGGTGAAGACAAGGATATTTTTCCCTCTGAAAGGCGGTCATAAACTCTCGGATTGTATCTAAAGTTTGGGGATTTCCGTGGAAAGCTTTGATATAACTGTATTTTTACCAGCTAACCGTATTGTTCATGTTCCAGGATCTTTCGTGTTTCCAACTCTAGATCCGGGAGGTAGTTTTCGATGATGTCCATATTATATCCATTTCGATGCCAAATTATTCGTGTATCAGGATGTTTCTCAATCCCACTATCCTTTTCCATGGGATATGGGAATACTCATATCTGGTTTCAGGAGGGGTTCTGCCTGTAGCTTCTCCAATGATCTCCAGGTTGCGGACAACTGCATCAACCCGCATCTCGTCTTCCAGAAACTCCCTGAGAGTGATATTGGCTACATACCCTTGGATTTTCTCAATTGCTGCAAGCATGTCTGCAAAGAAAACCAGTTTGTCCCTAGGCATAGACAGCCTCTTTCAGGATATGCTCTCTTGGCCGTGTCTTTATGGCAGTTTCGATTACAAGGTCGACTTCTCTTCCAAAGAGTTCTTCAAGGTAGAACTTAAGTTCCATATAATTACCAAAGGTCTTTTGACCTTCCTGGAATTCCACAAGGATATCAACATCACTGTCTCCTTGTGCATCTCCTCTTGCAAAAGAACCGAACACGCCTACTTTTTTTACACCAAAATGTTTCACTATCACGTTCTCATGTTCTCTTAATATCCAGAGAGTATCCATAATTATTACTTACCGACAAAGTTTAAATCGTTAACCCTGAACATGGCAGAAATCAGTTGGCTTTTACCTTCAGATGATCCAGATAAACTTCTGTTGCTCCCTTAAGATTAGAGAAGTCGCTAAAGTCCAGCGTATCATACCTGCTAATAACCCATTCTCTCAAAAAACAACACAACCACCAATCTCATGCAGTGCATTCCTTCGATGCTATACTGAAAACCCTTGAACTTACTTATATGGTCAAACTGCATACAAGACTACAGACCTTAAATTTTAAATCCGCAGGATTTCTGCAGAGTGTAGTTAACAAGGATTTTCCTGAGAATTAGCGACAATATTAGCGACAATATAAGATTTGAAATCGTGATATTACTAGTTAAGCTCTTTATATAATACAGACAAATTAGATTTAAATAGCAACTTATCATACTTCTTTATAAGAGAAGATGATTTTCAAAAAGATGAAAAAGTATGGGTCTTTATTGAGGAAATATCCGCTATCAAAAGAAAATGCGATAGATGCCATGGTATTTGAAATTGTAATTCCTATATTCTTATTTACAGTTTTCTTTACACCATTAAATCAAGTTTTTGCATTACATGCTTCTAATCCCACATTATCTACAATATACTTCTCCAACTTTGCACACGCAGATGCAAACCACTTAATTAATAATCTAACATTGTATTTAATAAGCATTTATTTGATCCTTGTACTTGTCCTGGCTTTCAAAGTGCGTTCCCGAAAAGAATTCTATTTTGACATGGCCATTATCTACCTGTTAATTCCATTCATCATATCGCTCTATAACATTTATTTACATCCTTCCCACTCCACTACAGCTGTTTTTATCGGATTTTCCGGTATTGTTGCAGCACTTATCGGTTATTTTGTGTCGCTGTTATTTGTGCTTATGTATACAAAAACAGGACTTAAGCTTTCGAATCTGGTTTTTATGGCCTGTGCAGTAATATCAATAAACCTGATATTACTGACGATTTTAAGATACAGGGCTGGATTTGAGGAAATATTGACCCTGACCTTCCTGACTTTTCTATGTCTGATGGTTGTCAAAAAAGATATAGTTCATATAAGTTCCTTTGTTTCAAGTACACTTAAAAGTTCACTACAGCATAAAAATTTATATTTTTTGTATTTGCTATTGTTTTTTGGAATTCTATTTCCAACAGTGATGATCAGTCTGATATTGTGGTTTTCTTTATTCCCAGATGATCTAATAACAGATGCAGGAAATAATGTCAATATTTACGCACATTACATCGGTTACTACCTTGGGATATTGGTTCCATGGATTGTTTATCTGATTCGTTCTATTTCTAAAAGATGGGACTTATGGTTATCCTGAGGATAGACAAGGAATTGATGCTGAGGCACCTTTAAAAATGGATATAAATATGCTCTGAGAGATTTTGTTAAGTATGCTCGGGAAATATATGGTTGAGTTTAAACGTGCGCTCACAGCCAATTACAGAGAGATGTTAGCTATAGGTAATACAGGAAAGTGAAAATGGGAAGCTGATTTCCCCGCACACGTGGGAATGAAACACGACTGTACAGCGGTCACCGAAAAAAACGTGGCCAGCATACCCAAGAAATTTGAGTCTAAGATCCATATCCAATTGACTGCATAGAAGATGAACCTGGATGCAGCCATCCCTAAGTTAAAGCTACCAGAAAAACCCTATTATTAATGAACTGCGGACCGGGATGGCCGATGCCCGGTTAAAATATGACAAATGTTTATATAATAACTATACAAGTACCATCCTGGAATTCAGGAAACGCATGGTTTTTGGTGACAAGGATGCCAAAGGGTGTCAGAACATAACCTAAATGAAAAGACAAAGTGTATGGACGGTTTTGATGTTTCTCCGACCAAGAAAGAGGTTATTCTGCGGAAGAACACAAACTATCAGTTGATACATGTCCGCAAGGTACAGAAAATGATCGCTACCCAAAAATAAGACTTTGATAATAGAGGCAGAAACATGACAGACAAGAGCAGAACAAAATCGCGATTTGTCGCAGAGGCAGAGGACGGCGTGGCCCACAATTCGGGCCGGCCGATAACCCCGGAGGATGAGGCCTACGCGGCCGACGTATGGGCAACCATGAACGGGAAGAAGAAGAAGAAGAAGAAGAAATAAGAATTGTTGAACATTGATACAACGATACATAAAAAAAGCGTGACTAAATACAAAAGGCTGTTATCAGCGCCGCGTCTCAATATTTTTATTTTTATTTCTTGATAACAACTGGCTTACCCTGGATCATAGCAAATACATGGGCCACATATTACTCGTCCTCTAGCAGAAACAGATTTTTACTCTACAGTAGTTTACTGCCTGGTTAGGCCCTCTTTGCATTGGAGTATTATGGGTATAAGAGCTTGGATCTTTAGTTTCGACAATATATCTCAGTTACAGCAGAGGAGGAATGTGCTGCCTGCGTCGGCATGGTTGTGCTGATTATATTACCTCATTTTTGTTTATCGACCAATGCCAATCCTCCCGGTCTTTTTAGATTATTTTTATGAATAATACTGTTGAAGATGGGTGGGTATTTTGGAATACTGCA
>PXBT01000123.1 GCA_003566815.1 Caldisericota bacterium
AATAAGCAGTTTGGCCATGTCTACTGAAGCAATCACCCATTTTTTCTGAAATTCTTGATATATGTTCATCAGAAAAACCTTTATCCCTAAATATATCTTGTGCTTCTTCAGTGATTGTGTGTACAAAGAGTAAATATTGTATTCCATGGTATTGAAATCCATTAATTGGGCAATATGAAAATATATGACGAGTAATTAATGGATAAAACTCATAAAATCTCTGCCTGCTAAATCGCATTCCATAATTTAATAAATCTTCATTTTCACATGGATCCTCCCCACAATCCTTCTCATCATCTTCATCGTCATCTCCAGGTTCTGTGGAGTCATGGCGAACATTAATGAAGCCCCAATCATTGCGAGCAATTATGGGTCTCCAAGGTTGTACGGTTAAATCAATACCCCAGTCAGGCAGGTAGCCAATGGCAGAGGTCAGGGTTACACTTCCCTGTCTTGCATTCTTCAGATTCACAAGCTCCAAATTGCTTGGATTCCAGTGCTCAACTAGCTTGCCGCTGTGCAGATCATACCTGAAACTGGCGACGGCTTGTCCATTGCTGTCGGTCAGGAGCGAGGTATTGCCTTGTACATCATAGTGGAAGAAAAGCTCACCACCGTAGGTGGGGCCATTATAGGTCATGGAGAGGATTCTGCCCATGGGATCAGTGCTGAAATTCTGGGTGATGACGGGATTCATGCCCACACGTTTGATGGCTTGCTCCAGCCCCTGAGGTCCCCACTGGAACTCCCAGGTATGTCCTTGTAAGCCCCCGCTGGCATAGGAAGCACCCATAAAGTTGTTATGCAAAGTTTGCTGTTTATATTGCAATTCCATGCTTTTTCCTATCCTGTAGGGTCATTCTCTGCTCCAAACATAAAGATCCTTGTTTAGTTATTATTCTACCCCCCCCTGTTTGTCAATAGTTTTGAAGAGGAATTTGCTCTTAAAAAACAACCTTTCATACACATTGTTAATTCTGAGCGAACATTATTCATTTCTGGTAGATGAAAAATGGATGCACTTATAAAATTATATTTCATGATTTTTGCTAGCAGGTTGTTTTATGAATCATTTCCATCCTCGATGGTATCAATACGGACTGTTGACTCACCCCTTTATTGCTGAGGTATTATGGGATATAGCATAAACCCAATGACTTGCCCCAATGTAGTAAATAAGCAAAATCAAAGGAGACATAACAACCAAACTCCAAAAAAATACAGGCTTTAGTATCAATGATGACAATTGATGTGCATTTTGTATAGTTAGCCACACAACAATAGAGAGACATAAGGTGGCTATAGAAATGATTTTCCACCGATAAGGTTGTAGCAATGAAAAATTATAGCTAAAAAAGCGAGACATGTTTGAAGGTATTGCCTCAGGCCCAATTGGCATACTAAGAGTAAAAGGAACAGTCAATAGAAATGATTTGGTTATTGCAATAGGCAAAGAAAGCACAAAAGGAAAAATAAAAGAATTAGGATCAAGCAGAACAAACAAGCTAAAAATTAGAGCTATATAAAACAAAGCGATAAGATATCTGATGCCAAAGAGGTTAATGTGGTATGAATATTCATCCGGGGTACCATTGTTTGATTTTTCAAAGAAATGAAATATTTTTGTTGATAACGGTTGTATTGGGTTTCTATATGCCTTGTAAATTTCGTTTAACAACTTATGGGAAAACAATATTAATATTGAAAACAAGCATGCCCATATGATTACAGCAATATCGATGGATAAAGTTGATAACTGATAAATTGATCCCCAAAAGATTAAGCTTATAAGGCATAAAAATAAGTACGAAAAGATCAATGTAGGTGTATTTCTTGAAATTAATTGGATGCTTTTTTCAATGCTATGTTTTAAGCAAGGCTTGGGATAAGTATTTTTTTCTCCGTCAAGATTATGGTTCTCGTTTTTCGGTATCGGTGAAGGGGAGCTTTGTAGATCCTTACTTCTTGTAGTCTCAAACATATATTTTTTTCCTTCGCTTTGCAATAAGTAAAAAGTCCATGTGCTGAATGTAAGCAGGCAAAAAAGTACAATTACAGGCAAAGTAACGATAGGAATATAGTAAGCATAAAATCCTAGCCACAAGCATGCTATCACCCCTATGACCAGCACGAGGGAAAGTAAATAGAGCTTCCAGAAATGGGGCTTTATCAGCTTGAAGTTAAAAGCGAAAATATTTAGCTTTATAGTTTTTTGAGAGTATTTTTGAAAGATATCATAGTTCACAGCTGTAAAGGGGTAGATGATACAAATAGTATGTGCAAAGGGAAGCGGAAATATAAAAATCATAAGCAAAACAATGCCAAGAAAATCTGCTAACACTGGGTGCATATATTGATTTAAATTAAATACGACAGGAAAGAATTCATGGAAAAACATGCCTAGCACAAAAGTTAAAATAAAAGCAAAAAAAAGAGTAAAAAGGATCAAAAAGCAATTCATAATAAGATTGAACCAATACCCCAGCATGGTATATGATGGATTGTTTTTTCTGCGAGTACTTAATATAGCCATAAGATGTTTAAGCTTCATTGGACGTTGAGGGTTTTTCAATATTTCATACATTTCAGCAACGAACCATTGAAAGAAAACAATGAAAAGCAGTATGGTAAAAAAAATAAGGACTAATCCCAATTCACGATAAAAAAATGATTGATCAAGCAATGAACTAAAAATGGAAAAGGAATATCCTGTCAGAGCAAAAAGCATCATGAGCAAGAAATAACTGAAAAGCATTGATTTCCATCTACTTTTTGCTACACGCAGACTTTTAACAAAAGCTTGAGATAGTAGCATAGCACACTCCTAAAGTAGAAATGTACAGCTATTTTAAAGTATACTTCAAAATAGCTGTACATTCATTGTTTTATTTATTTGGACTGGACCATACAGATTTTAACTTGCAGATGGTAAGCATCCAATTAAATCTATAAAAAAACGAGTACCCTGTAGAGCACAGGATCCACCTATCTTTGCACAAGGACCTGCTAAAGCTCCTGCAATTGCACCAGCAGTAACTGCTCCTCCTGCAGTAGCAGCTACAACACATGCAATTGTTGCTGCGCATGCTAATAAAAAGTTAAATAATCGCCAACTCGAAAAATTCCAACCTCTTGAAGACAAACAATTAAAAATATCACCAAAATAATCTAAATATTCCCGAATTACATGTAATTCGGGATCAGGTATAGGTGGAGGTGGAAGGGGTGGAAGAATTTTTATTGGAGGGTCATTTTCATCATCCTCCCCGCAGTCCTTTTCATCATCCTTATCGTCATCTCCCGGTTCTGTGGAGTCATGGCGAATATTAATGAAGCCCCAGTCGTTTCGTGCAATTATGGGTCTCCAGGGCTGTACGGTTAAATCAATACCCCAGTCAGGCAGATAACCAATAGCAGAGGTCAGGGTTATACTTCCCTGTCTTCCATTCTTCAGGTTCACAAGCTCCAGGTTGTTGGGATTCCAGTGCTCAACAAGCTGGCCGCTGTGCAGATCATACCTGAAGCTGGCGACGGCTTGTCCATTGCTGTCGGTC
>PXBT01000184.1 GCA_003566815.1 Caldisericota bacterium
CAATGAATATCTTTGTCTGCCATCCAACAATTGCTGTCCGCACAGGAACCCGGTATAAAGGAGGGGTTGTCAGGGTTCCTATGCGGATCAACTTCTGGGTAATGAAAAATTCCGTCAGGATCAAACCAAAGGTTTCCATGGTCATCCATAACTACATACAGTGGATCATTGCCTATAGCTTGATCACCTGAAGGAGAAAGAGAAAGATAAAGCCGAGTATAAAACAAAGGAAGCACAATCTGACCACTTTGAGGATCTCTCATGGGGTAATCTTCTCTTCCCCATATGGAGCGATTTGTTGCTTGCCAGGGAAAATCTCGATTACCTGACAGGCTGTATCCCTTTTCATCAAATCCTGCTCGTGACCATTTCATTAATGCCATGGTGTGAAATGTATTTATTGAAACAGCCTTGACTTCTTCCAAAAATTCTCTTGAAGAAACTGACCCAGATAAAAAAATAATCAGTAATATCGATATCAATCTCATGAATACAATCTGTTTCATTAAATACATTTCATTTTTCTCCATTCCCATCAAGTTCTCATTTATTTATAATATCCAATTTCAACTAAATCCACTGTTGCTTTTGCCCAGATATTTTTTGTACAAAAATAATTAGTAAAAGTTACAAAATTTAAAATATGATACTTTTTCTATTGAAGTCGATGAATAAAAAGATTACATTATTTCTTATATAATAAAGATAAAGAATAAAGAAAAAATTTTTTTGTGGTTGAGCTTATAAGAAAATGCAATAAGGAGGACAAAGTGAAAAAGTTCTTAGGGTTTTTTTGTCTCGCTATTTTTACCATTGCGCTTGCAAGTTGTACTTCGCACCCGCAAGAACCTCTAGTCGTTAAAACAAACAACATACTCCAAAATCCTGTCAACTACGATAGAACCATTGTAGCGATCAAAGGGCAGGTAACCGCTATTGGTACTCAGCCTGATCAACAAGTGGGCTGGTACGATCTAACTGATGACACCAATACTATCAGGGTCATTACCACTCCAGGCGACATTCCAAAACGAGGGGATGATCTTTGGGTGTCAGGAACCTTTTTAAGCAATGAAAATTCTATAAGGCAAAGCCAGCGAGTCAAAATTAGCAACTTTCCTGTTTTTGTGGTTGTAATGGCCGGCATTTTAGGAATTTTACTTATTGTTTTAGTTATTGTTCTCCTTGGTCAAAGAAAGCCAGTACCTCAATTCGCAACAACCAGCAATGCACCTTCCCCAGGCTCTTCATCTGCGACACCTCCTCCGCCACCTTCATCATCACCACCACCACCTCCTCCGCCACCTTCATCTACTCCTCCGCCACCGCCACCTTCTCAAGCAAAAAGCAGTTCAACCATGATGGATTCCCCCAAACCCAGAAAAACTTCTTCAGAAACTTTTATCGAAGAAGGTCAATCAGAACCCGTTTTGGCTTATCTAATTGTAAAAAGTGGCTCTAAATCTGGATCCAACTATCCTCTAAAAAAATCTGTCATCAAAATTGGCAGGGAACAAGGTAATGATATTGTGATCGATGACAAAAAGTCTTCTCGAGAACATGCCAAGCTAAAAATGGAAGACAGCAAATTTGTAGTTTATGACCTTGCTTCGTCCAATGGCACCTATGTCAATGGAGAAAAAATTCAGAGTCACAGTATTTTGGATTCTGACGAAATTCAAATTGGCGATACAGTCTTGGTATTTAAGAAGGTTTGATGAAGTTTTCTGTTTTATATGCCGCGGCAACAGATGTTGGCATGGTAAGGTCAGGAAATGAGGATAGCTATGCTACCGTTAAGTCTCCTGAAGGGGATACTGTGCTTGCCGTAGCTGATGGAATGGGTGGACACCAAGGCGGAGAGTTTGCATCTTCAGCAATGGTGGAGATTATTGAAAAGCATTTTTCCAGCAAAAACATGAACGAAACTACCTGGGGGAGTCAGCAAAACGACTCCCCTGATTTTTTCTCCAAAGAATACCTTTGTCAAATCACTCATAAAGGAAATTCCCGGATTTATCATCTGGCAATGGAAGATCTTGAAAAACAAGGAATGGGCACCACTTTGACCATGGCGGTAATCAGAAATAATCACATGCTGATTGGTCAAGTTGGAGACTCCAGAGCATATCTAGTACGAAAAAATAAAATCTTTCCTCTTACAAAAGACCATTCTGTCGTTCAAAGAGAAGTCGATATGGGTATATTAACTCCTGCTCAAGCCTTGAAAGACCCCAGAAAAAATATCATCACCAAAGCTTTAGGGATTATGCCTGAAGTCGACCCCGATATCTATAATTATCAACTTAAACTTAAGGATCGCATTATGCTTTGCTCCGATGGATTGCATGATTTGGTCCCAGAGAAGGAAATAAAGGAATGCTGCAAAAACCCTTCTCTTGAAGAAGGTGTAAAAGAATTAATAAGTCTGGCCAACCAGTATGGAGGGAAAGACAATATTACTGTAATATTGGCTGAAATAGTCCCTACATCAAGTATTTCTAACTCCAGGGAAGAAAAAAAATGATTGGAAAAATAATTCACGACCGATACAAAATTTATGACAAAGTAGGAAGCGGTGGGGTAGCAACCGTATATATTGCAAGAGATATGCAAACCTATGAAGTGGTAGCTATCAAAGTGTTAAAAACTGAATTCACCGACAACCCAAATTATGTCAAACGATTTTTGCGTGAAGCAGAAGTGGTTTCCAATCTTCATCATAAAAATATCACTCAAGTCAAAGACTATGGAGTGGAAGATCAGCTCCACTTTATCGTTATGGAATATGTTGAAGGCAAAATGTTGTCTCAAATCATTGAAGAAAAAGGGGCAATGGGCTATCAAGAAGCTGCCAGCGTAATATCACAGGCATTGTCTGCCCTGCAGTATGCATGGGAAAATGGCATTGTTGCGCATCGAGACATCAAACCCCAAAATATCATGATGGACAAAAATGGGCTGATCAAGGTGATGGATTTCGGTATTGCAAGAGTTTCCACTTCACATACCATGACTCAAGCCGGCACCTTCATGGGCACTCCTTACTACATGTCCCCCGAACAAGCACAGGGCATAGAAACTGATATTCGAAGTGATATATATTCCATAGGCATTACTTTGTTTCAATTAATCACAGGCAAAGTTCCTTTTGATGCTGATACTCCATGGTCTGTTGTTAATATGCATATAACCAAACCCCCTCCAACCATTGATATCCCTCTTCCTTACTCTGGTTTATATTATGTAATCGAAAAATCACTTGCCAAAAATGTTGAAGACCGGTATCAAACACCTCAGGAAATGTTGTTGGATCTTCATAACCTCACTCAGGGAGAAAAACAGGCAAGTCCTGGGGCAGTTGAATCTTCACCTTCAGGTGAATTTTCTGTTCAGACAATACCTCCGGGGACACGCATTTTTTTAGACAACGAATTAAAAGGTGTTTCACCAACGATTTTTAAAAATCTTGCTCCAAAAGTCTATCGAGTTAGACTTGAAAAAGAAGGATACAAATCAGAAGAAAAGAAATGCACCATTGTTGCAGGAAAAAATAATACCCTAAATTTAAAGCTAAAATCCTTAAAGCAAGCTTCCACTAAAACTTCGGAATATCCAGCCTCAGCAAACACGCAGGATGCTTCATCCTCCTCCACTGTGATTGGTCAAGCGCCCATGCCTCAAAGCTCCTCATCAACAGTCATCAATGAAGTCAGTTCTCAGGCAGCGCCTCCTTTTTCTTCCCCGTCGCCTCAAAGAAAACAAAACTTTACGCCAATGCTGATTGGAGTTATTAGCTTTATGATGGTTTTGCTGGTGGGTGTTGGAGGTTTTTTTTGGTATCAACAGCGAGCATCCCGAGCAGATATAGGAGATTTCGGCAATGTTGTTGATACTCCTGGTTCAGGTTCGATTGCAATCAATTCTGAACCAACAGGAGCATCTATTTATTTAAACAATGAACCCAGGGAGGAGAAAACCCCTCATACGATTACTGGATTGAGTGCTGGAGATTATCTTGTAAAAGTAATTCACAATGGTCAACAAGCTGAAAAAACTGTGACCTTGCAACAAGGTGAAACTGCAACTATATCCTTGACCATTACTGCACCGGTAGTAAATCTGCTGGAAATCTCCTCTGATCCTTCTGAGGCGTCCATTTGGCTGGCAGGTAATAATACAGGCAAAAGAACTCCTTCCACTATCGAAAATCTTGAACAGGGAGTTCATCGAATTGAGCTTCGAAGAGAAGGCTATGAGGCTTTTTCTGCAGAAATCAATGTAATCGGGCGTACTCCTTTTTTTGCAAAGCTTGTTCCAATAAAAACTCAACCTCCTCCTTCTCCCGATCCTGCACCAACTCCTACGCCAGAGCCACCCCGACAGCCACCTCCCAGCCCACCTCCTCCCCCTGCAGAACCGCCACCGCCCCCCACGCCCCCGCCTTCGCCTTCACCAGATCCACCTGCTGAGCCAGCCACAGGCACTTTATGGGTTGTTTCCAATCCTGATGGAGCAGAAGTTTTTGTAAATGGGGTATTTAAAGGTGTCACTCCCTTGCGAATAGAAAAAGCAACAGGTGCTTATTCCATTCGGGTTATCAAGGAAGGCTATGAAACGCAAACCAAAAATATCACTGTCAGAAAAGATCAAATAGCTCGAGCTGAGTTTGAGCTAAAGAGAGATACTCCTTCCGAAGCAACCTTGATTATCAATACTTTTCCTGATGGGGCGGAAATATATATCAATGGGAGTTTTGTAGGTCTCTCGGGAAGCAATGCCACTTTTACAGTTCCTGAAGGCTCGGTGAGGCTACTCATACGCAAAGAAGGTTATCAGGACTATTCCGCAACTATTACGGTAAGAGGTGGTGAAGTCAGGGAGCTGTCCATCGATTTGCAACCCAGTTGATCCTTGAGATAAAAGAGGTGTCATGATGAAAAAATGGACTGTATTTTTATTAACATTATGCTTGTTTTTTTTCAATTTTTTTCATATGTCTGCCATTGCATCACGCCAGGATTTTTCAATACAAATTAGCCGATCAAAGGTAGCCGGGGTTCCTGGATCTTTAATTCAATACAAAGTCCTTGTGAGAAATCAAACACAAAATGATATAACTGTGACTATTGCTTCAGAAATATTGGAAACCAATATACCTTTAAATTACTCTATTCATCGCCGTCAGCGAGAATTAACTAATCAATTTAAATTAGAAAAAGCTTCAGCAGAAACACTGGATGTTGCTATTCAGACTACCGAGCAAACTCCCATAAAAACACAGGGCATACTAAGAATCACTTTTTCTTCGAGAGAAAATCCAGCTTCAAAACAACAAGCATTGCTTTATTTTTATGTTGTAGATGAAATTGTTATGCACTTAAAAATTGGATCCAATGATGTACAGGTCAGAAATCAAGATCCTTTTATTTTGGATTATCCCCCCTATATCAAAGATAGCAGAACTTTTGTGCCTCTCAGATTCATAGGTGAATCCTTTGGAGCTACGATTGGATGGGATCAAAGAGAACGAAAAGTAACCTATACTCTTCGGGGGAAAAACCTTACCCTTTGGATCAATCAGACGCGATATCTGGTGAATGGAACTGAAAAAAGAATGGATGTTGCGCCAGAAATCAAGCCCCCAGGCAGAACTTTTGTGCCCATAAGGCTTATATCTGAAGAGCTGGGGGCCTCTGTAACCTGGCTTGCTGAAAACCAACAAATCAGGATTGAATTTGCAGTTTCAGGTTAAAGCTCAAGATCTATAGTGATGCTCTGGGTTGCTCCATCCCATTGAATATCTGCCCCAAAAGCCTCAGCTATAAAGCGCAAGGGCACAAAAGTGCGCCCATTAAGAATCTGCGGGGGAGCGTCCAAAGTTACTGTTTCCTGACCAACTCTTGCAATCACATTATCAATCTGCAAGGTGATGCGAACATCTTTTGCTTCCAGAAATATCCTGACTGATCGTGTTTCTCCATCCCATTCAACCTTTGCGCCAAAAGCTTCGGATATAAAGCGGATAGGCACAAAAGTGCGTCCAGGAGGCAAAATAACAGGTACAACATTGGGGTTATCAGGATCAATCCATTGCTCAACCCCATTGATAATAGCTTTTGGATGATTAATTTGAAGTGTGATGCGAATATGCTCCTCAACCCCAGGATCTCCTGGTGTTTTGATATCCTCGTCCAAAATAACTCTGACAGCTACCTCCAATGTAGCAAAATTACTATCTATGTTAATTGTTCCTTCATTTAAGCCAACGCTTAACTTTGATGGATCAACGCTAACTCCAATGGATGAATCCCCTTTGAATTGATTGTCGCTTAGCTCTATCCACCTTTGAGAAACCTCAAGACTGCCAGAAATTTCCTGAGTGCCTGTCTTTTTCAGTTGAAGCATTTGCAGGGGGTGATCTCTGGGGCCTATTGCGCCAAAGTCGATCATTGCTGGATATACTTCAATGCCTTCATCGGCAGGCAGTTCTACTCCACTTAAAAAATAATCCTGATGGATCTTTTGTATTCTCTGGTTCATTCGATCGATAACATAAACATAGAAACCATGATGAATAATATCTTCGGGAAATGCATATTTTCCTGGATCATGAGCAACTGAGATGTCTTCTTTAGAATCAATAGTTTTGGGTCCACCCAAAGAACCAAAAGATTTTGCATATCGAAATTGGCCTCTATCTTTAATAAAAAGATGTATTTGATGGTTGAATTTGTCCGCAACCAGCAAAGCATGCTGATCCACAGTAGTCATACCGCCAGGCTTTCCTATGGAGGGGTGCTGAATATCTTGAATCATCATTCCTTTTTCAAATACCTTGATACTTGCATCGACAGGGTCAGAAACAAACAACCTTTGCTCATTGTCCAGGTGAAGTCTGGAAGGATATGTCAGATCCAGATATTCTTCCATAAGCTGTCCTCTGTGATCAATTGCTACAACACGCTGATTGCCTGGATCAGCTATATATATAGATGCTGTGCCTGAAACAATATCTGAAGCGCATGACAAAGGAGTTTGCACAGTTAATTGATGCTGAAATTGCCCATTTTCATTAAAAAACAACACATTCGAATGAGCATTGAGGATTAATATTTGCTGATCAGCGTTTACACATATCCCTGTTGGGAAATCCATTCTGCCTCTGCCCAGTATGGAGCCATACATTCCCAAAGCCTGACCGTCCAGAGAATACCGCTTAACATTGCTTGCCTGCAAATCCAATACATGTATTTGGCTGTTGATAATCGTCGCTGATACAGGGTATAGCAGTTCATCAGCCTGCGGAGCTTTTCCTATGCTCCATTGCTTTGCACCATTGGCATCCAAAGCAATGATTTCATGAGTAGGCAGATTGGAGAGAAACAGCTTCCCGTCTTTCCACATCATGCCATTAACTCCAGGTTTCCAGCATCGAGCTGTGTTGCGAGGAAGCTCCCATTCGTCGATTTTACGACCCCCACCTCTCGAATAAACATGTATCTGATAAAAAAAACTGTCGTGCAGATAAATCAAATCATCATCCCCTATTGCTATACCATCCACTACATTGTTTCTCCCGAGGGTCAAAGGGGTTCGAATGCGCTCTCCTCTTTGGTCATAAAAAGAAATCCTGTTTTCTCCGTACTCAGAAACCAACAGCTCGCCCATTGAATTGAAAGCAAGACTTACAGGATTAAGCCCAGTTGAAAAACGATTACGCAACCTCATATTTTCTGGATCAAGGATTATAATTTCATGATCTTCATAGTTGCATATCCAAAGCAAGCCATCATAAAAAACCATATCAAGAAAATTGCCTTGCATATCAAATGAATTTACCACCTGTAGCTCTGGATCCAATTTTAAAATCTGATTTTGCTGGCTAATATAAACATTATTTTGATCGTCTTTGCATATGCTCTGAGGTTTTTTTAACTGATATCTTTGATCTCCATAAGACCCAAAAACAAAATAAAAAACATTATTTTGATAATCATAAGCTACAATTTTTGACTGAGCCGTGTCGCAAATCAATAGATTGGAGCCATGAAAAACAAAGCCTGAAGGATGTACAAGAGTGCCTGGCAATGGTCCTTTGCCTATCACCGAAATAGAAGAAGAAACTGCAATGTGCATCCCATGAAACGCAACCAGGCAAACAAGTGTTAAAATAGCTAAAACTTTATTTTTCATCATGCACCCTCCAAAGCAATATCAATATTAAATGATAGTATTGTTGTTTTTCTTTATTTTTGCAAGATTTTAAGATAAACTAATTAAAAAAGTGAGCTTATAAGGGAAACCTTTGAAAAAGAGAGGGGAAACTATGAAAAAAAGTCGGTTTTTTTTATTATGGATATGGATAGGCTCAATTATATTTCATAGCTTTTTATTTGCTTTTCCTTCACCAAGCAAAGGTGCTGGCATAGACTATTTGATAGTTTATGGATCTTCGGTTCGATCCACCCAACCGATTGAAAATTTTGCCGCCTATAAGGAATCTCTGGGCTACATTACTTCCGTAGTTGAAGCAACTCAGGCGGCACGAGAAAGCTCAGGCATAGACCAGGCTGAACGGTTAAGAAACTATTTTAAAAAATTATATGAAGATCAAGGGTTAAAATATGTATTAATAGTAGGCAACCCTTTTGTCCATGGCCAGCGCACTCGTAGCCATACAGGCGGGTCGGTTCCCATGAGGTACTGCTATCCTGATCCCAATGAGTTGAGAAGCAGTAATGAAATTACTGAAGATGTGCATCGCATACCCACTGATTTGTATTATGCTGACATGGTGGGCGATTGGGACTCCAATGGGAATGGCTATTTTGGAGAATTCGGAGTGGATCGCGCCAACCTTGTGCCAAATATATATGTTGGTCGCATCCCCTTTGATGATGCTGGCTCAATCGAATCCATACTGGAGCAAACCATTGAATTTGAGCAAAAAAGCACCGACGATAAAAAGAAAGCCCTTTTCATGGCCAGCAACTACTCCACTCAAGAGAATTATCATGACCATGCCACCCTGACTGAGCAGATGTGGACTGGTTTGTTAAGGCAAAAAAGATTTACAAGGACCACTTTGTATGAACAGGATGGCGTTCGAAGGTCAGAATATGACTCTACTTTTCCATTGAATAATACCCATGCGGTTCGGCAAATCAACACTGGCAACAATAGCTTGACATTTATCCTTTCCAACGGGGGATATATGGATAGATTGATGCGTTATATCTGGGTTAGAGATAAAAATTTTGACGACAAGCCTGACCCCGATGAATGCGAATGGTTTCCTATTATTGACACAGGAGACGTTCGAAGATTTAATACCGAAAATCCCTCCATATACTTCATTTCAGGTTTTATGCCTATGGCTCCTGACTGGGATCAAAATTCCATAGGCAAAGAACTTTTGCTAACTCAAGCAGTAGCTGTAATGGGTGAGACTCGTTTAAGCTTCCTGAACCCCAACTGGAGAAATCAAAGAGATGGAGGCATGCGATCCATTGTCTACCATTTCACTCAAAACCTTCTTGATGGCAAGTCTCTTGGAGAGTCTTTGTTCCACTCTTTTGCTTACTCTACTTTAAATGACTATTACAATGCTTACTCATTTGGAGTTTTATATGGCGACCCTTCCCTTGGGCTTGAAAAAAAACAAAGAGCTGAAGCAAGGCCCCCCAGTGCGCCCGGCAACCTTCGAGCTTCATTAAGAAATAACAATGTGGTGCTCAATTGGTCCCCCTCCTCCACAGGAACCTATACCATTGACGGATATTCCATTTTCCGTGGTACCAGTCCTGATGTGATTGCCTATGTTGCCAATGTAAGCGCTTCCACCCTGACATGGGAAGATAGAAACATAAGAGATGACACTACTTATTACTACTATGTTTCAGCTTTTGATATTCGAAGAAATTTCTCTGACCCTTCCAACACTGTTTCCATTTCTCGCCCCAGTGCTCCAAGAGACACCACCCCTCCAGTGATTACCATTTTTGAACCCTCAGATCAGTTTCAAACAGCTATGGAAAAAATTACTGTTGCGGGACAGGTTACTGATGATGATGCTGGTGTCGATTGGGTGTCAGTCAACAACCGGCGCACCAGTCTGGATCGAGATGGAAACTTTTCTGAAGAAGTAAGCTTAACGATGGGTTCCAATACCATTATTGTTCAGGCTCAGGACAAAGCAGGCAATCAAGCTGAGGTAAGCATAAATGTAAACCGTGTGGAAAAACCTCCAGAAGACAATATGCCTCCCAATATTAGGATTTTTTACCCCCGTGATGGAGATTTTTTTACAGAAAAAGAAGTGGAAATCAATGGTCGCATTTGGGATGAGGATTCAGGAATTGATAGAGCCAAGCTTAATGACAACCCCATACCCCTGGCAAGAGACGGAACTTTTGAAATTTCATTTATGTTGGAGCCCGGGATCAATCGACTGCTTTTTGAAGCTTGGGATATAGCTGGCAATTATGCTTCAGAAGAATTATCCCTGATTCTTGAGTCTGAAACAGTGATTAGATTGACCATAGGCAGAAATGTGGCTTATATCAACGATCAACCCTTTCAATTGGACACCCCGCCCACCATTATGAACGGTAGAACCATGGTGCCCATTCGTTTTATATCTGAAGCCTTTGGAGCAGAAGTGGAATGGGACGGAGAAACCAGGACTGTGCGAATATACCTCGAAGCAACATTGACTCGCATTACGCTTCAAATTGACAACACTATTGCTCGAATCAACGAACGCGTTGTTAATCTGGATACCCCGCCCACCATACTGAATGGAAGAACCATGGTGCCCATTCGTTTTATATCTGAAGCCTTTGGAGCAGAAGTGGAATGGGACGGAGCAACACAAACCGTTACCATTACACTAAAAAATTAATGTACCGATCCTTTGATCTGCATCTGGTAAAGCGGTTTGCGAGGTACTATAAGCCTCATTGGAAGCTCTTTACCCTGGATATGAGTTGTGCTTTTTTTCTGGCTGGTATAGACTTGCTCTTTCCTATGGTAACAAGACATTTTATCAACGAGTGGATACCTCAGGGAAATTTGAACATGATGCTCGTGACTGGCGCAGTTTTGTTTATCCTGTTTATCTTTCGCATGGGTTTAAGTTATATCGTTGCCTATTATGGACACTATATGGGAACTTTGCTTGAGTTTGACATGCGAAGAGATCTTTTTAACCATATTGAAACACTGCCTTACCGATTTTTCAGCACCCAAAGAATAGGTCAAATCATCAATCGTTTTGTGGGGGATTTGCGAGATATTGCAGAGCTCTCTCACCATGGTCCCGAAGATCTTTTTATTTCCAGTATCATGTTGATAGGTAGTTTTACTATTTTGATGCATATTCAACCGCAACTAACTCTGATTATTTTCTTTTTCATGTTGCTTTTAATTATTTTCTCAATTTTTAAACGCAAAGCTATCGAAAAATCATTCCAGGCAGTGAGAGAGTCTCATGGAGAAATGAATGCTCAAATTGAGTCCAGTGTCTCGGGAATTAGGCTCACCAAAACCTTCACCAATGAGCATTTTGAGAAACAAAAATTTGAAAAAGTAAATGTTCAATATAAAAATTCCTGGAAATCAGTATATAGAGCTATTGCAGTTTTTATGTCGGGTAATGGTTTTTTGGTGGATCTGCTCAATCTCTCCGTACTAATTGCAGGGGGATGGTTTGTGGTTCAGGGAATGATAACAGTTGGAGATTTGGCAGCATATTTACTCTATGCCGCTTTCACACTTCAACCCATTCGAAGATTGATGTTTTTTATCGAAGGATTTGAAGCAGGCATTTCAGGGTTTCGCAGATTTGCCGAACTGATGGATGTAAAATCGGATATCCTGGAAAAAGAAAACGCCCTTGAGTTAAAAAATTGTAAAGGCTACATCATCTTTGATCATGTTGCTTTCAGATATCACGACGGAAACGAAAATGTGCTCACCAATATCAATCTGGAAGTCAAGCCAGGGCAAAACCTTGCTCTTGTAGGGCCTTCAGGGGCTGGCAAAACCACCATTTCCAACCTCATTCCACGATTTTATGATGTTACAGAGGGAACCCTGTATATAGATGGGAAAGACATCCGAGAGTACACTCTCGAATCTTTAAGAAAAAATATAGGAATCGTACAACAGGATGTTACTATTTTTTGGGGCACCATTAAAGACAATATTCGCTATGGCAACATAGAAGCCAGTGATGAAGAAATAATAGAAGCCTCCAAAAAAGCAAGAATCTATGATTTCATCCAAAAATTGCCCCAGGGATTTCAAACGCTCGTGGGCGAAAAAGGAGTCAAGCTTTCAGGTGGGCAAAAACAGCGCATAGCTATTGCAAGAGTTTTTCTGAAAAACCCTCCCATCCTTATATTGGATGAGGCTACTTCATCGCTGGACAATCAAACCGAGGTGGAAATACAAAAAGCTATTGAAGCTTTGTCTTCCCATCGAACCACTATTATCATAGCTCACCGCTTGTCCACTATTCAAAAAGCTGATTTGATTGCTGTGCTAAAAGATGATGGCATTTCCGAAATGGGATCCCACAAGGAGCTAATGAAAAATAAAGGACATTATTGTCAACTTTTCAATGCACAATATGAAGGCTTTATTCCTGATCAGATTCAAGAAAATGAAAAGGAAGGAAAACTATAATGCTAAACCAAATGATGGAATGGCTTGGGCTTTTAATCACCCAGCCACGGAAAGCTTTTGAAAAAATGAAGGATGCTCCATCCTTTCTACCTGGGACTCTTTTCCTGCTATTTTTTATCATCTTTTCTGCGCTCTACAACCAGTTTACCCTGTCTTTAAGCTTTGAAGGCATTCTTCATGAGATTCCCGAAGAAAGCAGAATGATGTTTGAATGGCTCTTCCACTCCAGCTCCTTTTATGTCTTCCTGGCTGTCTTTATGTTGGTATCTCACTTTTTTCAGACTTCATTTTATCTCTTGTGGTTTCAATTTTTTGGAGCTCATGGTAGAGGGTTTTATCTATGGAATGTCTTTGCTTTTGCCAACTTTCCCTATCTTTTAGTGCATCTGTTGGGATTGATCATGATTGTTGCCTTTGGTTTGAATGAGTGGATGTTTTTTGGAAATATTTTTTCTTTTGCCGCTTTAATCTGGTCGCTTTACTTGATCATCCTCGGGCTATCCATAGAGATGAATATCAGAAGACTAAAAGTGCTTGGTATCTTTTTACTGCCCTGGATTATAATTTTTGCTCTTGTTGTTATCTTTGTGGTATGGATGTTTGCAAGTGTGGCAGGATTAATTATACCTGAATTGATGTAATATTTATCTCTTCCAATAAAGCTTATCTGAATTATTAGTTGATAATGACAAGCAATAAAATTTTTCCTCAAAGTTATGGACTGATAATTCTTATTTATGTATTGCATAGTTAAAATATGTATGATATACTTAAGAATATTATGCAAGGAAAAAGATTTTTCAATACCATGATAGCTGGAAACTATAGATAGGTGAAAGCAATGAAAAGTTTATTTTTAAAATATAACCTAACAAAGGAGTGTCTTTCATGAGTGAAATTACTAAAGAATTGGTAGCTGCAAGTTCACGATCATTGATTCTTTCCATTCTTCGCAATCAACAAAGCTATGGCTACGAAATCCTGCGCACCATCTCAACCCTGACTGAAGGTCGCTGGAATTGGACGGACGGCATGATCTATCCCCTTCTGCGCAGATTGGAAAGCGAAAAGCTCATCATTTCCCATTGGAAAAAGGTAGGCGTCCGACGCAGACGCAGATACTATGCCATCACGCAAAACGGCAGGGAAGCCCTGGAGAAAGGCCTGAAAGAATGGGAGATCGTCCACGCCACCCTGCAAAAAGCTCTGGATTTGTAAGCATATGCGAATGCCTCAAAACAAGGAGTGCTGACCATAGCTTGTGCTTGTAAATAAAGCTGGAATACCTTTTGCCCAGGGAGCTTGACTCAGCTACTTTGATCAATTTAATGCGTTTTTTATTGCCTTAGCCTCAAAGCGTGCTAAAATATATTTATTATTTTGTTTTAAAATATATATTCTGAGTAATATAGTTTTACTTTAGTAATGGCAGATTTTTTATAGATAATTAGTTTTTTTCGATATGCCTTTTGATGAGCAAGAGGAGGCCATTATGATTAAGATGCTGTCTTTGTTTTTATCATTTTTTTTAGCCTTTAGCGTGCTGCTACCCTACCAGCAAGCAGAGGCTATTCATTCATTAGAAGTGATAGCATATCCGAGGAAAGTTGACACTATTGCCACTTATCGATTTATTTTTACAGCGGAAGAAAAACTGGAAACAAGTCAATGGGTTAAATTAGGATTTCCTCAGGGCTCTGTGATGCCTCCCCTCCCGGAAGAAAGACGCGAAAGAGATCGTACATTGAGGAGAATTTTAGACAGCATGAACATGTCACACCCTGAGCGCATTCATGGTTGCTACCTTCAAGGTCTACCTATCCTAACTTTTTATGAAGATGGCAGCCTTGAAAGCATCCAGTTTAATATTTGTTGCGCTACATTGGACCCCGATGATGAAGTAAAAAGAAGTGCAGTTATTACTGTGCCTGACATAGTGGGGATCAAGACTCCTGCAGAAGAGGGTTTTTATGAATATAGCGTTTCCACAGAGAGTGAGCCCACACCAATCACTACGCTTGTTGAAATTGTAGAAAGCCAGATTGGAGTTCCTGAGGGTATGCCTCAAGTGAGAGTGGATCCTCCAGTTACATCATTCACTGCTGGGTACGAGATCCAGTTTCATGTAGGGCGTGGGGGTGGCTTAAGGCGAAGAGGCGAAGCCATTATGGTGCGGTTTCCTGAGGGCACCAGGTTTACCAAGCCCTTTGATACTATGGATCCAGGCGACATCACCATCAACGGTATTCCAACGCTATTATATCCTGAAAACAAGTCGGATCGCCAA
>PXBT01000172.1 GCA_003566815.1 Caldisericota bacterium
ACTATTTGAAGAAAACGAATCTGCCGAAGTCAATGTGACTGATGAGACCCGTGATTTTATCAGTTTTCTGACCGGTCAAATGAGTAAGCTCAGAGATGATGTAACCCGGGCGCCTTCTTATGGCGTTCTTGATTCAATATCATCAAACTATATGGCCAAAGCCTTGGATAATCTGTTGGATGCATTATCTGGTAATGAAAAATTGACCCGACCTGACTTATTGCAAATGAAATGCCGCCCACTGCTCAACATCCGGTATTATGATGCACAACCCGATTGGAGTCCAAAGGCTTACAATGATGATTTGGCTCAAGCAATAAGTGAGTACGCGGCCAATCTGCCCATTGACCTCGAAAGCATCTTAAACAACCAAACTGATTGCGGAAACTATGAGGCTTATAATCGAATTTTGTTTTTTGATTCACCAGAGGGCTTTGATAACAGGTCGGAGGCAGAACACAATGAGTTTATCCATAAACTTGAACATGAAATCAATAAAGTCAATCTGAAAATTGAAAAAGGATGTGCTTTTGGATATATAACAAATGGCAAAAGATTGAGTCTGTTTTCCATGTTGGAGAACGCCAAACATGACAATGAAGTCAGCTATGATGGGCTGAACTATCCTTTGAAAGAGCAGATCTTATCCAAGATTGAGAATGAGATCCATAATGAAAGAGCGCAGGCCATATTGAAGCATGAGAAAGACATAGCCTCCGTATCTGATAAAGACACCCAAAAGCTTTTACAAAGTCTCCTAAATGATGGAAACATAACAGTATTCAATGACACTCTGTTAAGGGTGAAAAATGGTCAAATTGCTGAAGCCGAAGCGGAGCCTGATTATTTTGATAGATTCTTCAATGCGTATTTGAAGAATGTCAATGAGGTTGATCTTGCAAGATTATTGGAAGCCATCGATAACAATAAGGTTTATGCCGGGCTTGACTTTGCCAGAGTACCTGATGCAATGCGTAACGAGGCAAGGACAACCTGCGAGAGCTGGTTCAAATTAAAGAATAATCGAAACAACCCATCTTCTTTCAATCAATTTGAGAACTACAGCGGTATTCTTGCTGCCTTGGGATTTAATGAGCCAAAGTTGCAAAGCGAACAAGCTGATCGCAGGTTGGTTTATTTTGACTTTAGATGTCATACGCGTTCAGGAAGAAATAAAACTCCCTTGCCTGCATTTGGCTCCTTAGCCAATGGTCAATACCGATTGGTTTGCCTTAGACAGAAATTAAGTTCGGATGACATGATTGATGCCATCCAGGATGTAACGCCCCAAAATGACAGGGCTGTAGTTGTGTTTAATTTTTCTTGGATGGACGTTGCCAGTAGAATGGAGCTTTTTAGGACTTGCAAGCATAGCAAGCTAAACTTTTTACTTCTTGATGAGGCGATGATGATTTACCTAATGGGACAAGCTGAAAGTCGCTTCCCTGCATTTATTAAGACAGCAGCACCTTTTTCTTACAAAATGCCTTATCAAAGAGGAGCTTCAAACATACCGGAGGAAATGTTTTATGGCAGGAGGGATGAAATTGAAAAGCTTAAAAACAGAACTGAAAACTATTCGTGTTTGATTTATGGCGGGAGACAGCTTGGGAAAACCGTGCTGCAAAAAGAGGTTGTACGCCAGTTTCACAGGCCCCAGGACAACCATTTTGCCGTTTATGTTGATTTGCGAAACTATGGGATTGGTGGTTATCGGCCAATTGATGCCATAATGTCAATCCTGATGGAGAATTTCAAGGACATACCGGGACTTCTGCCTGAAAGACTGCCCTCAAACATTGGCCTTGATGCCTTCCTGGGTAAACTTGAACCGTGGTTCAGTGAAAACCAGGAAAGGCGATTAATCCTGCTATTGGATGAAGCGGATCAGCTCGTTGATCAGGATGCAAAGGCTGATTGGAAAACCATTTTGCCAATGAAGCGGCTAATGGAGCAAACAGACAAGCGATTTAAAATTGTTTTATCAGGGCTCCATGATGTAAGAAGGACAATAAATATTCCTAATAACCCCCTTGCTCATTTTGGTGATCCTATCTGCGTTGGCCCAATGCTGGATAAGGATGAATCAAAACAGGCCCGTTTGTTGGTAAAATTGCCGTTTCAGGCGCTTGGTTATGAATTTGAATCGGAAGAATTAATTCTTTTAGTTCTTTCGCATTGCAATTGGTATCCTAGTTTGATACAAGAGTTTTGCACCAATTTGCTAAATTCTTTAATTAAGAAAAGACCAGTGCAGGAATTACCGGTGATTGTCAGCGAAAGGGATGTCACAAAGGCTTATGAAGACAGTAGGGAGCGAATCAGGGAAAAATTCATGCTTACCTTGAGTTTGGATGAACGATACAAGCTTTTGGCTAATGTTATCGCGGAACTGACTCTTGAAGATCCAGAAATCAATGTTAGTGGCCTATCTGTAGCAAACATCACGGAAGTGGCATTGCTTTGCTGGAAGGAAGGCTTTGATAATGCGAATCCAAAAATTGACATTCGGAATCTGCTATTTGAGATGAGTGACCTTGGCATATTAAGGGTGCTAGATGAAGAGCAATTTGCATTGCGCACACCCAACTTGCTCGAAATGATTGGTAGCAAAGGCCAAATAGCAGAATATTTATATAAAACCAAGAAAGCATTGCCATCGGAATTTAAGCGCGATGTGTCTCGCATTTTATATGCACCAAGTAGTTCGGCTGAGAGTAGGGAAAAGATGAGTCCGTTTCCTGCAAGTTATTATGACTTGATCATTGGCGATGATAATAAGGCATTGTTAATTCGAGGCAGCGAGTTATCAGGAATCGATACAGTGGCTGACTTCCTCTCAAGCAAAAGATCAAACTTTGTGTACAAAATTGACAGTCAAGGGGGAACTCTTCATGATCAGTTTGACAAGGTAATACAAGTCATGGATGGGAAAAAAGCGCAGGATAAAAAACGAATTGTCTTGTTTGACTCTACCACCGAGTTTGGCTACGATGAAATTCGTGATTTTAAGAACAAGATTGAAAGACGAGAGAGGATAATATTAGTATATCTGATGAAGCCTGAAAGGTTTTGGGAGCTTTACAAAGATGATCCGCAAAAGTTCGATTCCATTAAGAATTTAAGGGTGCCTGTCGTTAACATGCCCCTTTGGGAAATGTCAGTTGCCCGGGACTGGTTTAGGGATACGGGCTGTAATGCGGTCAATATTAATGATCTTTTCAATATAACTGGTGCATGGCACGTTTTTGTTGATAAATATCATGAAAGTGTTTTTCCTGCCCCTGAACAATGGGTTGGCAAGCTTCAAGAGTTAAAAAATTATATTCTTGAACATAAGGATACTCACTTGAAGAACTTTGGGATCCTTGATGAAGATATGCATCAGCAGATAGTGTTTTTATGCGAATATGGAAGCGATAAAATGACTCTGGATGAGTATGCTGAATTAAATGGCGTGGTAGCTGATCGAGGAACATGTCAGCTATA
>PXBT01000146.1 GCA_003566815.1 Caldisericota bacterium
CCCGCCATTTTCCACCCATCGGGTATAGCTATATATAGGGTTGTTTTTGCTGGATTCCGCCATAACCCATATGCGGATCAAAGCACGGGGCATAGAGCTTCCTCCAGCATCATAGAGGTTGATCTTTACTCCCAGACCTTCCACCATATACGAAGCATTGCGTCCTGGAAGCTCGGGTCGGGGCTGAGGGGTTCCTCTAAGCCTGATGCTCCCATTTGCTCTCTCCAGCGCACCCACTGCAGGTCGATAGGTTTGACCGATGGTTTCCCCGGCTTCTCTTGTGCCATTAAAATTTCTGTCCATAAAAAAACCTTTTTGCACAAAAATATCCTGAATCTTTTTTTGTTTGCGGGGCTGCTTGTGATACTTTTCCATCAGAGCTTCATAGAGCCCTTTCATGTTTTGGTTCTCCAGCGGCAGACCCTGAATGATGCAATACAAATCCTGCCATCGAGAAAGTGAAAAACCATCATCATCCCGCCCTTCAAAATATCCTTCACTCCTGATATCTTCATACCAGCGATAGTCGTCCACCAGATCCAGCAGGAGACCCGCAACCGCAAGGCTCTCAAAAGAGTCGAGGATATAGGCTTGATGATATCCATCTTTGGTAACCAGATACCCATTTCTGACCTCGAGCTCTTCAATGCCTATATGCCGATAAACCGGAGGTCGCTTTGATCTATCCAGGTACCAGTATGATGCGCTATTTGCTTCAATCCTGTACTCCTCAAGGTTAATATGAGCGCCATCCATACGATATACTCCATTGTTCCATTCTCTATAGCTTCCACAGCAGTTATCTCTCATTTTTAACTGTCGCAATATCACCAGGCTGGTTAATATAGCTATGCCTTCTGTCAATGAATCGGAGGAACAGGAGTTGGAAAATCCCCCATGATTGTCATCTTCATCCCCCATTTCAGGCAAGCCCGAACTCAGCGCATCATGCAGAAAATGCCCAAATTCATGCCATTCGCGGTTCATGGGGCGATTGGGAGAATGGATGCGACTATCCTCTATGGAAATATTGATTTTTCGATGGCTGGAATCATACCATGTGCCCTCAGTATTGCTGAAAATGACTACCTTCACAGGCAGATAATCTTCAGGTATCATGGGCTGATCGCCACAAGATTCGCTTCGAAAAATACTAAAGCATTCCTGCATATGACACCACGATTGCGCCACTGCCCCTGGATCCCCCTCAAAATTTGAAGGATAAACCAAATCTCTATCCATGTCCAGGCGAAGATTTCGTTCATAATTCGCAGGCTTGCAGGGCATCATGGGGCTTTCAATGTCTCCATAAGCAAAAAATACCTCATCGCCCTCATGATAGCTCATCCGAACCTCAGCAGTCTCAAAGCTCACTAAAATGCGATACTGGTGATCACAGCCAAAATCATGAAAAGAAAAGGCATAGCGACCCTGCCGATCGGTAAGGGTTTCCAGGTAGTATTTAACATGGGGCAAATCCTCCCCTGCGCTTTCATGCAAGTCGGGGATATTTCCCTGATGCTGATTAAACCGGGTATCGTGCCCATGCTGTGGCTCATGTTTCAGGTACATGCGCACAGGCATGCCAGGCAATGGACATTCTTTGTCCTCTGCATTTAAAAAACTCACCCTGCCTTCAATGTTGCGCTCCGTAGAGCAAAAGACCACCTCAAAAATCCATTCTTCATATGCTTTGCAGGGAGGCGAAGGGGAGGCAAAAAATCTGGACACCACTCGAAACCGAACTTCTTTCTCCAAAATATCAGGAACATGAGAAAATTTTATCTCCCCAGTGATAGTCATGTTTTCCCCAGGGGCAAAAGAGTCCCAGGGTTCATCGGGTACAATCCAGCCAAGATCCAGCTTGATACCCTGATCATCCCCCACGGGTTCAGCTTGCAGTGACCAGGAAACGCCGATATCGATTTTTCCTGCATTGGAGAGCTTCCACTCCAACTCTTTGGAGCTCATGCGATAGCCGCTGGAGTTGTCCCTGGGCAGGGTTCCAGGGCAAAACACCAGGTCTTCAGGCCCTTTGATCATTAAGCCGCAAGCTTTTTCCAGCACTTCGATAGCGATGGGGATGATGCGTCGATCTCCCTGCTCAGTTCCGACAACGCGCACGCGGTCACCTTCGCTTACAGGGATGGGACGCTCTGGAACCACAATTTCCCTGAAACCTTCAAAGAAAGGGTCATGCATTTCAAAACTTTCCTGCTCAGGGTTGAGCCGCTCAACCTTTCCTTCAAGCTCCATCAGGGGAGGTTCTTTGCCTGCAGTCTGAGTTGCCTGGAAGGGCTCAAACGAAGGTCTGTCCGGCTGGCAGGAGGGAGGGTTCACCTCAGGATTCCGACCCAACTCTTCCTGGGGTCTCAGCAAATCAATCTGGTAGCTGTGGGAGCTGTCTGCAGAGTTATGACGATGTTTTTCCCAGTACTCCTGAATATGGTCCACCTGAAAAGTCATCCAGACATAGCCTTCTTTCAAGTAGCTCTTTCGATATCCAAGATATTCGCATTGAATCGTTTCCTCCCACAAGACTCCCTCTCCCCCCAATGGATTTTCAACCTTTTCCAGGAGATCCAGCCATTCAATAGCCCCCAGCGATCTTCCAGCTTTACCACTTTTCAGCCATCGGGAGATTTGCGTACTTATATCGTGTTGATGAAAATAGTTTTCCTGGTCGGCCTCACTGCTCGTAATGATTTTTACATTGCCAATCTTCAGCAGTCGCTCTGTCCATGCGCCAGCATAGCTGGTATTGAGCTCAATATGCACCGACCCGAGGATGGATATTTTTTCCAGCGCTTTGGCCAGGGTTTCCACTCCAAGCGTTTGATCCGGTCCCAAATGAAACAGCATCTCATCCCCTCTTTTTTGACTGTAACCGCTTATTCTCAAAGTTAGCGAAGGTGTTTTATCATTGCGCAAGTGCTCTCGCATTTGGGCTTCCAATGAAGCGAGCCATCCCAACAGCTCATCTTCCTGCCCTTTCATCATATAAGGTTTCATCAGTTCTTTTCGTTGTGCGATAGATGGGGGATCCAATCTTCCAGATGGCAGGGAACCCTCTCCATAAAAAATTTTCAGGTGAGCATCCGAAGAATTAAAAAACATTCCCGCTTCCCACTTCATGAGCAGATTCCTCTCCATCCACTCGGGTACGGGATGACCTGTGGAGCCTATGATAGCCAGGTAATCTGATGAGGATCCGATAGGTCGACGCTGGGGCAGAGTTTCTTCGGGAGGTCTGGGCCAGGGATACAATACAGGGTAGTATAGTCGGGGTCTTTCTTTCAGGGTCAACTCCGCTGGTCTTTCAAAAGTGCCGGGACCAAGGATGCCTTTGAGATCGGCATAGACTACCGGAGCCTGTTCCCAGGGGTTCCATTGAAGCAGTTCAAAGGGGTCAGCCACTCTTACCTGGGGCGTATCATAGTCTGCATTCATGGCCAATAAAGCAAAAGGATCCGAGGTGAACACCGGGGTTGAGCCTCGGTGTAAAAACCCCCTCAGGATCACTTTTTCGCCCTCCCAAAGTTCCCATGCTTCTGAAAGATTATGAGGCTTGACGATGGGAATTTCTGTCTCGCGCACCAAACGATATTCTGCAGTTACAGGCTTCATCAGGGGTGAAGTGAAGGTGATCGTTAATCTTCGGTAGCTTTCAGGATAAAAGCCATTGCTTCGAAAGGTAATGGGAATGGTTTTAAACTCTCGCGCTCCCATCACAATGGGCTGAGTGCTCATGAAGATATCCAGGTCGCGATGCTGTTCTATGCTCAGTTCCATTTCAATAGTGTTTTTGCAAAAACTATTGGTCAGGGTAATTTCTTTTCTGACTTCACCCTGGTAAGGGATTTCCCAGTCAGTCTTCAAGGGATTCACATTAAAGACGGGTGCAGTAACTTCCAGCGTTACACTGATTTCAGACCTGACAGGATCACAGTTGGATTGCATCATAATGGTATCGGAGTATTGCCCAGGAGTCAGCCCAACTGTTTTGATTGTAACAGCAACCTCTTTGCTTCCTCCCGGCGCCAGCGCAAAGCTGGCAGGATACAGCTCAAGCCAGGATTCTTTCCAGCTCAAGTCAAAGCGACAGTCTTCGGTATTTTCATCTCGCGCATAAATGGTTAAAGTAGCTTCATGGGTTTCATCCGGGCAGACCTGAAAGCTTATAGAAGAAACAGGCTCACCTTGCATATAAACTTTATACGAGGCTTCTTGCGCAGATAATGAGGATAAAAAATGGGAAGAAAAAAAGATGGATAAGATAAAAAAAGCAACGATTTTATTAAAGCTCATAGCTTCCTCCCCTGATTTATATGCTTTGAATATTATAACAGAAGCCTTGACAGTCAATGAAACTTAATCTTATTTTCTTGAAAAAGCTCAAATCCATCCTACAATGGAGGTAAGTTGAAATCTTGCTCAAAGTGAGCATAAAAATTAATAATAAATGGATCGAAAGGATAGCGCAATGAAGGCAAAAGAATTAATCCAGCAAATAACTGAGCAAGTTCATAAAAATGCTAATGTGCGAGTAGTCTTTGGAGATCCTGTCGAAAAAGGAAGCATCACCATCATCCCTGTGGCAAAAGTTACTGTCAAAGGTGGCGGTGGCGGAGGAATAGGCAGTCAAAACGGTTCCATATCCCTCTCGGCAGGTTTCATTTCCAACGCCAATTCCAAGGCTCAGGAGCAAAAATCCACCGAAAAAGAACTTGAGCCTCAAGACTCAGGATCCACTTCAAGCAAAGAAAAAAAGGATGATTCTCCAGGAGGCGGCATGGGCCTGGGTCTTCAAGTGGAAACTGTGCCTTTGGGCTATATCGAAATCAAGGATGATCAGGCCAAATTTAAAGAAATTGTGGATGCGGGCAAGTTAGCGATTTCAGGCATGGTTTTTTCAGGCATCATGTTTTTCTTTATCACTCGCTTGATCAATCTTTTTGTTAAAAAGAGTCTTCAGCAAAAAAAATTGATGCAAAAAAAGAAACCGGTTTAAACACCGCAAGAGGCGCTAAACCATGAGAAAACAAAAATTGTTTGCTACTTTATTGGCATCGATGGTGGCTATCTATGCTGCCTTGCCTTTAAGTTGTTGCTCTTCTCTTCATACAGCATGGGCAGACCAGGAACCTCAACTCACTCAATCGGTTTATTTGGAGCCCTGGTTGGTCTTTCAGGCTGGTATACAGGAAAAATTGGGGTATTATTTGCTGGCTTTTAATACGAATACGGGTGAGCTGATCCCTATCAACCAGGGATACCATCGAGATTTCTGGCTACACGATGACACCTTGTATTTTTTCCATGCCGGGCGATATTTTGCCTGCCCTTGGGCTCAGTGGGATCAGGCGCAACAAATGCCTCAGCCTCCTGAAGCTGAAGTCATGGAAAATCGACTCGCTACGCTGTCCAAAGACATACCCTCTATCCTGCAGGTGCTGGAGCTTGACGATATTCATGCGGTTGTTCGAGGGTCTTTTACTTTTCCTGCGAGAAATGAACTTTTATTTATTTCAGGCCAGCAAAAAGGATATGATTTGGCTGTTTACAGCCATACCCGAGATGTTCTCAAGCTTGAGACTCATGAGCATGTTGCTTTTGAAATGCCAGGTCACGATTTTTTAAATCGACCCATGTTTTTTTTCAGAGAAGCTCTCGCCCAGGATTTTGATCGTGATGGATGCCTGGAACTCGTGATCAACGGAACTTTTACTGCATGGGACTATCCAGGAGACGCTTTGTTGTATATTGATTTCAGTAGACCTCAGTCAGGAGAAATTTTTCAGCTCATTGATCTTCCTCGGTCAAAGCAGGAAAAACCCTTGCAATCTCCCCGTCTTATACGCCACGGACATCACAAGGTGCAGGTTCAATTTGGACTCCCATGCATCTTTGAAGTGAAAGAAGTGGACTACTATGACTTTATCCTGGACAGCGATGGTTTTATCCAGCTACGATATGATCAAACTGAAATTTTCAATTTGTTCCCTCAGGAAAAGACGCCGCATCATCAGGATTTTTATTCCAGCATTGAATCTCTGCAGTCAGCTCCACCAAAACCATCCCTTTCATCCACCCTTCACCCTGAATTGGCTTTCCCCATTCTGTACAAAGAAAATCCCGACATGCTGCTGGAACAACGAATATATCATCGCAAACGCAACCAGGCAGTGCTCAAGTGGATGAAGCAACTGGAAGAAGAATGGAATCCTTTTGATGGCATTAATAAAATCAGCGAATCCCTCGAGGATCCAGCTATCCTGCTCTCTCAGTGGGCGCATTGGGTAGATTTGATCCCTGTTCGAGTGGATCCAGGCGTTTATTTCTATGCTGTCCCTCATTTATTTCAATCGAGTCATCCTACGCTCAACCTCATGGTGATGTTGTATGATAATGCTCTCAAGCTCATCGATGTCTGGTGTCCGCGTCAGGACAACTATATCCTTGGTGATCCGAGGGTGTTTCCCAGCAAAAACTCCACTTCTCAGCATGAATATGTCCGTTTATTGCTTCCCAGCCCTGGCGAGCGGACACTTGTTTTTCTTTTTCCTGATCAAGGCACAGCATCAAGCTATCAAGCCATAGGAGTGTCAAGGTTTGGCTTTTTTTCCAAATATCGACACCAGGGCTTTGTATGGCGCTACCTTGCTCATTCCAGCGGATACAAGCTGGAAGCTATAAAAACCCATAATATCAGTGATCCCTGGGGCTATGGCTCAAGCTTTACCCTTTCTTTTTTATGTCAGTTTGATCCCATCGATGGACAAGGGCAACACCAGCTTTTTTCATACCGATATCAAGAGCATTTGCAAGAGCTCTATCGCTGGCTTTCCTTTCACTATTCAGGCGCAATGGCTAATGAGACTGCCACTGCCTCTATTCATCCTTTCATTGCAGTGATTGAAGCTTATGAAGCATTGCTTTTTCATCAGGATGCTTCACAGCTGGAAGATCTTTGCAACATCATACATACAAACTAAATTCAGGAGGATTTCATGGGCTTATTGTTAATTTTAGCGGGCGCAGTTGTATTGGTTGGAGCTTTTGTCGTCAAACAAATAGATCATCGTCCGGCAGTGATTGCAGTTTCAATTATTGCTTTGATTGTGGGCGCTGGGATGCGCAGTCTGCATATGGTGCCTGTGGGCCATGTGGGCATAGTATATGAATTTGGAGCCATCGTGGATCAAATCGATGAAGGTCTCAATGTAATAGTGCCATGGAGAGAAGTTCGTCTGGCCAATGTCAAAGTCCAGCGATATACTTTCACCGATTTACTTTGCTTTAGCGAAGAGACCCAGGATGTATTGATCGATTTAACCCTCAACTACCGAGTTTCGCCCGATATTATCCAGGATTTGTACCGCAACACTGGGGTCAATTATTTTGAAGTACTCATTGCTCCCAAAATTCCCCAAATCACCAAGGATGAGACCGTGAAATACAAAACCATAGATGTGGCTCCCAGCCGAGAAGCTATTCGCATAGCTATCAGAGATCGCCTTCGAGATGAATTGACTCCCTTTTCCATTGAAGTCGTGGATGTATTGCTCGAAAACATTGATTTTAATCCAGATTTCAAATTAGCCGTTGAAGCCAAACAGATTGCTTCTCAAAAAGCTTTGGAAGAGCTGGAAAAAGTAAAAGCCGAAGAATATCGTGCTCAGCAAATCATTGAAAGAGCAAGAGGCGAAGCTGAAGCCAATCGCCTGATATCCGAGTCCATTTCCCCGCAGATTATCCAATACAACTTTGTTCAACGACTCAGCGACAAAATCCAGCTGATGATGATCCCTTCCGAAAATCCCTTTATTCTGGATCCATCTCATTTCATTCAACCCCCGGATTTGCAGCCTTAAACCTTATAGCAGTTAATTGTTGATTGCATCATAAATATTAGTGCAATATATTTTGCATTTTTTGTAAAAAAATGTAGTATATGCAATGAATTATTATTATTATTACTTTGGGCTTAATAGTATGCTTGGCGTAGAAAATATAACAAAAACTAAAAGGGGGCAAAAAAATGAAACAGCTTAAAAATGCTTTGTCCATTGTTTTGATAACTTTATTAATCTCCATGGTTTTACAGGTACCCAATTTAGGTCATGCTCAGGGAAGATTTTCTGATGTTCAGCCTGATCATTGGGCCCATGATCGCATCAATTGGCTTGCTGGTCAAGGGGTGCTTCAAGGGTATCCTGATGGTACTTTTCGCCCTGATAACCCTATTCGCAGAGGAGACATGGCGATATTGCTTTGCAGGTTATTGCAGACAGGTACCCTTACCCCCACTGCCTCCAGTTTTGCTGATGTAAGTGTTAATGATTATGATTTCCCTTTTATAGAAGTTGTTCGTAAAACTCAGCTTATGAGTGATAGTATTTCAGGCAACCAGTTTCGACCCAACGAAAAACTAACCCGTATCGAGTTTGCTCCTATCATAGTCCGCACCCTGGCTATGAAATATTTTGCAGATAAATTAAGCCCCATGATGATTTCAGAGACAGTTCAAGGCTTCATTGACCGCGCAGATATTCCCGCATGGTCCCAAAAATACCTTACCATTGCAGTAAAAGCTGAGCTAATGAGAGGTTTTCCGGATGGCAGTTTTCGACCCCATGAAGATTTGACACGAGCTCAGATAGCCTATGTACTTTATGAAATTTTGTTTCCTGATCCAGCAGATGATGGAAAAGCCACCCATTTATTCACCGATGTCAATCAGACAGAATTTCATGCCATACTCACCAGAAAGCTTGCCCCTTCGCTCTTTCGTTTTTCAGGTCAAAGCATTCCTGGCGGCAAAGTTTCGATGGTTTTTAATGATATCCCCATGAAAGAAGTGCAAGTGCTTCCTTCTGGCGAATACACTGTCCTGTTGCCAATTTGTTTTATCCATGTGGGCGAAATTAAATTTAAAGCAACCTATCATGATCAGGCGGGCAACCCTCGACATAGTTTTGATTTTTATTCTTCCACGCCTTTTGATCTTTTCCCCAATTGGCATCGAGCCTATGCATTAAGCTACTATCCTCTTCAGCAGATGATGGTCTATGAAAGCACGCTGGCGCACCCGATGTCCATTGAAGTGAACAACAAGACTACAGATCAGGAAAAAACTTATGACATTCAAGGCAATGAGCCTTTCCGCATGGAAATTGAGCTCAGACAGGGCAGAAATGATGTGGATATGATCATCATGAACCCTATTGATACCTGGAGACTTACAGTCGGAATGATCATTACGGTTGATTAATTGATGAAACTTTTTAACCCTTCCTCCGTCTTCAAAAAAAAACCTGACAAAAAAAAGTCTGAAATAAATGGAGCACAACTGGCACCCTATGCAGCAAAATATGAGAAATCAGCTGTTGCAGAAGCTTTCAAGATTTTGCGCACCAATTTGCAGTTTTCCATAAAATTCAATGAACCTCGGGTAATCGTGATTACCTCTCCCAACCAAATGGAAGGCAAAACCACTGTAGCCAGCAACCTCGGAGTCACTTTTGCCGCTGCGAATTATAATACCCTCGTATTGGATGCGGACATGCGGATTCCCAATTTACATCGTCAATTTGGAATGGAAAACAAAGAAGGCTTATCCAATTGCCTCAATGGAGATTGCGACCTGGAGAGAGCTATTCAAACCACTCCCATCGACAACTTATCGTTGATGGGCTCAGGACCTATTCCCTTCAATTCTTCAGAGTTGCTATCCTCTGATAGAATGATAAAACTTCTCGAAGAGCTCAAATCCCGCTATCAACTCATTATCATTGATTCACCTCCTGTCAATGTGGTGGCGGATACTCCCATAGTTTCAACGCTTTCAGATGGATTGCTGGTCGTTATTTCGATGGGCAATACTCGCAGGAGAGACCTTAAAAAGACACTTCATGCCCTTGATTATTGCAATATATTGGGTTTTGTCCTCAATGTGACCCGTCGTGGAAACGAAAGCTACTACCAGTACTACTCCAGTCGATACTACGCCGCCCGAAAATAACACTAACCAGACTGACTGGAGGGTTATCCTTCAGATGGTTTTCAAGGGGGGTATGGAGGCGGGGTTATATTTATCCCTGCTATTGCTTTTATTTGTACCCTCTCTCCCCCTGTTTGCACAAGGAGCAGGCCCTTTGCTCACCCTTTTGTTCTGGCTGTTGCTTATGCTGGTTGCTCGTCCTTTTCCTTATGTTCATTATCCCTGGAATACCACCATCCTGTTGCTCAATGTATGGTGCTGGCTCAGCCTCACCTGGTCGGTGGATCCATCCACCACTCTGGGTTACTGCATCATAGTATCAGGAGCCAGCCTGCTGATTGTTGCGCTTTCATCCTCCCTGCTCAGCAAAGGGTTCAAAATTCGCTTTTTAGTTGCTCTTATGCTGGCGGGAGTTTACCTTTCCATAGGATCTTTCAATGAAGAGTTTTCTCACTTGATTTATATCATTTCAGGCGAGTTTTTTTCTCCCGAGATGCTGCTCTTTCGAACCGCAAATGTCTCCCGCATCTCAGGTTCCATAGGTGGCCCCAATACCATTGGAGGAGTGATGGCGCTCTTAATACCCTTGCTCATAGCCCTCGCATGTTATGGGTTCCCTCTTCGAAAAAAATATTCCTGGAAAAAAAATGGCTTTCATGGCTTCATGATTGTTTTCATGCTTGCCCTTTCCCTAATTTTTTTTAACACCCTGGTTTTATCATTCTCAAGAGGAGCTTTTTTGGGTTTGCTGGCAAGTTTTGCAACATTGATGATGATACCACGCAATTGGGTGCAAAACCTGAATATTGCGCTATTGTTTATAATCCTTTATATGTTGCCTGAGGTCAGAAGCGAAGCCCTGCGTTTTTATGAAAACACGGTGGATGAGACCCGCTATATTATTTTTCAAAACAGCTGGCAGTTGGCCTGGCTGGTACCCTTTACAGGGTTCGGGTTGGGTGCTTTTTTGCTTGCTTATGAGACCTATTTTGAAGCATCCTTTATACATGCGCATCAGCTTTATCTGAATGTTATGGTAGAGCTGGGGTTGCCAGGAGTATTGCTGGTTTTAGCGTTATCATTCCAGTTTATATTTCATGGTATTCGTTATATCCTGTCCACTCGCAATGATTCTTTTTCTTATGCCTTCAAGGCAGGCTTGCTGGCCCTGTTTGTGAGTCTCTTGGCTCGATGCCTTGTTGATTTTACCTTATAAACAGTCAACAACTATTGAAAAATTAATTATATACCTGTTGAAAGCTTTTATCTTTACATTCTTTGTTTATACTGTTATTGCAAAAGTTTATTAATGCAATATAGTTATAGTTATGCATTGCTGTTTTTTTTAATAAACAATTCATTAGTTGAAGGAGTTATTAATTGAGCAGACCGGCACTTAATCATGTCGCAAGAGGCTGGAAAAAGGTAGCCCTTATCCTAATCATTGATCTTCTAATTTTTAATTTTGCTTTTTTCCTGAGCCTTTTTATTGCAAGAGGTTTTGCTTATCCCTTTCCCTGCAAAGAACTATGTTTTGAAGCCTGGGCTATTCAAAATGGACTTTTTCTTTCTTTTTTAATAGCTTTTGGCATCCCGTATGATATTTGGGAATTTGCCTCCATCCGAGAGACTATCAAAATAGGGCTGGCTGTATTTTTTACCAGTGTGTCAAGTTTTGTTGTTTACTTGATCTTTTCCATTCCCTGGCATTTTTCCCTCAACCTTCTTATTATAACTTTTTTCCTTGCTTTTAATCTTATGGTGCTTCCACGCATTTTGTTTCGATTGCGCAAAGAGCGAAAAAAACGCTTCCAGTCATCAAAAGATCCCTCTCATCCCAATCACCGACCAATACATCGTGTGCTGATGGTGGGGGCAGGAGCAGCTGCTGAAAAAATACTGCGTGAAATTGAATCCCATCCTGAACTTGGCTATCATGTCGCAGGCCTCGTGGACGACAATCCCACCAAGTTGGGCTCGGTTTTGCGCAGAAAAAAAGTCCTGGGCAATACTCAGGATCTCCCAGAGCTGATTGAGCGACTTTCGATAGATGAAGTGCTCATTGCCATGCCTTCTGTTCGTGGCGATGTGATGCGAAGGGTGCTTGCCCTGCTTGCCCCCACTCAGGCCAAAGTCAAGACTTTGCCAGGCTTGTGGGAGTTGGTGGAGGGCAATATTACCGCTGAAGCTCTGCGTAAAGTCAAAGTCGAGGACTTGATGGACCGAGAGCCTATTCGCACGAATGTTGAGGACATTTGCGGATACCTTCACAACAAGACCGTTTTGGTTACTGGCGCAGGGGGGTCGATTGGATCTGAGCTGGTGAGGCAGATAGTGCGCTTTTCTCCCAAAAAAATAATCCTCCTTGGAAGAGGGGAAAATCGTATTTTCAATATTTTCCATGAAGTTCGCGACAAGTTTCAATATCACCATGCTGTTCCTGTTATTGGTGATATTCGACATAAGGAAAAGATGCAGTGGTTGATGCAACACTATTGTCCCGAGATAGTATTTCATGCCGCCGCGCACAAACATGTGCCTCTTATGGAAACAAATCCGGATGAAGTTATTACCAACAATATCATGGGCACTCATGTTTTGTTGACAGCAGCTTTGCAAAATGGAGTCAAGCGTTTTATCAATATCAGCACCGACAAAGCTGTCCACCCCATCAATGTGATGGGTGCCAGCAAGCGAATCATTGAGCTTATGATAGCAGCTTTCAACAGGAAAAATGACATGATTTGCACCAGTGTTCGCTTTGGCAATGTGCTTGGTTCCAACGGGAGCGTCATCCACCTCTTTCAACAACAACTTGAAGAAAGTCGATGCATCAAAGTTACCGACCGGCGAATGGAGCGCTATTTTATGCTCATACCTGAAGCAGTGGAGCTGGTATTGCAAGCAGGAGCCATAGCTCAGGGCAATGATATTTTCGTTTTAAAAATGGGCAATCAAATCAATATTTATGACTTTGCCAAAAGCTTCATCAAGCTTTCAGGCATGGAGTATGAAAAAGATGCTACTATCGAAATTATCGGCAATCGAGGCAACGAAAAGCTTTCCGAAGAGCTATGGTCCGAGAGGGAACAGCCTCAAAAAACGGATAACCCCTGGATATTGCGTATAGAATGTCCCATCGATGGCAACTACATTGACCAAATCATTGCTGTCGATCCTATTTTTGACAAGAGCATCAACCAGCTACCTGCTGAAGATATTAAAAAAGCTATCTATCGATTTCTCAAACAAGCTGACGCAGAAGGGGAAGCATCGTAGCCTCCACCCTGCATATTCTTGCCGCATCTTTCAATGCATCAAAGCTGGCAAGGTTCATCTCAACGGTTTTTTCCAGCATCGCTTTTGCTTGCTCAGTGCCAATGGATTTACGAAATTTAAAACAATCCGCAACAGTTTTTGCAGGGCTATAAACCTTGATAGCGGTTGCATGCAGGATATGCTCTTCAATGCCATAAGCATAGGAGGGTCCCGTTAAGAAGCTGATGTGACATTTGGCATAGTCACATTTGGGCTTGTAGGTTCTGCGGGGAATTGCAAAATATAAAAGATCGGGTGGCTCCTGGATGAGCTGATGAAAATAAAGAGCAGAGTGCAAATTGATCACTGCGCGAGGAAAACGCCTGGCAGTTAAAATAAATTCCACCATAGGAGGCAATTTTTCATCATAAAGCACAAATATTCCCTTGGACACTCTTTTTAAAATCCTGGACTCCACCAAGTCATAGGCATACTTTCTTGAAATTTTCATTTGATCAATATCTTTGAGGCTAATCAAGCCTAATTTTTTAGTTAATTGCACTAATTCAAATTTTTTATTCATTTCTTCCCCCGTTCCTTTTAGTTAACATTATTTTAATAAACTGTCAATTATTTGTAAACCATCAAGCTTTAAACTTTGTTTTCAAAATGCAATAGTATTTCAAGGAATATCAATAAACCCAAGCAATTTCCACTTGCATTTGGACCCCTACGCCTATAAACTGGTAAAGTCGATTTATATTACCTTTATTTACCCAGATTATTTATTGATTAATGCTCTTAAAAACCATGCAAGATAAGGTATTAGTTCTTAAAAAATATTTTATATAGGGTATAATAAATCCATGAAAAAAAAAGTGAATTTAACAGTATTGATCGAAAAAGATGAAGATGGAACATTTGTAGCTTCTGTTCCTGCTTTGCGAGGATGCTTTACCCAGGCAAAAACTTATGAAGAGCTTATTCCAAGAATCAAGGAAGCTGTAGCGCTATACCTGGAAGATGAAAACCCAGATTTATTGCAGAATACTTTTGTCGGCGTGCAACAAATGGAATTCAGGCTTTGAGCAAACTCCCCATAATTTCTTCAAAAGAAATGGCAAAAATACTGAATAAGGTAGGGTTCTATGAGGTTCACCAAAGAGGAAGTCATAAAAAATTTAAACATGAAGATGGAAGAGTTGTTGTAATACCATTCCATAATGATGATTTGGGCAGAGGCTTAATTAGAAAGATCTTAAAAGAGATAAAAATTTCAATAAGTGAATATCTTGCATTTTTGAACAACTAAAATAGTTGAATCGATTCGATATGTTCTTTTTTTCGAACTATTGCATCCACCCCGAAACTTAAACCTCTTTTATCCTCATCCTGCAAAATAAAACCTTAACACTTGCCACTTGCATTTGGACTCCTCAGCTTATAAGCTGGTGAAATCAGTTTATAGTGCCCATGTGTTTTCTAACAGAATAGGTTCAGTCTGAATATTGCAATTACTGCATTATTTTGTAGACTAAATTGTAGAATATAAACATAGGAACATGAATATGAATGATTCTACTACGGTTCGGGTAGACAAACAAACCTGGAAAGAGATTAAGC
>PXBT01000042.1 GCA_003566815.1 Caldisericota bacterium
AAAAACTATTATTATGCCTATACTAACTGTTATACTTGTCATTATTATTGTAGGAGTTCTCCTTTGGCTTGTGAACCTGATTCCCATGCAACGTACTGTCAAAGGCATTCTAAATCTCGTTGTTGTGATCCTCCTTGTAATCTGGTTGCTGAGGGTATTTGGTGTGCTTGCTTATTTACAGCAATTGCATATTTGATTGCAATTTGTTTTTTTCCGGCGGGTTTTTTGTTTTCCTTTATATTTTTAGATGCTCCACCGCAGAAAGGCGGAGAATCTTTGTTCTTTGCCCCCGGAAGCATATATGAACTTTTCATACAGAGTTAATAGTTTGCTAACTTATTGAAATATTAAATGTAATCATATGGTTAGAAATTTAAGTTTTTTTGCAATGAAAAGATCTGACAATTTGGTTATAATTTCGCTTTTAGCTACCATTCTTATTTTCCCTTCATGTGCAATTAATCCGGTTACCGGTAAAAGGCAATTAATGCTTGTGTCAGAAAACCGGGAAATCAGTATGGGAAAAGAGTATGATCCCCAGGTTACAGCCACCTTTGGGGAATATAAAAATGAGGCATTGCTGGGATTAATTCAGGAAAGGGGCAACGAAATGGGACTGATCTCACATCGTCCCAACCTTGAATACCACTTCAGAATTTTGGATACACCTGTAATTAATGCATTCGCAGTTCCCGGAGGATATATATATTTTACCCGTGGTATTTTAGCTCAATTTAATAATGAAGCAGAGATGATTGGTGTTCTCGGACACGAGATGGGGCACATTACGGCCCGTCACACTGTCAGCCGGCAAAGCAAACAACAACTGGGGCAGTTGCTGTTAATCGGTGGTATGATTGCGTCTGAAGAATTCAGGAAGTATGGCGAATATGCTATGGCTGGTATGCAATTGCTGTTCCTGAGTTTCAGCCGTGAAGATGAGAGGGAGGCCGACAGGCTGGGGGTTGAATACACATCAAAAATCGGATATGATGCCAGTAAAATGGCAGATTTTTACCAGGTGCTGGTAAGGATGAATCTTGAAAGTGACCGTGCGGGAATTCCCACCTGGCTTTCAACACATCCTGACCCGGGCGATCGTTATAACTCTGTAAAACGGGATGCACTTATATGGCAGGACTCCCTGGATTTTTCTTCGTGGAAGGTCAACACCGACAGTTATCTGCAAATGTTGGACGGTATGGTTTATGGTGACGACCCCCGTCAGGGTTTTGTTGAAGGGCAGATGTTTTATCACCCCGAACTTAAGTTTGAATTTCCGTTTCCCCCGGGATGGCAACTGGAAAACTCGCCGATTCAGGTCAGAATGGCCCCTCAGGACGGAAAAGCCTTAATGATCTTTACCTTTGCAGAAGGTAATACACTGGATGAGGCTGCACAGGCAACCTTGCAGCAATTGCAGCTGAATGTTCTTGATCGCAGGAGAACAACCGTTAACGGAATGCCGGCTGTTGCAGTCCACTCCAGCCAGACATCACAGAACCAGTCCACAGGTCAGCAAAATACAATCAGGGTATTGTCTTATTTTATTGATGACGGTGGTACTTACTATGTTTTTCATGGTGTATCTGTTGAAGCTGATTTTGATAAATACTCCGATGCATTCGAGACAACCATGATGAAATTTGACAGGCTCACTGATCCTTCAAAATTAAATGTTCAGCCTGAAAGGATCAGGATAAGAAAGGTGCAGAGAGCCGGCACACTTGCCGATGCTTTACGGTCTTTTGGTGTTCAGCAGCACCATATGGAGGAATTCGCATTTCTTAATAATATGGAACTTACAGATCAGGTCCCGGCCGGGAAAATGATAAAAATTGCATCAGAATAGTCTCAGTAAACCGGGATCCGGGCTGAATAGGGATCCGGACTGAAACAGGATACCGGAGTGATAGTTATGCTTTATCCTGCATGTATTTGGGGCTGATGCCAGGGAGAATATCTTTTTGGAAAACTGTTTATTGGAGTTCAGCCAAATCAGGATAAAGCAGTGGCGATACATCAAAATAATAAAAAAGATCGTGATCAGGCCACTCTGCCAGTTTATTCAATGCTGTTTTAACCTCACTGTTTACTATTGCAGGGAAATGTATTCCCTTGCCTGTGCTCGAGTTAAAGAACACAGCCCAGCTTATGCCATCATTCTGACGTATAACAAGTGCTGATGTTCCCGCTAATGTTCCTGTGCGCCACCAGTTACCCTGACCGTCAGATCCTGCCCAGCCTATTGGATGTCCGCCTGAAAGCCTGGTATCTGTCATTAAATTAATGCTCTCGGGTGAAAGTATATTCGGTGCTCCTGATAAACTGTCAATAGCTATTACAAGTTTTAAGACCTCAGCAGGAGAAGCAATCCACCCCCCTGCAGCACCAAGTGCTTCGATATCATTACCTCCATAAGCCAGGGGAACCTTATCACGATCATGTAATTCAGCGTTCTGATTATCTGTTAGATCGTAATACTTTACTTCATTTTCAAAACGATCCTCAAGGAGGTTTTTTCCAATTTTCATTTCCTGGATACCCAGAGGTGAAAGTATCACCTGACGAACAAATGCCTCATACTCCATACCTGTAATGGCCTCAATAATTTTACCCAGGATTGCATATCCAAGGTTTGAGTAGCTGGTTCGTGTGCCCGGGTCAAAATGCAGGGGCTGATTAAGAGTGTAAATCAATCTTTCGGACAACTTAACATCGGCAACATCAATCCTCATTTTCCTGGCAATGGTGTGGTGCATATTCATCGGATCGCCGTAACGCCTGTTCCACCCTGCTGAATGATTAAGAAGATGACGTACGGTAATCTCTTCAACCCGCGGATCAAAATAGTCAAGATAGATCGAATCATTGAGGATGCCCTTTTTACCAAAGACCTTATCGTCGATATTGAGCATATTTAACTCAGTCATTTTCATTATGGCAGTTGCCGTAATAAGCTTGGAGACACTTGCTACCCTGAAAAGGTGTTTTGGCTTTACCGGCTCTTCAGCTTCTGCATCGGCATAGCCAAAACCTTTTGTATAAACCAGCCTGCCATCCTTAGCTACTGCAGCAGAAGCTCCTTTAATATCAAACATTTTCATCATATAAGATATTGCCGATTCAAGATGTTCAAAATCTGCCGGATTTGTTGGTTCATCAGTAATTTTATCTGTAACCGGCTGAATTTGCTCTGAACGCAACACTTTATGCCTGGGATTTTCTTCTGACGGAACTTTATGACCTGAAGTACTTAGGGCAACCTCCCAGAAATAACAAACAAAAAAAAGTAATATTTTAAACATCAACCCTGTAGTATTTAATCTTTTCATCCGTATAAAACAGGTTAATCAAGTTAATATTCAATTAATTATGTTTAGCAGGTAATTCATATTCAGCATTTCAATTGGATGGATCCCCCTGTTTTATTTATCATTTTTTGTGATACTCGGTATCA
>PXBT01000048.1 GCA_003566815.1 Caldisericota bacterium
CATGGGTTGGGAAGCATTAGCTTTGCTCCAAAAATGATGGGCAGGAAAGAGTAAAATCAGGGCAAGAAAAATGAGAATTATCTTATAGCACCATGCCTTATTCATATAATATGCCTCCTGAAAGGGTGCTGACCATCAACGCCACTCTCCAGATTGGATTTAAGTTTTCTGCAATAATAATCTTATTCATGCAATCCAAATCGGAACACTTCCCCTCTATTGCTGATGACTAAAAAATGATCGCGCTCTATTGGGATGATAAAAAGATCATATAGAGGAATATAGGCCCCTGGATCACTGGATTGAATCATTTCCTGTATTTTGGTCGTATTGGTGAAGGTGGAAATGGGGATGAGTGTTCCAGTTTTATCAATAGCTTGCAAAAGGATCCGGTGATTCTCAGGCTGAAAATAGCTTAGAAGGAAGGTGGTGTAATTTTCAAAAAGAACCTGAGTGTGATGATTTTTTTGTTGTTCCCATTCATAATGCCACAATATTTCTTTGGAACTCTTCTTTAGCGACTTGACGCTGTTTTCAAAACTGAACAGAAACTGGCCTTCCCTTAATGTCCAGTCTTTTACTATAGCATCTTCACTTATTAACAATTTGCTTTGCATCAATCCCGAAGATTTTTCAATGCTTACTAAAAAACTTTGCCTGAAACCTTTGTCATAAGATAAGGGGGAGGATTGTTGCACGATCATCCAATAATGTGAAGTATCTGAAAAAATTTTGGAATGGAGATAAGATTTTATTTTGTCTTGCTCTGACCATAATTCTTGGGGAAATTCCAAAACCCAGGTTCTGGTCAGGGACTGTTTTCCTTCCCAGAGATAGCACTCAACTACTGACTTTTCCTGATATCGATTAAAAAACAACAAGGAATAATCCTTCTGATGGAACAAACCATCAGCTCTCCAGTGAAAGGGTTCATCATTTTGCGCTATATGGGTATTATGAGCAAAAAAATCGGTATACAGGAGTTTTCCATCTTTTTGGTCAAATATCCAATAATACAATGTTGTTTCTGTGGTAACTTGATGAGCGGAAGAAATTAAAACTTCATCATCATAGGAAAACAACAAAATATGTGAATTTTGCTTAAATATAAGAGGCAGGAAAAAGGTTGAAACCCCATGCTTCATAATGGATAGTTGTTCCAAGGGCACCTTCCAAACAACTTCTCCATCGAAAAGATGATAGGTCATGGTATCTATGGAGTGTATGCCATTAAGTGCAACATAGTGATCATCAGCAATAAAAAGCTTCTGAACGAAGGTTGACCCTGGGGATACATCATCCAGGTTTGACCTTGAAAATAAAAGCAGGCTACCTGTTCTTGCTTGTGTAAAAATCCAGTGGTGAGGAGTTGCTCCCTGATAGCTGCCCAAGTTATAAATGGATTTGCTTTTATCCAGTATTTTGCCTGTGCTGAAGTCGAAAAGCATGATATAGCGATTTCTTTCTTTATCTTCACTGCTCTCAATAAGCAAATGATAATCATTGGCTTGATGCACGCTATCAATAAGTTGGTTGGCCAGGTCAGTTTCAGCAAAAGGGAATAAATTGTTTTTTCCATCATCAGGAGAAATATCCTGCAATCGCAACAGAAAGCTTTCAATGGGGTTGGATGATGTTTCCTGAGCCTTATTGTTGTGCTGTTGGCAAGCTGTGAAAAAGGTACCAAGCAAAAACACAATCATTAAAAAAACATAGCTCAATCTAATCATAGTCCTGCCCTACTTCCTTTTCCCTATACATTAGCACAACATTTTAAAATATACTTAGAACAAAAAGACCTCCTGCCGGAAGAAAACCTGGTGCTATCATAATATGCTCTTCCTGCAGAGCTCATGGGTTTATTTCCCTCTCTTCTTCATGTTGCAAAGCACTGCATTTCCTGGAATATGCGGGAGTTTATGAAACACAGGAGGATCGCGTGGGCGGCTCAGGAGGTTATTTGAGCAAAGCTTAACCATATTGCGCCTCCATGATAGCTACTAATAAGTAGTCAATAAAAACAACATAAAAGCTTTGTCGCCATAAGGTACAGTGCTACTTGTATATACACTTGCTTTCCCTGTTCCATATGAGGAAGTGGTATCGTATGAAGATATTATAAAAAGATGATTAAATGCTGTCAATTAAAAAAAAGTGAGTCAACACCCCCGTCCCGGTGACTCATTTCATTCACTAAAAAGATGTTATAATGAAAGCAAGAATAATGGAGAAGGAGGCAGAAATGCTGGAAGAAAAAAAGAACAAGTGGGATGACTTGCGAAAGCAATTGCAATACAAAACCAAGTTAGCCTGGAATCAGGAAAAAAATGATCGAATTATGAGTTTTGCTGATGATTATAAAAAGTCGTTAAATCAGGGCAAAACGGAAAGAACTTTTGCAAAGTATGCTGAGACCTTGCTATTAAACAAAGGTTTTCGTCTTTTTCAAGAGCCTGGTGTTTTTGAAAGTGCGTCATTGTCGGGCCAAAAGCTGTATCGAATGATCAAAGGCAAAGGGTTGATTGCCTTTTTGGGAGGCAGACAACCTTTGAGCAAAGGGGTCAATATCGTCACTGCGCATATTGATTCGCCTCGATTGGACATCAAGCAGAATCCCCTTTATGAAGACAGTGGTTTTGCTTATTTTGACACCCATTATTACGGTGGAATTAAAACTTACCAATGGTTCAATATTCCTTTGGCTATCCATGGTGAAATTGTACGCAAAGATGGATCCTGCATCAGCGTCTCCATAGGGGAAAGCGCTTATGATCCCATATTTGCTATTTCGGATATTTTGCCTCACCTGGCCAGAGATTATAAAGCGAAAAAGGTGGGAGAAGTTTTCAAAAATGAAGCTTTGGACATCATTGTAGGCAGTCTTCCCATTGAGTTTAATGAAGATGAAAAAGATGCTGTAAAGCTTAATATGCTACAGATTTTGAACCAAAAATATGGCCTGGTTGAAGAAGATTTTCTCAGCGCAGAGCTTGAAGTTGTGCCAAGAGGAGAGGCTCTTGATTTGGGGTTGGACCGAAGCATGATCCATGGATATGGGCAGGATGATCGCATATGCGCATTTACGGGTCTACGTGCTTTGCTGGATCTGCAGGATGCGCCAGAGCTTGGAGCCATGGTTATCCTTTTGGACAAGGAGGAAATTGGATCTGAAGGTAATACGGGAGCCAAAACCCGATCAATTGAGGAGTTTGTGGAAGATTTGATCCAGTTTACTGGCGAAAAAACCCATATTCATCGAATCTTTGGAAAGTCCAATGTGCTTTCGGGAGATGTCAGTGCTGGGTTTGATCCTCACTTTAAAGATTGTTTTGATGCTAAAAATAATGGCCACTTTCATCGCGGAGTGGTGATCAACAAGTACACCGGGGCTGGAGGAAAGGGCGGATCCTCAGATGCCTCCGCAGAATTTATGGGCAAGATTCGCCAATTGTTTGCTCA
>PXBT01000214.1 GCA_003566815.1 Caldisericota bacterium
CCATCATCATATTCATGCTATTAACTATCGCAGTTAGAGGCGCTCTAAGTTCATGCGAAACCATACTTATAAATTCATTTTTTATCAGCTCCAGATTTTTTTGCTCTGTAATATCCCTGGCATACCCTGTGGTGCCCTCTACATTTCCTTCCTCGTCCAGCAAAGGAGCCTTATATGTCTCGACCCAAAAGATCCCCTCTTCGTTTTCAATTTTTTCTTCTACCATCAAGGGTTGTTTTGTAAAAGCCACTTGATCATCATTTTTTAAATATTTTTTAGCCATTTCTTCGGGCCAAACCTCATCATCCTTGTTCCCAATAATTTTTCGGAAAGGTAAATTTGCAGTTTCCTGGTATTTTTTATTAACTGCCAAATAGCGACCATGATAGTCTTTTAGCCAGATAATAAAAGGAAGGCTATCCAGCAAGGTTTGCTGTCGCAATTGCATTTTTTTTAACTTTTCTTCCTGGTTTTTGCTTTCAGTGATGTCTCGAATGATGACTAAAAAACCAATAAGGAAGTTGTTATGGTTAGTTAAGGTAGTTTTTTCAATTTCATACCATTGGTTATCATTTTGTTGATGATGCTCAAAAGTATTGTTTTTATCATACTCATTGGGCAAAATATCGTTTAGTTTGTATTCGAAGCAACTAATTTTTTCAATACTGCTTCCATAAGCATTTCGGTTGATCTGTGCCCATTGTCTTGCTTGCTGGTTGGCAAGCATCAACTGATTTTGCTGATTGAACACCATTACTCCTTCTCGCATGCTTTTAAAAAGCCAGTTGAGAGCGATAGGTTTGATTTCAAAAAACTGATATCGGATAAACACTAAAACAAAAATCAGTGCAGTCAGGGTTAAAGCAATAGGCGTATAATCAATGCCTTTCCAGGGAGTGAGTTGATATACATAGAGTACATTACCAATCCAAGGTAAAAGCATTGCAATGATCATGAGCAGAGTTCTTTGCTTGTTAATAAATTGCTGCAAAATACAATGGCGTATAAGAATAATAAGTGCAATCAAAAGGCAAAGATATGAGAATAAAGCATGAAAAATCAAAGCAGGTCCATGATGGTATTGCAGGATCATGCTATTTTCTGATTGCAAAGGGGTGAATCCCGTCCAGATCCAACCGTGCCAGACATTCGTAAAAACCAGCATCAGCACTAAGAACGATTCGATTAAAAGCCATCGACCCCAGGAACCTTTTCTTTCCTCAATCTGATGAACATAGTGATATACAAAAAGAAAAAATAGAGGCGCAGCAAAAGCAATGCCCAAATAAGAAAGCTGTGACAAGAAAATTTTTACAGTTTCATAATTGCTGATGAGCTCCCAGGCTTGAAAAAAACACCAGCAAAAAAGTGCCAGCAGTAATAAAAGCATATAGATTCCACCGGGCTGATCTCTGTGCTTATAGACATTCAGCATCAAAAAAACCAGGATGCCGCAAGCAATCAGCATAATGGTTGAAAAGACTGGAATCAGCTCAAATGTTACCTGCAATTGCACTTCCTCCCATTAAAAGCTATTATTAAAAGTATAATGCCATGGTTAATATGATAAATAAAATTGGAAAAAGTAAAGTCATTTCAGTCCTTGATTTGGCTCAATTTCTTTTTCCTTCAGGTAATCTTTCGTTTACTTCCGCTTCTTCTGAACGCTTGCGGGAAGGAGCATCTCTTCATAGAGCTTTTCAGGCTGAAAACGAAGCTATGTCAGAAGTTTCACTTTCCAAAACTATTCCCATAAAAGGCTATTTTATCACTTTGCATGGAAGAGCTGATCAAATACTTGCTCAAGATCATGAGGTCATCATTCGAGAGATCAAAACCACCTTCCTTGCTCAAAATCAGCTTTCAATCGATACTTTCCCTTCTCACTGGCTTCAAGCTGTTGCATATGCTTTCCTCTACATTGACTCCCCTTTGGAGGATGGATCCATTAACCTTGAGTTATGTTATATTCATCTCCCTGGAAAAGAAGTCACGAGATTTAAGAAATCATTTACCCATGAAAAAATTTTTGAGCTGGCTTATGGTATGCTTGAATCCTATATCGCCTGGCAAAAAAAAGCAGATGACTGGATAATGCTGAGAAATAAATCCCTTCAATGCTCTTCTTTCCCTTTTAAAGGGATAAGAAAAGGTCAAAAAGAAGTTATGGAAAAAGTCAGTGAATGTTTTCAATTTTCAACTTCTTTATGGGTTGAAGCTCCCACGGGAATAGGAAAAACCATGGCTGTGCTTTACCCTGCCCTTCAAGGCTTGAAAGATGGTTGTTTTGAAAAAATATTCTACCTGACCTCTAAAACTTCTCAGCAAATTCATGTTAATGAAGCCATTAATGTTTTAAGTTCAAAAGGTATAAAATTAAGAAGTATCCATTTAACAGCAAAAGAAAAAATCTGCTCAAACCAAGAAGGCAAATGTCAACCCCATCAGTGCCCCTTTGCAATCAAGTATTATGAGCGCCAAAGAGAGGGTCTTGAAGAGCTTCTTAAGATGGAATGCTTTAACAGCATGGATGCTTTTGTAATTGCTCAGCAATTCAGGCTCTGTCCTTTTGAATTTTTGCTGGATGCCTCTGTTTGGGCAGATATAATCATTGGAGATTACAACTATTATTTTGATCCCCGAGTACAACTGAAGCGGTATCTTAATCATCCACATTTTCAAGCGGTGGTGCTGGTAGATGAGGCTCACAACCTTATAGACAGAGCTCGAAGCATGTATTCTTCCATATTGTTTAAAAAAAAGATTTGGCGCATTATGAAAAGCAGTCGAAGCAAAGAACCTTCTGTTCATGAAGCATTAAAGCCTTTGCATGCATGGTTTCGAAATGAAGAAAAGGAATCTTTGGTTTTTTCACCACAGGGATATCCTCTTGAACATTTCCCCGAAACTCTTGAAATCATGCTCGAAGATGCACAGCAAGCTTACCTTGAGATAATGAAAAAAAATCCAGACCATATATGGTCAAGCGAATCGATGGAGCTTTATTATGAAATTAGCTTCATGTTAAGATTAATTCAACGATTTGATCAACGATATTTTACCTTTATTGGGCAAACCAAACAGGATGTTTTTTTAAAAATATTTTGTATGGACCCCTCTATTGAACTCAGAGAAAGCTTTGATAAATCAGCATCAAAAGTTCTTTTTTCAGCGACACTGAGCCCATTGCCTTATTATAAAGATAGTCTGGGCGGATCTTTGGAAGAAGATGAATACAAGGCATCCTCTCCTTTTCCTCGTGAAAACTTGCTAACGCTTTTGGATGCTTCCGTTTCCACAAGATGGAAGGACCGCAAGTCTTCATTGAAAGATGTAAAGCAACTTATTCTAACCGCCACTCTTGCCAAAAAGGGTAACTATATGGTGTATTTTCCTTCATACCAGTACATGCAAGACCTGGTCAGGCTGATTGAAGAAAATGATTCCCTCCGAATAATAATGCAGCAAGCTAAAATGAATGAAAAAGAAAAAAAAGATTTTATTGATGCCTTTCAAGAGGAAAGAAGTTCCACTTTGATAGCCATGGCAGTCCTGGGAGGATCTTTTTCAGAAGGCATAGACCTGGTGGGAGAAAAATTGCATGGAGTTATTATTGTTGGAGTGGGGCACCCCAGCATTTGCATGGAAAGAGAATTAATAAAAAAATATTACGATGAACAAAATGGAAAAGGGTATGCCTATGCTTACCTTTATCCCGGGGTCAACAAAGTGGTGCAAGCTGGAGGTCGAGTCATTCGATCTCTCTCAGACAAGGGTTTTATTTTACTCATTGATGATCGCTTTGCTCAATCAAATTATCATCAATTGCTTCCTGATCACTGGAAACCTTTGCACCTATTAAAAAATTGCGAAGACCTTCATGATCAGCTTGTATCATTTTGGCAGACAGGGGGACGGGGGTGTTGACTCATTTTTAACTTTTTTCTAAAATCTTTATGAGGAGGTTGTAGTGCCAAGAACAGCAAGAAAATTAAGTGAAAGTGGAATTTATCATATAATGGTTCGTGGGATCAATAGAAACATCATTTTTAGAGATGAAAACGATATCCGACATTTTCTTCAAATCCTAAGCACTTTAAAAAAAGATGGCAGTTTTGCTCTGTATGGCTATTGCTTTATGAGTAACCATGTTCATCTTTTGCTTCATGAAAAAACATTTTCATTGAGCGAGATCATGCGCAGGCTTGGAAGCAGTTATGTATCTTGGCACAATCGTAAATATGATCGAATAGGCTACCTGTTTCAAGATCGCTTTAAAAGTGAACCAGTTGAAGATAATGCATACTTTTTAACTGTATTGCGTTATATTCATCAAAACCCTTTCAAAGCAGGGTTAATAAGCAATATTAGTGAATACCAATGGAGCAGTTATCCTGACTATTTATATGCTAAAGGTTTTACTGATATTGACTTTGCGTTAAATATGTTCCATTCTGACAGAAAAAAAGCATTGCATGAATTCACTGTTTTTCATCTCAAACAAACTGATGAACAATGCCTCGACATTGATGCCCCTCAGCCCATTTGTGACCAAAAAGCAACTGAGATCATCATAGAAGTATGCAAGATTAAACAACCTTCAGATTTGCTTAAAATGGATAAAACTTCTCGAAGAACCTTATTAAATAAATTAAAAGTTCAACAAGGCTTATCAATCAGACAAATTGAAAGACTAACAGGGATTAATCGAAATACTGTTTATAAATCTTAAGAAATCATGCGATAATCTGCGATAAAAAAAGACAACCCCCCCCGTCCCCTTGTCTTTCGTCCCCTTGTCTTTAAATGATAAGCATGGCATCGCCAAAGCTATAAAAGTGATAAGACTGTTCAATAGCCTCCTGGTAGGCTTTTAAAATCCCTTCTCTGTTATAAAATGCGCTTACAAGCATAATGAGGGTTGAGCCTGGTAAATGAAAATTGGTGATCAAGCTGTCAACAACTTGATAGGCATGCCCAGGACGAATAAATAATTTTGTTGACCCTGATCCTGCCTGAACTTGCCCATCCCGAGCCAGGCTCTCAAGAGTTCGTGTTACAGTCGTACCAACAGCAATGCATCTTCCGCCCTGCTTTCTTCTTTGGTTGATTTCATCTGCAACTTCTTGTGAAAGATGATAAAATTCTTCATCCATGGTATGACTTTCTATATCTTCAACCTTGACTGGCTTAAAAGTGCCAGGTCCAATATGCAAGGTAAGATAATTCACAGCAACGCCTTTTTCTTGAATCGCTTCCAGAAGATCATGAGTAAAGTGAAGCCCTGCAGTTGGAGCCGCAACAGAACCTTCTTTTTCAGCATAAACCGTTTGGTAATATTCTTTCCACTGGTCAGGATCTGAATGAATATAGGGAGGCAATGGTGTTTTTCCCACTTTATCCAGAAGGTTTAAAAATGAAGTGTTGCTGTCCCATTCAAACTCAATGATTCGCTCACCCTGGGGAAGAACTTCCAACACCCTGGCTTTAATAAGACCTGAAGGATGCATTAAAAATGAACCGGTACGAGCTTTTTTTCCTGGAGATACATAGCAAACCCATTGCTTGTCCGTTCTGGGTCGGATCAATAAGACTTCCAGAGGACTGGAGGTTTCTTCTCGTTGCATCCACAATCGAGCAGGGATCACACGAGTATTGTTTAAAACAAGAATGTCCTCGGGATGCAAAAAATCCAATAAATGAAAAAAATGTCGATGTTCTATTTTTCCCGAAACTCTATCGATCACCATCAATCGAGCCTGATCTCGATTTAATGATGGCTCCTGTGCAATCAAATGCCGAGGTAAATCAAAGTAAAAGTCAGTAGTTTTCATAGTTTTCCTAATTTTTTTTGAATTTTTTCCCATCGCTCTTTAAAGTACGCCTCTTTACCTCGAGCAACAGGATGATAAAGTCTAAGATTCCTTAGCCTCTCGGGAAGATAGTCCTGCTGATAAACTTCATCGTCCTGAGAAGGTGGATACACATAATCTTTTCCATAGCCATATTCTTTCATCCATCGAGTAGGAGCATTGCGAATCACCATAGGAACTTCTTCAAAAGGATGCTTGTCCACCCAGGCTTTTGCCTCATTTATAGCTTGATAAGAAGAAATACTCTTGGGCGCCAGTCCCAGGTAAATCACTAATTCTGCAAGGATACAATCGCACTCAGGAACCCCTATGACCTGACATGACTGAAACACATTCATTGCCAGCACCAAAGCAAAAGGATCCGCAAGCCCCACATCCTCCGAGGCAAATCGCACCAATCTGCGGGCAATGTATATGGGATCTTCTCCAGCATGAAGCATGCAGGCGAGATAATATAATCCAGCATCCACATCCGAGCCCCTCAGACTTTTATGCAGGGCTGAAATATAATCATAGTGATGCTCACCTTTTTTGTCATAACGAGGTATTCTTTTTTGAAGAATGTTTTGCAAATACTCTTCATCAATCAAAGTGCATTGTTCTTTTTTTGCAGTCATTGCTACGGTTTCAAGGACATTCAAAGCAACTCTTGCATCACCTGAAGAGTAAACACAAAGAAGGTTAATTGCTGTTTGAGACCATTGAAGATTTTCCTTCCCCAAGCCTTTTTCTTTATCAGCAAGGGCTCGTTTTACAATATTCCCGATATCATCTTCGTTTAAAGCATGCAAAACTAATATCTTTAACCTCGAAAGCAAGGCATTATTAAGCTCAAAAGAAGGATTTTCAGTGGTAGCTCCAATCAAGATAATGTGCCCTCTTTCAATATAAGGCAAAAAAGCATCCTGTTGCAGTTTGTTGAATCGATGAATTTCATCAACAAAAAGAATTAGTCGAGTATTTCTTTCGCTCACTTCTTTGAGCAACTTCTTTATTTCAGGAATACCCGAAATCACTGCACTGAATCTGATGAAGGGCAATGAAGTGTAATCTGCAATCAGATTTGCCAGGGTGGTTTTTCCGCTTCCTGGTGGTCCCCAAAAAACTATGGACGGGAAATTTTTTCGAGATAGTAGTTCGGTCAGAAGTTTGCCAGGTCCCAGCAAATGCGACTGACCTGCAACCTCTTCCAGGGAGGAAGGTCGCATGCGCTCTGCAAGTGGTTTGATTAATGAGTCATCCTCACGGGAAAAAAGCATACTCATTCGTGTTGTTGTCTGAATTGTTCTTTCTGTTTATATTTTTCAGATTGCACCAATACTTCAACCATTTCACCCAGTTTTTTTTCTATCCTAACAATAGCTACCAGAGCTCTTACCAACAAAAGCAGGAAAGCAAGCGCAAGCAAAGATAATGAGGCATAAAATACAATAAACCATATCCAATTTTCCATTTTTTCTCCTTAATCGTCAAGCTATATCTTTTCCATTATAACGACATTTTATGGAACTTGCAGTTGCAGATTGGCATGAAATTGCATAGAAGTAGTTAGGTAAGGATTATAAATTATCACATAGAAAGGATAGACATCCTGGTAGGGAATTTCTATCAAATTTTCAAAAGTAGGATCAATTTTGATCAATTTTCCTGAGTCAATCTCTTTTCCTTTTTGCAATTTTTCCCACTGAGTTTCATTTACGATCCATGCTTTTAATGAGACTGGAGAGATTTCCCAATGCTCCAAATAACCTAATACAGTAAAATAGCCATCAATCCAGGGTAAATGAATTTGTTCTGTATGTATTGTTTCGAAAGAAAAATTAACTTTCATAGTATCTCTATAGTTAAGCTCAAGAGCTTCTTTTTGGGCATTCCATTCAATTTTTAAGTCAAATATTTCACCCATCGCACGAATTGATATGTAAATAAAATTATCTATCTTTAAGATCAATGGGTGATCAAATAAAAACTCTTTACCTCTTGTAAGCACCTTATTGTTGACAAAATCAAGTTCCCAAAATCTTTCATTCTTCTTTAATCTAATGAAATCATTGGAGATAAATTCGATACTTGAGTCCACAAATTCAGCAAATATATCCAACTTTATGTAACCTCTGTTTGTAGCGGGGTCTATAATTGCTTCTTCTCCAGGAAAGCTGCCAAAATGAAGCGTTTTAGTTCGAATATCTCTTTCGTTTTGTATTAAAGAGAGTGAAGGTTGAACGGTGGAAAATGCATTACTTCTCGAGCCCGGCACCTGAACATGAATCTCATCCTCATAAACCTGTTCTTTTGATAGCAAGAAACTATGTACAGAGCCTATGCGGGAAACCACCTGCAGTGTAAAGTTTTGCGAACCAACTTGCTTGATTACAGCCTTCCCATTTCCATCAGTATATCCTATGGCAGAAATAAAAGGAAGCTTCTGGTATCCCGCCTCCATAGGCCAATGACTCCAAAGCTCTATTCTTGCCCCATCAAGAGGTTTGTTTTGTTGATCTGTTACAAGAAAGCTATAATCGTTTAATTTCTCAGGAGGATTATAAGGAAGATGAGATCTTCTTACATGATCATATTTGCCATTTCCTTCCCATGCCATTGGCCATGAAAAAACTCTCGCTCCCCAATTACGATAATAAACTAAAGAATCACCAATATAATCCTGCCAACTTTGATTTTCTCCTGCTTCTCCTGATGAAGCGTCTGCATGGTGCCATCCATCAGCCCAAAAATTATTAAATTGATGATCTTCTCCCAAAGCCACAATGATAATTGTTGGAATATTCATTGCTCGGGCAGCAGCCTCAAAAATAATGGACCATTCACCACACCAGATCCCCGCATCTTCATTCAAAAGATTATGGTATATGTTGTACCATCCACGAGGTTTTTCTCCCATTTGCCACACTCCGCCAATATCTACCTTGAACCAGTAAAGTACCTTCCAGGCTGCTTCATAAAGAGTATCGGCATCACTTACTCTGGAAAAAAGTGATTTTCCATAGGTTTCATCTTTTGGCAAATAAGTGCGATAAAAATTTTTATCATATAAGGTTTCATAAGCTGTTGGAACCATTAAGTAGCGATTTAGCATCACCAGATAAGGATAATATATTTCTAAAGGCATAATTTTCCATCCATCCTCTGTTGCATATTTTAGTGTATTGCCTTCATCGCTCAAAACCATTTCAACATATTTAACAGAAGCTGCCATCTGATGAATCCCCGTAGCGTTTTCAATCAAAATATCCAATAAATCGAGGCGAAGATAGGAAATAAGATCCTCTGTTTGAAAATGAGCAATGCAATAGATAACTTCATGGCTTATCAAAGGATTGAGATTTGAGATAAATTGTGCACATTTTTTCAATAAACCTTCGTGATATCCTTTGGCATACAACAAATTTCCATCCCTGTGATAGCCAGAGCCACCAAAGAAATTGTTCAAAGGATTATTGGAAGCATCTGATTTCATTCGATGCCAATGAGGCTGGTCTTCAGTTCCATGATTAAGCAGATACATAAGAGGGTCTGAAGAGTTTGAATAAATTAGATCTGTTCTTCCGTTGGTGTTAAGATCTAAAAAAGCAATATTTGATAACCCCTGACCCAATTTTTTTCCCCATAGCTGAAAAGATGTGAACAGGGGAGGGCATCCTTTCATACGATAGGTCGACAAATCGCCTTTCTTTCCACTTAAAAACAATATAGCTTCTCCATTGGGCAACAAATGTACTGCAGGCTGCGCAAAACCCTCCGCAAACACCCCTTTTCCAACCAGAGTGTCTCCCCATTGCTCTTCCCAATAAGGGAAAAAATCATCCTCAAGTATCCATGTATTAGATTCATAGCGCAATAACAAAAGAGTTCCATCTTCTTTTCCTAAAATAAGACAGGGCTGTTGGTTCCACCAAAAACCTGTAATGCGCCAATGATCCCCTTCAGACTCTGAAGAAAATATGATCGAAGGCTCAGAAAAAGAAAGTGACTCCTCATTTGATAAATTTTTCTTTCTAAAAATAGTATTGCCCGCAACATAAAAAATATCTGCAAAACCATCCTGGCTCATATCCAAAAGACAGGCAGAAAAAATAGTTTCATCCCTTTCCGCAAGTTTTATTTCATGCTCCATTCTTAAATCATGAGCTCCAGGGATTTTTTGATTAAAAAAAAATTGTAGCCATTTTTGCTCACTTAGAACTATTAAATCCTTTCTCCCGTTTCCATTTAAGTCTCCTGTGGATATGGATGCATTAGGGCCACCTTTTATAGGGCGTTTGTTGATGGCATAAAACTGTTTTTTCAGCTCTGATTGCAACCAAACAGGGGCATCATAAATTGCATCCAAAGCTATAGCAGGCAATGTTATCTTGTTTTCTGAAAGGTAATTAATGTCGCCATTTGAAGAAATCTCCCATGCTTGATATTCTCCAGGATGTAAACGATAAGCAGAAAGCTCATCCGTTTTTCCCTCCAAGGGAAGAGAGAGAGAAACTATGGATAAAAACAAGATAAAAAACAAAACAAAACATAACACTTTTTTAAATTTTTTCATGATCAACCTCTTTTCAAAAATCAAGGATGCAGGGATATTTTAACAGAATCGTGGATTTGATGTCTCGCATAGGATGCAACCATGTCAACAGAGAAGGTGGTGGGCTTATCCACAGGAGCATTATAAGTACCCTGAATTTGAAAAGACAATACTTTTCGGTAGGGGATACCTGGGAGCGAGACATTGGTTTGTTCATTTTCAGGCTTAAAAGAATAAAAAGGCAAAATATGATTGATTTCGAAAAATTCAGGATGCTGAACATTGAATGCAATATTCTCAATAGGAACATTTCCAATATTAAGAAGACAAACCCTTATGAAAATCTGTTCAGAGGATGAATAAGAAGATTTAAGAGAATATCCAGCAAGACTTAACTGTATTTGCCGGGAAACAGTTTTAAACATCCACATTGGTGAAGATTTTGTAATCCCTGATGGATGACTTAATTGCACCCTCCAATAATACCTCTTTTCATGTTCAAGCAAAAAAGGTAGTTTAAAATGTGAACGATGCAAAGAGTCGCTTTGATAAATTTTCTGGTGATTGTAATCATAAAGAGACAATTGATACGATCCTCCAATATTTTCAAAATTCCATAAAAACACTGGATCAATCTCGGTTTTCATTGAATCTTTTTCAGGTTGAGCAAGAGTTGGCGCTTTAAACACTGGCACCACCGATAATCGGGTAAAAAATCCACATTGCGCGGATCCTGTTTTCTTCTTCGCATTTTGAGTTAAAGGAAAGTCTTTGGATAAGGTATTTCCAACAATCAAAATATCATAATTTATGCCCACCTTCAAAGAGCGAATTTCATCAAAAGAGGAACCCCCAAGATAAGTTGCAAACATAAAATCTTCAACAACATTGTCCATGCGGATTATAAAACCATCTCCCCGGCCCTTGTTTACATTTTGAATCATGCCTTCTTTTGAAATTAGATTGCTGGAATAGGTTAACCCGCCCAAAAGCAAAGACCCATCTTTTTTGAAAGCCATCGTTCTTAGAAAATCTTTATCGTTGCCAGATATCAACAAACTCTTTTCAATCACCCTCTTTTCAATGCTCCATTGAAGTAAAAAAATTCCTGGATAATGACTTGAAGGTGATTCAATTCTAAGTTGCGCTGGAAAATCTTCAGAAAAAGCATTGCCTCCAACCCAAAGATTGTTTTGACTATCCAGTGCCAAACTCACTACATCATCTTTACCGGAGCCTCCAGCAAAAAAACAGGGAACAATTTCATAAGCATTTGGTAATATTTTTATCACAAATATTGCACTTGAGCCGAAATCTTGAGCTCCCCCAAGTCTTCTCAAATGTGGAAAATTTGCAGAAAAAGTATTTCCTGCGATAAAAATAAGTTTATTTTCTTTGCAATACACCATAGCCTGGGCTAAATCTTTATTTGAGCCGCCAATATAGGTGGAATGAAGAAGATGTGTGCCATTGGGATTGATTTTTGCAAAAAAGATATCTTTTTCAGCATTTAATAAACGCTGAAATGCGCCCCTTGTAACAGGAAAATCAGAAGAATTTGTTGCTCCAGTAATATAGGCGTTTCCTCCTGGATCTACCGCCAAAGCCGAAGGAACATCTTCCATTGAGCCTCCTATATAGGTGGAATAAATGAAAGCAGAGCCTGTTGCTTCAAGCTTCATCAAAAATCCATCTTTCCGGCCTTTTAAAGTAGATTGAAGAGCATTGCGACTTACAGGAAAATTATGGGATTGAGTATATCCAGTCAGATAAATGTGATCGCTTTCATCTATAAAAATGGCAGTGGGTCGATCAATGTAATTGCCTCCAACAAGAGTGGAAAAAATTATTTCATGGTTTTGGCGGTTAAATTTTATCACAAAAACATTGCACCATGTTGTGGCTGTAGCCCCCAAGCGATAAGTTGCAGGAAAATCTTTTGAATAAGTATAACCTGCGACAACAGGATTGCCTTTGCTGTCCATAGTCATGATATGGACATGATCATGACTGCTTCCACCCAATAAAGATGAATAACGCAGATGACTGCTGAAAATAGTATCTTCATTATTTTCATGGCTGTGATCATGCATTTCATTAATATGGCAAAAATTCATAACAATACCTTTTTGAAAACCTTGAAGCATAGACGGTACGAAAGCTGATGATGCCAACAGCCCTATGAAAATCATCATCCCGGCAAATAGTTTAATAAAATTCATATCATTCCTCCGGGGAGCCTAAAAACAATAGATATACCCTTATTAATTTTAGCACATGGAGTGAAAAATGATAGCATTTTTGGGCATAATTATGGTGAAAAAAAATAATCACAGGAGGTAAAATAATGAATATGAGAAATAGATTAAGTATTCAAAAGCCTTCTAATAGAATAACATCAGTTAGAAGGCCTTATTCACTGTTCAGTCAAATTATGGATGATTTTTTTGATGAAATGGTTTTTCCAGAAGTTCCTCAAGAGGGGATTATGGCAGCCCCTAAAATTGACTTGATCGATAAAGAAAATCATTTTGTGCTTCAAGCGGAAATCCCTGGCATCGATAAAAAAGACATTGAAATCGAATTACTTGAAGACAGTATCACCATAAAAGGTGAAAAGAGGCTCAATAATGAGCAAAAAGAAGGAAAATATTACTACAGAGAAAGCTCTTATGGAAAATTTATGCGACAAATTCCTTTTCCTGAAAAAGTTAATACCGAACAAGCTAAAGCATGCTATGAAAATGGATTGTTGAAAATCGAACTCCCCAAGTCAGAAATATCAAAAGCACGAAAATTGGAACTCAAATAGTTCATCAAAGTATTACCACTTTAAAAAAAAAGAGGGATGAGCGCTCATCCCTCTTTTTTTTTAAAGTAACTTCCATAAAGCTGTCATTTCTTTTTCAGCCTCCCGGGGAAGCTGATCAAACCCACCTTTAAAATCTTTTCGCCCCTGAATAAAACTTATCCGGTCATGGATGCGATCCTTTAACTGGGTTACATAACATGTATCCGTCATATCAGGCATAAATCCATCAATTTCCATAATGAATAGATTATCAAATGGCTTCCATGGAATAAATGATGCATGTCCATCCACTATCTTTTCAATGATGGATAATGTTAATTCTTTGGGAATTTTTTTGCCCATAAAAGCACCTGTATTTAAAATATAGGCTTCGACATTTCTTTCTATAAACAATTTCTTGAATTTTTCATAATCATGAGCCAAAGGATAAGTTCGGAAAGGATTTGCATAAGGCTCAATCACCAAAGCATCCGGATCAATACCTGGCGCCAGTCGTTCAGCTGTCGTTCTTTTGGTGGCCAAAGTGGCCCCAAAAGCAGATGCAAGGTCAGCTCCATTGATTTTGACCACAGGTGGCAGTGTAGAATCTTTCATGAGCCAAACCATAGCACTGACAGGGTCATCAAATTTATCAACTCGGTGAGGTGACCAAAGTTTTGATTTGATTGCTCTTCCATTCCCATTGCGAAGATCTTCCGTAACCAAAACAATTTTATCTTCCTCGTCCATCATAGCACCACAATTTTGAACCGTCAACAAAAACTGGTTGTCAGGTGAATTGCTGGGATAATCTGAGGTTTTATCAAAATATGAAGGCTCCATAGCCACAGAAGATGCATTTTCAGTCGACACCACAATAGCATCATCATGCAAAACAGTTATATTATATTTTCCTTCATGACGAGCATGAGTAAGAGTTGATTTTCCTGAACCTGAAAGCCCAAAAACGCCCAAAACAAAAACTGACCCATCTGATCTTACATATCTTTTCTGCCCTCCATGACAGGAAGCAAAACCATTTCTATTAGCTATCCCCCAGGCTAAAGTAAGCGTACCCTTTTTAAATTCACCAAAAAAACTCATACCGAGAATGGCAGCACAATTGTGAGTCGGATCAAAAAAAGTCAGCCCAAGAGGGAATCGATCATCTCTCCAGTCTGGATCAGAAAAAACAAAAATATCAGGCTCTTGAAATTGCTTTGACATAGCATACATGGTATTGTATTCCTGATTCAAATGCTGAAAATTAAGCATCCAGCTATACATGATATTCTCATGACCTTCCGGAATCAATAAATGATTTTTAACCATAAAATCGGGATGCAGACCTGTATAGGATTCCACATGGTACATTTTTTTATGCCTACTCTTATATACCGCATCTCGTAAAATTGCATTGAATTCATCCAGTTTAACTTCAGGCTCTCCTACAATCCTTCTTGCAGCCACACATCTTCCTGTTACTTCTCCATTATTAAAAAGCAAAATTTTTGCCTCAGGCTCCAATCCTAATTTTTCAGGGCAAAAAACGGATAAATCAGTAATCACCGTTCCAGGTGATTGGCAAGCCAATTGATAAGCCTGGGTCAACGAAGTAATTTTCGTGACATTATTGCCATAAAATGCTGTTTCGATAGTTGCCTTGGAAGAAGATAACAGTGAATTGTCCGGACAGATTTGTGATTTATTCAATGCTCCTATTGTAGCCATTCTTTCCCTCGCCCTTTTTTAATTAAACTTATAAAAACAATTCCTTATTATATGGAAAAAAAACTTTTTCGAATGATACTTTTAAAAGAAAAATTTGACAAAAATTTTGGTACTTTTATACTCATCTAAGGTAAGTGTGCCAACTACACTCCTCGATAGCTCAATGGTAGAGCGGCTGGCTGTTAACCAGTAGGTTGGGGGTTCGAGTCCCTCTCGGGGAGCCATTTCATTTGTGCTTTTACTTAATGCTTTTGGGAGGTTGCCCATGGAAAAAATTAAAGCAAAAATGCCAAAAATCATTTCAACTGCTCTACTTGTTTTCACCTTAATGTTTCAACTATCCTGCTCTCCTCAGTCACAAAATGAACCTGAAGAAAAAGAAAATGTTTCATCGCCTCCTGTCCAAAATATTATTAATTTGGGCAACAGTCCTGGGAATATCGCCAATGGAGGCATCATGGCGCAAAAAGATGGTTGGTGGTATATTAGCCAGACCAACTCTTCCAATGAGTTGGTTCGTATGCGCCCCGATGGATCTGACAGACAAGTCATAACCACAGACAAATGCTATCATATCAACATTATCGGAGACTGGATATATTATCGCAATGGCTCTCACAACAACTATCTCTACCGTATTCGTACCGATGGCACAGAAAAAGAACAATTAAATGAAGACTCAAGCTGGGATATTCTTGCCTCAGAGTACTGGATTTTTTATCGAAATAATAGCGATGAAGACCGCCTATACATGATAAAACCCGATGGATCAGGAAGAACAGCGCTAAGTTTTGACCGTGTCAACAACATTGTTCTTCGAGGCAATTGGGTTTATTACAGCAATGTTTCTGACAACTACTACATGATGCGCATTCGACCTGATGGCAGTGAAAGAGAATATATCCTCGAAGAAATGTCTGCATATTACAATCTGCTTGAACCCTGGCTTTATTATAGCAATATGAGCGACAACAACTCATTGTACCGCATCCATTTGGATACTTTTGAAAATGAAAAACTATTGGATCTACAGGTATGGGACTTGCATGTTGCCCCCGATGCTCTTTTTTTCAGCAACTGGGACAATGAGCAAAAGTTATTTCGAGCTGAACTGGATGGCTCAAACCCCAGACTACTCAACGACGAAGAGGCATGGAGCATTCATGTGCTGGACCAATGGATTTTTTTTAGAGATGGTTCCAATGAATGGTTCAGAATAAGTAAAGATGGGGATGATTTGGAACGATTGGACTAAATAACTCAGAGGCTTAGAAATTCGTCTTCATTCATCAAAGGCACTCCAAGCTCATCTGCTTTTTTGGCTTTTGATCCTGCCCTATCTCCTGCGAGCACAAAAGAAGTCCTACTGCTCACTGAAGAGCTGACAGAAGCCCCCAGTTGACGAAGTCTTTCTTCTGCCTCCTCTCGAGTAAAATTTTTCAACACTCCTGTCACTACGGCTGTTTTACCATTAAGCGGCAAGTTAATGCCTTTCTCTTTTTCTGCGCCACAAGCTAAAGGCTTCAATCCAAAAATCGTCATTCTTTCTATAGTTTCAATATTTTTATCAAGCTGAAAAAATAAAATAATATTTTTTGCAGTTTCAGGTCCAATTTGATCTATTTCAATTAAGCTTGCTTCATCTGCCTTCATTAAAGCATCCAAAGTGCAGAATTTTTTAGCCAATATTCGCGAAGTTACCTCTCCCACGCCGTCAATCCCTATGGAAGCAATCCACCGCCATAGAGGTGGATTTTTTGCTTTTTCAATTGCATTTAACATATTTTGGATAGACTTTTCTTTAAACCCAGGCAAAGATTCCAGATCCTCTTTTTTTAGATTAAATAAATCTGCACTGGATTTGATAAGTCCCAGATCAAAAAATTTTTCAATCAACCTTTCCCCGATTCCAGGTATGTCGAGACCTGCTTTGGAAACAAAATGTTTGATGCTCTCTTTGATTCGAGCAGGACAATCCATATTGATGCATTTTATATAAGCCTGGCTCTCAATTTTTTGAACAGGAGAGGAGCAAACAGGGCAACAGGATGGCATGGTAAAAGATTGAGCGCTGGATGGTCTTTTTGAAAAATTAACTGCAATAATATTGGGAATCACATCGCCTGATCTTTGGATCAAGACGGTGTCTCCTATTCGAATATCCTTGCGTTTTATCTCATCCTCATTATGAAGAGTAGCCTGACTTACTCTTACTCCACTTATTTTTACAGGATCAAGAATTGCAATAGGAGTAAGTGTTCCTGTCCTTCCCACATGAACCTGAATATCTTTTAATTGGGTTTCTGCAGTGTGGGCTTGAAATTTAAAAGCTACTGCCCATCGTGGAAATCGAGTGGTGGATCCAAGCTGTTTCCAGGATTGCAAATGATTGACCTTAAACACTGTGCCATCAATCTCATAATTTAATTCAGCCCTTTTTAAAGCAAGTTTTTGATGATATGCAACAGCTTGTTTTTCATCAGCCAGCAAATGAGTTTCTGGATGAACAGGAAAACCAAGAGTTTTTAAAAAGCTTAAAATCTCCCATTGTGTTGTAAATTCAAGTGGATCATAATCCGTTAAAAAATAAAAAAAAGCCTTTAGCTTGCGTTGAGCAGTAATTTGAGGATTCAATTGCCTGAGTGACCCAGCAGCTGCATTTCTTGGGTTCGCAAACAAGCTTTCTCCCTTTTTTTCTCGATAGTGATTCAATGCTACAAAGTCATCAATCGTCATAATGACTTCTCCCCTGACTCGAAAAGAAGAGGGTGGATCGATATGATTTTTTTCTGCTTGCTCTCGAATGCTCAGAGGTATGGATCGTATGGTTCGAACATTTTGAGTGACATTTTCGCCCACCCATCCATCTCCTCGGGTAGCAGCACCAGTTAATAGTCCATCTTCATATATAAGTTCAATACTCAACCCATCAAGTTTGGGTTCTCCAATATATTCCATAGAAGCCTTCGAGCCTAATCCTTTTTTTATTCTTTGATCAAATGCAAAAAAATCTTCAGGAGAAAATACATTGTCCAGGCTAAGCATGGGAGATTGATGAGATAAAGGCTCAAAGTTTTCCAGGACTTGCCCCGAAACCCGCTGAGTGGGCGAATCACTGCTTACCCATTCGAGGTGCGTTTTTTCAATCTCCATTAGCTCCTGATATAGTCGATCATATTCCTGATCACTGACCAAGGGTTGATCCAGAGTATAATAATGATAATCATACTTGCGAATCAAAGATTTAAGATCAAGGTATCGCTGTTGTTGGTTATTATGACTCATGGTTCAGTTTTAAAGGCTACCAGGGCCATCGCGTAGTATATGCTCGTTGAATGATCATGCGTCGAATAGGCCGATCGCCTTCATTGGTTTCCTGTCTTGATATTTTATCCACCACTTCCATCCCTTTTATAACTCTTCCAAAAGCCGTATGCCTTCCATTCAACCAGGGGGTCCCCTCCTCTGCTGTAACAATGAAAAACTGGCAATTACTGGTGGAAGGACCACGATTTGCCATCCCCAATACCCCTCTTTCAAGAGGTATGGACTGAAGATCCAAGGTAAAACGATATCCCTGCTTTTCCAGGGCAACAATTTCATCCTTGCTCAATCCCAATGAGATAGGATTTATTTCATCAGAAATGAAATATCCCACATCATCACTAAGGCCTTCCTTGGTGATTCCTCCTGCCTGAATCATAAAATCTTCTATAACCCGGTGAAAAATTTTATCGTTATAATATCCTGACTCTACAAGAAAAATAAAATTATCAACAGTCTCTGGTGCATGTTGAGGATAGAGCTCAATTTTAATATTTCCCACATTTGTTTGCATTACGACATATTTTTTCGCATTAAGAAAAAAAAGTATCGCAAAACCAATCAATAAAACACAAACTACTATAAAAATAATATTTTTTTTATTCATCCAACGACTCGCTCTCTTTTTAAAAAATTATAACAATAAGAGAAGGAAGAGTAGCGATAGATACTCTTCCTTCAAAATATTCAGCTAAATTCAGCCTTCCTGGATATCATTATCCTTTTTAAATAATTCAGCCACTTGAGCTATGCTGCCCAATATTCCACTGGATTCATAAGGGATAAAGACCTTGTTGGCTTTTCCATCAGCTACAGCTTCAAGAGTTTTGAGGTATCGAATAGCTATCAGATCATTGGTTGGGTTTCCTTTATGGATTGAATCAAAAACCAATTCAATGGATTGAGCTTCTCCGTTAGCAACTTCAACTAATCGATATTTTTCAGCATCTGCAGCTTTTCGTACTGCTTCTGCTTTGCCTTCAGCCTCAAGGATAGCAGCCTGCCTTTTCCCTTCAGCCTCAAGGATAGCGGCAAGCTTGATCCCTTCAGCATCAAGAATGGCAGCTCTTTTGGTACGTTCTGCCTTCATTTGTCTGCTCATAGCTTCGGTAATATCATGGGGAGGATCAATTTTTTTGATCTCAACTCGGGTAACCCTGACACCCCAGCGATCCGTAGCTTCATCCAGGACTTCTCTGAGCCTGGTATTAATCATCTCGCGCGAGGTAAGCGTTTGATCAAGTTCAAGCTCTCCAACAATATTTCTCAAGTTGGTTTGAGCCAATTTTACAGCAGCCATTTCAAAGTTGGACACATTATACAAAACCCTGAAAGGATCTGTAACCTGATAATAAATAATGGCATCAACCGTAGGCGTTACATTGTCCTGAGTAATAACTTCCTGAGGAGGAACATCGATAACATTCTCCCTCATGTCCACTTTTTTAACATTCTCAATAAAAGGAAAAATCATGTTGAGTCCCGGACTCAAATTTCGTACATATTTTCCGAGCCTCTCCTTGACACCGTTTTGATAAGGTAGAACAATGATGAAGGTTTTTGACAAAACAATAAAAAGAAATACCGCTACTACAACCCAAACCCATGGTTCCATATTATGACTCCCTTCCTATAATTAATTTAGTTCCAGAAATGCCTTTTATGATGACTTTGTCTCCAGAAGAAAATTTTTCATCTTCTTCGGTGATGGCTATCCATTCTTCGCCCTCAATCTTGACTCTTCCTTTTAAAGAATTTTTTTCAACCGGATGTACTATGCTTGCGCTTTTGCCAATAAAACTCTGAACATTAGCTATTTGGGTTGGCTGAAGCTCAAGTAATCGGATTAAATATTTTCTTATAAAACACAGGAATATTAAACATAAAACAATAAATAACATCCACTGGTAAATGATGGGAAGACCCAGCATTGAAGCTATGCCGGTAATAATAGCAGCAATACCAAAAAGCAAAACAAAAAAACCAGGCGTAAAAATTTCAAGCAAACAAAGTCCTAATCCAACTATAATCCAAATCATTGCTTTATCCTCCCAGGCTTATAAGCTATTCACCAGATATGCCACGCACTGTGCCAGCAAGTACTACCTGGGCCACAGCCAGCAATTCACGGACTTCATCCTCTGTAGCTCCAGCTTTTTTGGCGCGTTCCAGGTGAAACTGGTAACAAGGTTTACATCCTGTTCCCAGAGCGACTCCAATAGCTATAAATTCTTTAATTTTCCATGAAAGATGATCTTCTTTCATGGCCTCTTTATAAAACTCAATATATTTTTCACTAATCATGGAAGAAGAGTTACTCATTGCCCATCAACTCCTGCAAATCTTTACCAGTAAGCAATTCCATAAGATACATATATCGTTCAGAAGTTTTTTGAACAATATCTTCTGGCAAAGCAGGAGGAGGAGGTTCTTTGTTCCAACCTTCCGAGCTGACAAAATCTCTTACAAATTGCTTGTCCAGGCTTCGATCAATGAAGCCTACATCATAATCTGACTTTAAAACATATCGACTGGAATCGGGAGTAAAAACTTCATCAATTAAAATCAGCCCATCCTCCGTAGTTCCAAATTCAAACTTGGTATCCACAAGGATCAACCCTTTTTTCATAGCTTCCCGGGATGCAAATTGAAATAGCTCAAGTGAAAGATCGCGCAACTTTTCAGACAATTCCGTTCCAAGCTCATTGCTCATATATTCATAGGTTACATTTACATCATGCCCCACTTCAGCTTTGGTGGAAGGAGTAAACAAAGGTTCGCCAAATTTTGAACCCAGCACCAACCCATGTCCATAATCTTTTCCTGCAATTTTGCCTGTTTTTTTGTATTCTTTGTATGCTGAGCCCATCAAATATCCCCGAACAATAAATTCAAAGGGGAGCACTTGGGCTTTTTTCACCAGCATGGATCGAAGATGTAATTCTCTTTTATGTTCATAAAGCTGAGGCAAATCTTCCATAATATTGGTTGAAAGATAATGATTGGGCACAAAATCCTTTGTTTGGTTGAACCAGTACTCTGCTATCATATTCAGCACAACGCCTTTGTATGGAATAGGCTCATTAAACACTACATCAAATGCTGAAAGCCTGTCAGTGGAAACGATTAAATATGCATTTCCCGCGTCATACAGGTCTCTCACTTTGCCTCGCTTAATCATGGGCAATGCTTCAAGATCAGTCCTTGCAACAAGAGAATCAATCATTGTACCACTCCTCCTGAATTTTTTTAGTTTTTTCCACGAGAGACCGTTTAGTTTTTTCTTTGGATAATTGTAATTTTTCTCTTATGACTTCATCATTTAACGCCAAAATCCTTATGGCCAAATGAGCTGCATTGGCAGGCACATCCACACCCACTGTAGCTACGGGAATGCCTGAGGGCATCTGCACAGTGGACAACAATGCATCTATCCCTTCCAAGGCTCCATTTCTCAAAGGAACTCCAATTACAGGAAGAAAGGTGTTAGCTGCTACGACTCCAGCCAAATGCGCCGACATTCCAGCCATGGCAATGATAATTTTAATTCCTCTTTCATCTGCGCTTGTTGCATATTTCAAGCATCGTTCAGTATCTCGGTGAGCGGAAATAATTTCCACTTCAAAAGGTATCTCAAATTCATTGAAAACTTTTTTTGCTTTTTTTGCTATTTCGGCATCACTATCGCTTCCCATAAGAATGCCTACCAAAGGCTTTGATTCATTCATTTTTTCCTCCACTTTGCTACAAAATTTATGTGATTCATACCATTAAATGTACCTGAAATGCCTTTTGATTCAATAATTTGGAGATCATTTTTTATTTTTCAACATGATTTTTTTAAAAAAAAATAACTCCTATCAACTTATCAACAAAGTTATCCACATTGTCCACATCAAAAAAGTCTCATTTGTTGAAATTGTAGAAGAAAAAAATAGTGTATACTAATACGCATGGATATTAATAAAGCAACGAGTAACAAGGTTAGAAATTTTTGTATAATAGCTCATATTGATCATGGGAAAACTACGCTCTCTGATCGATTTATTGAAAGAAGTGATCTTGGGCACAAGCTCCAGACCAATACTCAAATGCTGGACTCCATGGATTTGGAAAAAGAACGAGGCATTACAATAAAAATGCACCCTATTCGTCTTGGCTTTAAACTTAATGATGATGAATATATTTTCCACATTATTGATACTCCCGGTCATGTGGATTTCAACTATGAAGTTTCAAAAAGTCTTGCCGCCTGCGAAGGAGCTATTTTAATTGTTGATGCCAGCCAGGGAGTTGAAGCTCAAACAGTTGCCAACACCTACCTGGCCATTGAGCATGATTTGGCAATCATTCCAGTGATCAACAAGATTGATCTTCCTCATGCCAATGTCGACGAAACAAAACAGGAAATCATGGAATTGTTGGGTATTGATGAAAGTGAAATCATATTAGCTTCTGCCAAGGACGGCAGAGGAATGGATGAAATATTGCAAGCAATAGTTGAGCGCATTCCTCCCCCTCGAGGCTCAAGCGACCTTCCCTTGAAGGCTTTGATTTTTGATTCTCATTTTGACACTTATAAAGGCGTGGTTAGCCACATCCGAGTGCTTGAAGGTTTCATTGAAAAAGGCAAAGATATCATGTTGATGTCCAACAAAAAAGAATATCAAACGGAAGAGGTGGGATTTTTCCGTATGGGTTCCCAGAGCACGGATCGACTGAACGCAGGTGATGTAGGCTATTTTACTGCTGTTATTCGAGAAGCTCAGGTTATCAATGTAGGCGATACCGTTACTGATGCTCGATATCCGACAAAAAACCCTTTTCCTGGTTATCGCAAAGCCGTTCCCATGGTTTTTAGTGGAATTTATCCCATCAATCCCAATGATTACGATAAATTAAAAAGTTCTTTGGAAAAGCTTAAGCTTACTGATCCTGCCTTTCAGTTTGAGCAGGAAACTTCAGCAGCTTTGGGCTATGGTTTTCGTTGTGGATATTTGGGTCTTCTGCACATGGAAATCATATCCGAACGCATTAGAAGAGAATACGACCAGGAATTGATTACAACAGCACCAAGCGTCATATACAAGTTTACTCTTAAAAATGGAGAAATAGAATATATAGAAAATCCTTCCAAATTTCCTGAAAGATTTCATATTCAGAGCATTGAAGAACCTATAGTAAAAGCTTCCATCATAGCTCCTTCCGATTATATTGGGCCCATCATGGATGTTTCTCAGAAAAAAAGAGGTCAATATCTAAGCATGGAATACCTTTCACCCACAAGAGTATCTTTGCAATATATTTTTCCTTTGTCCGAAATAATTATAGACTTCTATGATCAACTAAAGTCAGTCACCAAAGGATATGCATCTCTTGATTATGAATTTACTGGATACAAGGAAGAAAAAATTGTATTGGTCAGCATTTTGGTTAATGGCTCTCCAGTGGATGCCCTTTCTTTTATGACAGTGGATACGCAGGCTTATTATCGCGGAAAAGCTATTCTAGAAAAGCTACGAAAACTCATCCCTCGACAAATGTATCAAATTGCCCTTCAGGCTGCTGTGGGAGGAAAAATTATAGCTCGTGAAAATATCGTTGCATATAGAAAAGATGTGACCTCCAAATGCTACGGTGGCGACATCACCCGAAAACGCAAGCTGTTGGAAAAGCAAAAAGAAGGCAAAAAAAGGATGAAAATGATTGGTAATGTGGAAATTCCTCAAGAAGCTTTCATGACCATTTTAAAATTGTAACTTGAATGTGCTGATATTTTCATATAATAAAGGAGTAACATTGGGGCGTGGCCAAGCGGTAAGGCAACGGTTTTTGGTGCCGTGATCGAAGGTTCGAATCCTTCCGCCCCAGGTAAAAGAGGAGTGTTCATGGAGTTAGATCAAAGAGATCTTTCCCAGGTTTGCGTCATTATTCTCGCTGCTGGGAAAGGGACTCGCATGAAATCAGAAGAATCCAAAGTTTTTTTTCCTTTTTTAGGCAAGCCTCTCCTGTCCCATATATTACAGGCAGCCCAGGGGCTAAGCACAAAAAAAATTCTTGTCGTGGTCTCTCCCGCTGATTTTGATCGAGCAAAAGAACTCTATCATGATACAGCCGAAATAGTAATTCAAGAAGAGCCCAAAGGCACGGGAGATGCAGTAAAAAAAGCTTTAAACCAAAGACCAGGAGAAAAATATTACCTGATTCTTTGCGGAGACACCCCCTTGATTCAAAGCTCAACTCTTTTATCGCTATCTGAAATCTTTTTTAAAACTCATGCAGATGCAGCCTTGATTACAGCAATCGTTGAGCAAGCAAAAATGTACGGAAGAATCAAGCGAAATCCTGAAGGCGATATCGAAGAAATTATCGAATACAAGGACGCAACCCAGGAAGAAAAAAATATCCACGAGATCAATTCAGGAATGTATTTGTTCAAAGCTGCAGCACTGAAAGAAACTCTTCACTATCTTAAAGACTTCAATGCAGCGAAAGAAGTTTATCTGACAGACACTTTAAAACAAATCAGGCAAAAAAATGGAACTATCTCATCCTATCAGCTTGAGGGCGAAAAAGAGATTTTTGGAATCAATAATAGAAGAGACCTTTCCAGAGCTCTTATGATGGCATATCAGCAAAAAAATGAATCATTGATGCTTGAAGAAGGGGTAACCATTATTGACCCCGAGCATACCTTCATTGACCCGAGAGCTAAAATAGGCCAGGATAGCATTATCAAGCCCTATTGCTATCTGGAAGGGCCTGTTTGTATAGGAAAAAATGTCAGTATAGGTCCCTATGTATGCATGAGAGCCAGCGAGGATAAACCTATTGTTATCGAGTCACATTGCCAGGTGGGACCTTTTACTTCTTTAAGAGGAGGTACTCATTTAAAACAACATGTTCATGTAGGAACCTTTGTTGAAGTTAAAAATTCAACTTTGGATCAAAACACCAAAGCTATGCATCAATCCTACCTGGGAGATGCAGAAATAGGAAAAAAAGTCAATATTGGCGCAGGAACCATTACCTGTAACTATGATGGGCAGACAAAGCACAAAACCATCATCAAAGATGGGGCGTTTATCGGTTCTGATGCCATTCTGGTTGCACCTTTGAGTATTGGAGAGCTTAGCTATGTCGCCGCTGGATCCACTATAACCAAAGATATTCCCGATCAAAGCCTGGGCATTGGCAGATCCAGGCAGGAAAATAAAATTGGCTGGAAAAAAAGAGCAATTATTAAAAAAAATAATGAAAGCAAGGGGGATACAAAATGAACACCAACAATGAGTATCATGTTTTTTCAGGCCATTCCAATCCCGAGCTTGCCCAGGAAGTGTGCAAATATCTATCAAAGGATCCTGCTCCAGTTGATGTTTCCCATTTTTCCGACGGAGAAATACATGTTCGGTCCAAGATAAATGTAAGAGGAAAAGAAGTTTTTGTCATCCAGTCCACCAATCAGCCTTCAGACAACTTGATGGAATTGCTGATTATTATTGACTCTTTAAAAAGAGCTTCAGCAGAAAAAATCACTGCCATTATCCCTTATTTTGGATATGCTCGTCAGGATCGTAAAACCCAGGCGCGAGAGCCTATTACAGCCAAGCTTGTTTCCAATCTTATCAGCACAGCAGGAGCTAATCGAGTTATTAGTATAGATTTGCATGCAGGGCAAATTCAGGGTTTTTTTGATATTCCTTCTGACAATCTCACTGCTGTATTGCTATTTTCAAAATTTATCCGTAACAAAAAAGCAGAAAATATAGTCATTGTATCTCCTGATGTGGGGGGAGTTAATCGAGTCAAACAGCTAAGCGTACTGGTTGGATCCAATTTTGCTATTTGTTCAAAAAATAGAGAAGAAAGTGATCGTGTGGAAAGCATCAACCTCATAGGGAATGTAAGAAATAAAACTGCTATTCTGCTGGATGATATTATTTCCACAGCTTCGACTCTTACCCTTGCAGCCAATGAATTAAAAAAACAAGGAGCAGCAAAAGTGTTGGCTTTTGCCACTCATGGTATATTTGTTGAAAATGCCATGGAAAAAATTACCCAATCTCCCATTGATGAAGTTTATATCACCAATACCATCCGCATTGATAAAAAGAAGCTTGATGCATGCCCAAAACTAAAAATTTTATCCATTGCTCCCCTGATTGGAGAAGCCATTGAAAGAGTATATCACAAACGTTCTTTGTCAGAATTATTTGATGATTGCAAGCGAACTTCACTATTTAATCAAATTGAAGAAGCTCCAAGATATTGACAAAGATTCAATGCATTCCTACAATCTTTATTTTGGTATTTGATTTGAGTTCATTTAGAAAAAGGAGATTCGAAGAAAATGAAAACATTTGATATTGCATTAAAAAACCGAGGAGCAAAGGATCCTGAAATGCTCCTTGCAGTGTTATATGGTCATGGCATTGAAGGGAGCATCCCTTGCATGGTTCACAAAAAAGATTTTATCAAGCTGGCAAAAACCAATGGACGCAACATAATTTTAAACTGCCAAATGGATGACAAAACTTATCCTTCTCTAATCAAGGATATCCAAAAAGATGTCATCACGCTCGAACCCATCCATCTTGATCTCATCGCAGTTTCTCTCGATCAGGAAATTACCATGAGTGTCAAGGTAAATCTTGAAGGTGATTGCATTGGTATAAAAAATGGAGGAGTCTTGCAGCAAAGCACTTTTCATATTGACATTAAAGGTAAACCCATAGACCTTCCTGAATCAATCACGATTGATACTTCTCTGATGGATATTGGCACTCATATTAAAGCTTCCGACCTTCCTCTTGAAGAGAATTTCAGTTTGATTACGCCAGAATATGAAAGCATTCTGACCATACAGGAACCCAAAATTGAAATGATTGCAGAAGAAGAAACACCTGCTGAAGGAGAAGGTTCAGCTGATGCTCAGGAGTCTGGCGAAGAAACCAAAACTCCTGAAGCTGCTGGAAACTAAATCCCGTTCCATTGAGTTAAACGAGTTACATAAGCACCCTGCCTGCTTTTTACCAGCAGATGGGGTGCTTCTTTCATATACCAGGCAGTCATTCCTGTAGCGGAAAAGTATAGCTGGTATGTTTCGAGATTCTCATCCTTGTATGCGATAGTATCTGTTCCCAAAAAATCAATATTGGTCTCACTCTGCGCTTCTCTTCTTGTATGGATGGTTTTGGTGGCAATTTGATTATAAGATTCAAAAGGAAAAGCCTGCATGATATGTTGCATCACTTCTTGCTCTATCAGAGGCTCTCTTCCATAATAAACTCTATTTTTGGAAGGCCTTCTTGCCGTTTTATTTTCCACAAAATAAGAACGGGAAACCGTTTCTCCTCTTATCAAAATCTCCTGGTCAGCATCATCAGGCGCTACGATCTCAACATAATTAGGCTGGAGGGTTTGCTGATCCATCCTGACTCGCAGGATCTGTTTTTCTTCGATTGAAATCATTTCCTGGATCAGGATAATTTCGCCAAATTCAACAAAAGTATGATTCCAATATTCTTCCACCACATTATCGTTTTGATCAGTTTTCCGATAAAAAGAAACTGAACCGTTTCTTAAATTTTCTGTTCTCCAAAAAGAAGGACCCTCTTCCCTATCTGGAGTGCAGGCTATAAAAAAACAAGAGATAAAACTTAAAATGATCAAATTTGACAAGAAAAAATGGAATCTTCTCATTTTTTTTGTTTCTTCTTTTTGGTTTTCTTTTCACTCTGTTTGATGATAGGAAATTTTCCTTCAGTTTTGGCAATATACACAAGAAACGCTGCAATCATCAAAACCAGTAAAATAACCAAAACCCATGCGCTGGTCATCCAATTACCTTCAGGTCTTGCAGGCATTCGATCTTCATCTTCTTCAGGGCTATCCTGGATTGATAAATCAAGACCATGATCAATCATGGGAGGAGGATCGAGAGGGACCGGTTCACCCATCTCCTCAGAAAGTTCAAATTGCTGATCTCCTTCACCAATTCTTAAAGGACTTGTCTCTGTGATAGGCGCAACTTCTGGAAAACCTGAATCATCAGTATCTGATGAAAGCGTAATTTCGGTAGGAACCGGGTCAGGCAATCCACCTTGTTGCTCTGCCATTTCATAAGGAGTCATGATGTCAAATATAGTCTCATCATCTTCTTCTGAAGCTGATGTTGCGTTAATGCTCATTGATAAATCAGAGGCATATACAGGAGCAAAAATGCTTATTGAAAACATGAAAACCAGAAGCAATGAAATCCATAAAGTAGTTTTTTTAAAATATTCAATCATACTTACCTCCACAACAAAATCTGCCTTTTAAAAATACTTCTATTATATCTTACCCTATTTTTCACAGAAAATTAATACTTTTTTTAGCATTGAAAGCCATTAAAATTTTGCTATGCTTTTATTGTTTCCTATAAAGTGTGGGCGGTTAGTTCAGAGGTAGAACGCTTCGTTGACACCGAAGAGGTCAGAGGTTCAATTCCTCTATCGCCCACCATACCTTTAGAACTTTTTCTCATTCGCTTATTGATATATCAATTGTTTATGTTTATATTATTAGCCTGTATGAATAATGAAATGAACGATAAACACGATTTGGATAAAATGGATGCAGGAGAAAAAAAGCGTTTTGTTCAATACCAAAAGCTTATTGCCTCTGACTTAAAGCAATTCCTTAAAAAGAAGGCCTACCCCCAAATTGCTGCTTGTTTCAGAGATCCTGTGCTGAGTCATCAAATTTTAGCAATCAAAGCTTTTACCTCTCTTTATGAAGAGTTCAATGAAGAAACAGACAAACTTCTTGATGTTATGCTTCGATCTTTTCTTTCCAACCAAAAATTTGTTGCCATAACTTTGCTGGTCAATATCTCTTTTACTCATCCCGATTATGCTTTCCCAAAAATTGCCAAACATGCCTCTCAAAACAAGGAATTGGTGGAAATAGTTTCAGATGCTTTGAAAGTTAAGTGGCAGGATCGTCAACATGATTTGATTGATCAATTCATTCAATATTGGGACCTAAAAAATCAACACAACCTTAAAAAAGTTGCAATAATGAGCTTAAACCCTCATAGTAACGAAGAAACCGACAAGATGCTCGATTTTTTAAGCATATTTATGCATGAATCCGATGCATTTTTGCAAAATCAAATTGCTATCAAAATCAAGGATCTTTATGTCCGAGAGCCCTATTTTGTGGAATCAAAAATGCGTGAATGGATGAAGGACATTGACCCCGTTCATGGGTCTCAAATCGTAGTACTTGCTTTTAAGGAGATCAACAAGCGTCAGGATCCCAACCTATTGGATCGCACTTGTCTCATCCTTGAAAATTGGAGCAAAAATGCCACTCCAACTATTCAGGAAACTGCATTAAAAGTTCTTTCCATACTTAAGGAAAGAAGATAAGCCTCTATCCTTCTTCCATTTTTGACTTCATATCCTGCTTGAGCCTTTTAATTGCTTTTGCTTCAATTTGACGAATTCTCTCTCTTGTTACATTAAATATCCTGCCCACATCCTCGAGAGTATGGGGCTTAATATTTTCCAGCCCAAATCGAAGTCTCAGGATTTCTCGTTCTCGTGGAGTTAAAGAATCAAGCACTTCATTGAGCTGAACCTTGAAATGTTCATCGATCACTTTTTCTTCAGGAGAAGAAACCCTCTTATCTTCGACAAAATCACCCAGACGATTATCTTTATCACTTCCCAAAGGAGTTTCCAATGAAATAGGTTCTTGAGAAACCTTCAGATATTCTCTCACTTTTTTCAGAGGCATTTCCAATTTTTTAGCGATTTCCTCATGAGTGGGCTCTCTGCCCAACTGCTGGTAAAGTTGGCGTTCCGCTCGTTGAATTTTATTGATAGACTCGACCATATGCACAGGCACTCTGATGACTCTTGATTGATCTGCCAAAGCACGGGTTACAGCCTGCCTTATCCACCAGGAAGCATAGGTTGAAAACCTGAAGCCTCTTCGATAGTCATATTTTTCAACTGCTCTTATCAAACCCACATTTCCTTCCTGAACCAGATCAAGAAAAGAAAGAGAATGTCCTGTATATTTTTTTGCAATACTCACCACCAACCGAAGGTTTGATTCAATCAGTTTTTGCTTTGAAGTAATTTTCCCTTCTTCTATTTCTTTGGCAAGCTCAATTTCCTGGTCAAATGTGAGCAAAGGGATTTTCCCAATATCCTTCAAATACATTTTGATGGGGTCCTTTAAATCTATTTCTTCTTCGAAAAGGACTTCTTCGGTTTCATAGGTAGTTTTGCTTTCGGTGCTTTTTTCATGATTGGCACCTGGCTTGGGACCAAACTCTATCCCTTCATCATCCAGCATATCGTACATCAAATCAATTTCCTCAGGAGTCAGTTTGATATCCTCCATCAAATCCATTATTTCTTCATAGGAAAGAATATCTCCAACTTCGTGCGTTTTAAGCAGGTAAATAAATTCGGGAAGAGAGCGAAGTTTTTCTTCTTTTAGCTTTCTTTCTTTCAAATGGCTCAAAGGCTCCATTTTTTCATATTGCTCCACTTTTTCCATTTCTTCGGTTGTTTTTTTGGATTTTACTGCTTTTGATTCCTTTTTCTCAGGCTTTTTCTGTTTTTTTTCAGCTTGTTTTGTTTTAGATGCTTTGGAAGTTTTTTTTACTGTAGTTTTTTTCTCAGGCTTTTTTTCATTAGACAATTCTTTTCAACTCCTCCCTCAACTGCTTGCTTAAAGAAATATTCCCCTCTTTTTCCGCTTGAATAATGTGATCTTTCAATTGGAGCACCTTATATTTTTTTACCTTATTTTCTTCTGTTTTTAAAATACACTCAAGCACAGCAGTATCGTTATAAAAACCTTCCTCAATAAAGAAAAGTTCAGAAACCCATCGCTTCATTTCATCATCAGGCAAATGCATCATCCATTCTTTACTTAGTAAATACCCATTTTTTTCATATTCTTTCTTTAAAAAAGAAAAAAGTTTTTGACCTTTCTCATCCGCAAAGTCATTTTCTTCAATTTTTAAAAAAATCATTTCATGAAAAGCGTGATCTGTCTTTTCGATTAGCGATTTTAAAATAATTCTTTCTCCGTCAAGTGATGGAATATTGCCTTTGGTTCTTTTTTTTGCCGGTGCTGATGGAGATCGGACTGTTGCATCACCACTCTTCAGGCGACGCAACCGATCATGCAAAATACGAATGGAAAGACCAGTGTCAAGGGCGACTCGTTTTATGATGCTTTCTGTCAACATGTCCTCGGGGAATTTAGAAACTTTCTTCATCAAAGTCATTACAGTCTGCTCCATCCACTGTGGATCTTTTCCTTTGGCCTGCGCCCATAGGGTATCCCACAAAAAATCCCATGGATCCAATGCTTTTTGAGACAATTCTTTCCAGGCTTCGATACCCTTTGCTCGAATAAAATCATCAGGATCTTTGAATGGAGGAGGTATATTGATTACCCCACAAGCCAATTGCATGGAAAGCATAAGCTCCACCGAACGAAAAGTCGCTTGAACTCCTGCAATATCATTGTCAAAGCAAAATAAAACTTTCGAAGCATATCGAGAAGCAAGTCTGGCCTGCTCAGAGGTAAAAGCCGTACCCAACGAGGCACAGACTTCCTCAACTCCATGCTGATACAGAGAAATAGCGTCCATATAGCCTTCTACTACAATTAATTCGCATTTATCTCTCAATATTTTGTTTTTCGCATGACTTAAACCGAAAAGATGCTTTCCTTTTTGAAAAAGTGAGTGTTCGGGACTATTTAAATACTTTGGAAGAGCCTCTTGATTAAATGATCGTCCTCCAAAGCCCACCACCTGCTCCCTGGCATCAAGGATAGGAAATAGAATTCGGTTTCTGAAATAGGGAAACCATCGCCCCATAGAATCTTTTTTTATCAGACCCAGATGTTGGCATGTTTTCAGATCAAATCCCTTTTGCTCCAACATATCCACAAGATCTTTATCCTCATTGGGAGCATACCCCAGAGAAAAAAGTCTGGCCGTATCAGGTTGGATGCCTCTCTTTTGCATATACTTTTGAGCTGATTCATTTTCATTGTATTTTTGCTGGCAATAAGTCATGAAAAAATGAAGAACCGACTGCATTTCTTTTTTTATTTCTTTTTTTTCTACAGAGCGGTCGCTCCATGACATAGGAGGCAATCCAGCCTTTTCGCCCAGCATGTCCACTGTTTCTTTAAAGTCTAATCGTTCATATTGCTGAACAAAAGCCAATAAATCGCCTCCCGCATGACAACCAAAGCAATAAAAAATTCCTTTTTCCCGGCTGATAGAAAATGAAGGTGTTTTTTCTGCATGAAAAGGACAAAGTCCCACCCAGTTTCTTCCTGCTTTTTTTAATGAAATATGTTTTCCAATATACTCAACCACATCGATCTGATCTTTAATGCGCTGAATATACTCTTCCAGATTCATTTCAGCCTTTCATGTAATACATCAACAGTGATTATTGTTTTCTCTTTATAGCTGAATGAGCAGCCGCGACTCTGGCTACAGGAACTCTGAAAGGAGAGCAGCTCACATAGTCCAGTCCCACCTCATGGCAAAAATCAATGGAATCAGGATCTCCCCCATGTTCTCCGCAAATTCCTAGTTTTATCTTTTTGTTGACCTTTCTTCCTTCTTCCACTGCCAATTTTACCAGCTTTCCCACTCCAATTTTATCCAAAGTGATGAAGGGGTCTTCTTTGAGAATTTTCAGCTCAAGATATTCGGGTAGAAACTTGTTGATATCATCTCGCGAAAAACCATAAGTCATTTGGGTTAAATCGTTGGTGCCAAAGGAGAAAAACTCAGCAGTTTGAGCAATTTCGTCAGCAGTTAAAGCTGCTCTTGGAACCTCAATCATGGTGCCTATTAAATAGTTAATAGTAATTCCATATTCTTTCATAACTTCTCTGGCTGTTTCATCAATAATATCTTTTTGCATCTTGAACTCTTGATGAGTTCCCACCAAAGGAACCATTATTTCAGGCTCAATGTGCATGTTTTCATTTTTTGTCAAATCGCATGCAGCCTGGATTATAGCTTTTGCCTGCATACGCGTTATTTCAGGAAAAGTAATACCCAGTCTGCATCCTCGATGCCCCAGCATAGGATTAACTTCTTTCAAATTTGCAATTTTAGCCTTTATTGTTTCAGGATGAGTGTCGAGTAATTTTGCTAATTCTATGATGTCTGTTTCTGATGAAGGCAAAAACTCATGCAGAGGGGGATCCAGCAATCGAATCGTGACTGGAAGGTCTTTCATGGCTTTAAAAATACCTACAAAATCTTCTTTTTGCATGGGCAGAATTTTTTCCAAAGCTTTTTCGCGAACTTCCACTGAATCAGAAAGAATCATTTCTCTAACTGCTTTTATGCGATCGCCTTCAAAAAACATATGCTCAGTTCGACACAAACCTATGCCTTCTGCGCCAAAAGATCTTGCCTGAAGGGCATCCCTGGGAGTATCCGCATTGGTCCTTACTTTTAAAGTTCGAAAAGCATCGGCCCATTGCAACAAAGCATCAAACTCATCGCCAATTTCAGGATCAATGACAGGCAAAGCACCCTTGAACACTTCTCCTGTTGATCCATCAATGCTGATAATATCTCCTTCTTTAATTTTTTCTCCTGTTTTGGAGGAAAATGTTTTTGTTTCTTCCACGATATGAATATCATCTGCGCCTGAAACGCAACACTTTCCCATTCCTCTTGCCACCACTGCCGCATGAGAAGTCATGCCTCCCCTTGCAGTCAAAATGCCTCGAGCGCAATGCATGCCTTTGATATCTTCGGGAGAAGTCTCTTCGCGCACCAGAATGACTTTTTCTCCTTTTTCTGCTTCTATTTCTGCGTCATCGGCGGTAAAAACCACTTTCCCAGTAGCAGCTCCAGGAGAAGCAGGAAGACCTTTGGCTAAAAGTACAAATTTGGTTTTTTCTTTTTCGTCAAAGCGTTGGTGAAGCAATTGGTTTACCTGGTCGGGATTGACCCTTAGAATAGCTTCTTCTTTTGTTAGAATGCCTTCATGGTGCATGTCATGAGCGATTTTGATTGCTGCTGCGCCTGTTCTCTTGCCTTTTCGTGTTTGAAGCATATAGAGCTTTTCATTTTCAATCGTAAATTCTATATCCTGCATATCTCTATAATGCTTTTCGAGTCTCCGACAGGTATCCAAAAGCTGTTGATAAGCTTGAGACATTTTAGTTTCCAGTTCATGAATTTTTTTCGGGGTTCTGATGCCTGCCACAACATCCTCTCCCTGAGCTTTAAACAAAAACTCCCCGTACAATAACGGATTTCCTGTGGAGGGGTCTCTCGTAAAGCAAACTCCCGTGGCAGATCGTTCATTCAGATTGCCGAAAACCATACATTGCACATTTACGCCTGTACCTATCAGGCCTTCTATTTTGTTGAGCTTGCGATATACTTTGGCGCGCTCATTATTCCAGGATTTTACAACAGCATCAATGGATTCCATTAATTGAACCCAGGGATCCTGAGGAAAAGGTTTTCCTTTATGGGTTACATAGAGCTCTTGAAAATCTTTGATAATTTCCTGCAAATCCTCCACGCTCAATTCATTATCCTGCGTAGCCCCTCTTTTAGCCTTGACTCTTTGAAGTATTTTTTCAAAATATTCATGCTTTATTTCATATACCACATTGCCAAACATTTGAAGCAATCTTCGATAGGAATCAAACACAAAGCGCTCTTTGGATGGATCTTTTCCCCATTCTTTTACAATGACATCATTGAGCCCCAGGTTAAGAATCGTGTCCATCATACCTGGCATGCTTGCCACTGCTCCGGATCGTACAGAAACCAACAAAGGATTTTGAGGATTTCCAAACCCTTTTTCAGTCTTTGTTTCAAGTTGCTGTAAATGGCTTTTCACTTCATCATCCAACTGCTCCGGATACTGATGATTATGATCATAATAATATTTGCAGACTTCAGTTGAGATGGTAAAGCCCGGAGGCACAGGAATGCCCATGTGAGCCATTTCAGAAAGACCCGCGCCTTTTCCTCCAAGAATTTCTCTCATCTGACCTGAACCTTCTTCAAATTGATAAACATACTTTTTCATAGTGTTTTTCCTCCTTCAAAAACAATTCTGGATAAATCAAAATATCTATTTATAAGCTGTTTTACAGCATATAACAGGCTACATCGATTTTTTCTGATATTTTCATCTTCGCTCATAACAAATACATGCTCAAAAAAATCTTCCACAGGCTGATTAAGCTCAAATAAATGATTCAGCATCTCCATATTCAATGCTGACAATTGATCCAACTTTGCTTCTATTCTTTTGAAGCTTTCATACAAGTTTCTTTCCTGATCCTCTTCAAGACTTTGAAATTGAACTTCATGTGCTGGTTTTTTCTTTACGATATTTTGTATGCGGGTATAGGATTCACAAAGCGTACGAAATTCTTTTTTTTCTCCAACCTCGCTCAACAATTGGACCTTTTGGGCTATGTTTTTCGGGTTTTCCAGTTTGCTGACCATGGATGCCTGCACCATATCATATCTCCAATGCTGGCTTAAGTGAGCATAAACTTTTTGAGAAAACCATTCATCCACAATGCTGATAAATTTTTCCTTATCCATGGATAAATTTAAATCACTTTCTTTATAAGCTTCATAGCAAGATTCAAAAAGCATTTTGGGTTCAAAAGGAAGCGTGCAATGGGTAAAAATTCGTATCAAGCCATTCAAGCATCTTCGCAGTCCCATAGGATCCACTGAGCCCGAAAAAGGAATATTCCATCCTGCGGCTCCTGAAAGAGTATCAGCCCTATCCAGCGCTCCAGCCAAAACAGCCAGTTCATTATGCGGCAATGGATCTCCTTCAGATCGAGGATGATAGTGATCTTGTATTGCATCAGCAACTTCGTGTGCAACTTTTTCATTTTCTGCATAAATCCGCCCCAAAACCCCCTGGAGCTCAGGCAGTTCAGCCACAAGTGATGTTGAAAGATCATTTTTCATCAACAACAAGACTTGCTTCAAGAGAGGGTACTGACTTTCAAGGTGTAATATTTCCGCAATTTTGACAAGTCGATGGACTTTATCATATATACTTCCTATTTGTTCCATAAATATCATGGATTTTAGCTTTTCAAGGCCTTCAGACAGTGGTGTTTTCATATCCTGTTCATAAAAATACTTTGCATCATTAAGTCGAGCAGTGATCACTTTTTCAAAACCTTTTCTCACAAGGTTTTTATCTTTTTGACCATTCATAACCAGCAAAAACCCTTTGATGCTTTTATCCTCCCTTGATTTTTCCCGGGGGAAGCATTTCATCTGGTTGGAAATAACTGTATATACTATTTCATGAGGCAATCCTGAAAAACTTGAAGGGGCTGCAGCCTCAAGAACAAAAGGGCTCTCTGTTCGATTTGCATTTTCTTCCACCAACTGAGGATCTGCGTTTAAAGGTAGATGCCTTCTTATAAGATCAATTCGATCCTGCATGTCAAGAATCAATTGATGTTCTTTCATTTTATTCCAATAATCTTCCGCACTTTGAATGGGTATCTCTTCCTGCCCGTGCAATCCTCGAACAAATGACTCAGATTTAACCCCAAGCAACTCAAGGGGCAACAACAGTGAGTCATAATAGGCGCAAATCCACCGAACCGGTCGAATAAATGAATAATTTCCCCATCGCATCTTTTTTTTAAATGGAAACCGAAGAATATACTCTGCAAAGACCTGAGTAAAAAAAGTAGCAACATTCATGTTGTCAAGGGTTACAGTGGCATAACAGTAAGCTCCCTGTGGTGTTTCTTCCTGATGCCACTGATCAGTCCCGCATCTGCTGAGAAATCCTTTCAAAGCCTGGGTTGGATTGCCTTTATCGTCCAAAGCTATTCGAAGAGGAGGTCCTTTAACTTTTTGAGTTTCTGCGGTTTGTTGTTCTTTTAAGCCTTGAGCTGAAAAAACCATCCGCCTTGGAGAAAGATGCACCTTTGATTCATCATGTTCCCATCGATGCTGTTTTAAAAAAGAAGCAAAAGATTGATCCAGCTCAATATTGAGATCTTTCATAACAGAAGAGGGCATTTCCTCCACCCCTATTTCAATGATCAGTTGCTTCATTCCGCTCTCCTTCAAGAAATTTAAGGGTGCACTGTTTGACCAATTTCCTTATGATTCCAAGATATCGGGCTCGTTCAGAGGTCGAAAGTGAACCACGAGTATCCAATAAATTAAAAAGATGAGAACATTTCAGGGCATATTCATATGCCGGGTGGATTAACTGCTGTTCAATGCAGTGCCATGCTTCACTCTGACATTGATCGAACATGTTGAAAAGAAATTCTGGTCTTGAAAACTCATGGCAATAGGCGGACTGTTCTTTTTCATCCATTATTCTAAGGTCGCCATAAGTGTCAAGTCTGCCCGCCTGCATATCATAAACAGAATCCTTGTCCTGAATGTAAAGCGCCAGACGTTCAATGCCATAAGTAATTTCAACTGCAGGATCCTTGAGGTCCACTCCTCCCGCCTGCTGAAAATAAGTAAATTGCGTAATTTCCATGCCATCCAGCCATACTTCCCAGCCTACCCCCCATGCGCCAAGCGTGGGAGCTTCCCAATTATCTTCAATAAACCTTATGTCATGATCTTTTGCAAAAATTCCCAGAGCTTCGAGGCTTTTCAAATAAATGGATTGAATATCGTCCGGAACAGGCTTGACAATCACCTGCATTTGCAAATGCTTGTATACCCGATTGGGGTTGTTGGCATATCTTCCATCCGTAGGTCGCCTGGAGGGTTGAATATAACAAATACTTGCCGGGCGTTTTGACAGTACTCTGAAAAAAGTATGCGGAGCCATGGTTCCTGCTCCCACTTCCATATCAAAAGCAGGCAATATCGTGCATCCAAACTGCTCCCAGTAGTTTTCCAATTTGAATATCAATGAAGACAGGTTCATAAACTATTCTTCTTTTTTGAATAAAAGTTCAACGATAGTGATTCTTTCAATAAATCCCACCAATTTTTTTTCTTCAACCACAGGAAGCTGTTTTACTCTTTGCTTATACATTATTTCCGCAGCATAAAATACAGGTCGATCTGGGTGTATAGTGATGGGCTGATCATTCATAACTTCCTTTACTCTCGTGCCAATCATTTTGCTATATTCCTTCATCATTTCCTGACTTGATTCATAGGAACCATGAGGCCAGAGAGTAAAAATTCGTATGCCTGTCGCCTTGATTAGCAAATCCCCCTGGGTAATCATTCCTACGATGTCCCCATTGTCATCACACACGGGAAGCCCATTAATATGATTTTTTACCATCAATGCAGCAGCTTCTTCCACTAAAGCATCCTGGTGGATAAAGAAAATTTCCTTGTTCATTATATCTTTAACAGGTAAATTTAAATTTAATGACATAAAATACCACCCCTTTTTTTAAACTATACTATATTTTTTACTTTTCTATTTTACTTTTTTCGAGGTTGGTTGTATATAGGTTCATTATGTTTTGAAAATTTAAAAAGGCCAGGAGATTATTATTAAAGATTTGCATTCTCTGGATATTCGATTAAACTTTTTCAATGCAACAGGATTGTGGGCCTGTGGCGCAGCTGGGAGCGCGCCTGCATGGCATGCAGGAGGTCACGAGTTCAAATCTCGTCAGGTCCACCATTTCTTATATAAAACCCCATTCTAAAGGCAGGTAAAAGCAATGAAAACCCTTATTTTGACCGAAAAACCCTCAGTTGCAAGAGACATTGCCAGGTCTTTGGGTGATTTTGAAAAAAATGAGCAATATCTAAGCTCTTCAGAATATATTATTACCTGGGCTTTTGGCCACCTCCTCGAACTATCAGAACCTGAAGACTATGACAAAAGTTACAAATTTTGGACCTTGCAAAAACTACCCATTATTCCAGAAAAATTTTCGTGGAAACCTATTGCTAAAACTGAAAAACAACTCAAACAAATCGCAAGCCTCATCAAAAAAAAAGAGGTAAAAACTGTTATAAATGCATGTGACGCAGGCAGAGAGGGTGAGCTGATATTTAGAAACATCTTTGAATATAGCCAAAGTAAAAAGAAGCATCAACGCTTATGGCTTTCCTCCATGACCTCTGAAGCTATCAGCACAGCTTTTCAGAAGGTTCGTTCAGGAGAAGATTTTGATGATCTGGCTCAAGCTGCCAAATGCAGATCGGAAGCTGATTGGATGGTGGGAATCAATGCCACCCGAGCAGTTACTCGTCGCATGGGCGACCTTTTTTCCCTCGGTCGTGTTCAAACTCCCACTTTAGCAATTCTGGTGGATCGGGAAATTGAAATTCGCCAATTCATCCCTCGTTCTTTTTTTGAAATTGAGGCTCAGTTCAAGGCTGAAAAAATTATCTTTGAAGGAAAATGGCTGAACCCTGATCCCAAAGAATCTTCACAACGCCATGAAATCGCTGACAAAACAACTGCAGAAAAAATTGTCAAAAAAATCGAAGGAAAAACTGGCTACATACAAAAAATTACCCGCAAATCGGTCAAAGAACAGCACCCTCTGCTCTTTGACTTGACGGATTTGCAACGAGAAGCCAATCGTCGCTTTGGGTTAACCGCCAATAAAACCCTTTCCATTGCTCAATTCTTGTACGAAGAAAAAAAACTGCTGACTTATCCACGAACAGACAGTCGATATCTACCCTCAGATATGGAGAAGGAATTGCCCCAAATTTTAAAGGCATTGTCTCATAGCTCATCGTTTGCCCCTCTCGTGAATAAAGCACAAGTCAGTCCAAAAAAACAAGGCAAAAGAGTTATTGACGACAAAAAAGTTTCCGACCATTTTGCCATCATTCCCACTAAAGAAAGACCTGATCTATCTCGACTTGATGCCACTGAATTAAAAGTTTACGATTTGGTGGTCCGTCGGTTTTTGTCTATCTTTTTTGATCCCGCGGAATATAAAGAATCAACTGTCCTTACTGAGATTGAAAATGAACTTTTTGAAAGCAAAGAAAAGATCCTTGTTCAGCCTGGTTATCGAATAGTTTACGGAGAAGAAGCCAAAACGCTTCACCTTGCTGGTCTTGAAAAAAATCAATCCGCAAAAACTCTTGCTACAAACACTGAAGAAAAAGAAACCAAACCTCGACCTCGATTTTCAGAAGCAACCCTCTTGACTGCCATGCAAACTGCAGGCAAATGGGTGGAAGAGGAAGAACTCAAAGAGGCTATTCAGGAGAAGGGTTTGGGCACCCCGGCAACGCGTGCCCAGATTATTGAACGACTGATACGCGTTCAATATTGCGAAAGAGTAGGTAAAGAGCTCGCCCCAACAGAAAAGGGAATGTTTTTAATACAACTACTCAAAACCGTCCCCATCCCCGAACTTTCTTCCCCTGAGCTTACGGGGATATGGGAAAAAAAATTAATTGAAATTGAAAAAAAACAACTCTCTTCATCAAAATTTAAAAAAGAACTGATTCTTTTTACGGAAAATATAGTGGAAAAAATAAAAAAGGCTGACTTTGATGCCATGGAAGGAGCTGAAGTAGGCCCATGCCCTCAATGCAAGGCTCAAGTTACTGAGCGGGGAAGAAGTTTTCAATGCTCCAAAAAATGCGGCTTTAAATTCTCCAAACGCATCCTTTCAGGAGAGATCACTTGCGATATGGCCAAAGAGTTGTTGTCTGAAGGCAAAATAAGTCAACCTGCATGGTTCAAATCCCAACAAGGCAAAAAATTTCAAGCCTATTTAAAACTGGAAAAGAACGAAATCAAATTTGAATTTATAGATTACACAAAAATTGTTAATGATGAATCTTGTGGTTCCTGCCCCAAATGCAATGAATCTGTGCTTGAAAAAGTAAGCGCCTTTGAATGTTGTAATGAAAAATGTACTTTCAGGATCAGCAAAAAAATCTTGAGTAAAACCATTTCAAGAAAAAATATTGAAGATCTGCTTGAGCATAAAAAAACAAGCAAAAAGTTGTCAGGTTTCTGGTCAAAAAAAAGAAAGCCCTTTTCAGCTTATTTAATCCTGAAAGAAGATGGAAGTTTGGGTTTTGATTTCAGTCCTTAATTTTAGCTATTTTTTCTTGACAATCAGACAAAAATTACTATGATTTGCACTGAATAGTTTTGGTAATTATTTTGGTTTTTTTAGGGAGGACCGCATGAAGCATATAAAAAAGTGGTTGGTATTATTTATTGCATTTTTACTCCTTGTTCCTCTTGGTGTTCACGAGGGAATCGCCAATCCGTCAGATCAACCCCAAAGACTTTTCAATATCAGGGTTGATACCCCAAGCGAAAGCATTGCGGAACAAGTACTGAACAGCGGCATCACCGTGATAGAAGAGTACCCCTCTTATATCTACGGCAGAGCCAATGAAACCCAGTTCAATCGACTACTGGACAGAAATTTTCAGGCTATTCGTCTTCCGGACACCAATGCAGTTTTTATTGCAGGACGCAAAATTTATCCCAAAAATGACGACTCCAAAGGATTTCATACATTTGATATCCCCCAGGGGCTGAAATCAAACGACCTTTTTGAGTCTCCCAATCGATACTACCTTGTCAAATTCCTCGGCCCCATGAAAAATGAATGGGTCAAAGACATCCATTTTATAGGCGGAGACATAGTGGAGCACTATCAATACCATGCAGCTGTAGTCCGCATTGGCAAAAACGCTGTTTCTGAGTTGGAAAGCATGCCTTTTGTCACTGCCATGACCGAGTATGCTCCAGCTTTCAAAATGCCCTTCAACTACCATGTCAAAGATGAAATGGTTTTCACTTTTGCTCTGGTTTGGAGAGGTGTTGACCTGGGCATCCTGAAAGTGGATCTTGAAAAACAGGCCAATGCGCATGTTATTGCAGAAATGGAAATGGAAGATTTCAGCGTAGTGGTTCTTTATCTCAATAAAATGGATATTTTTGATGTTGCGCGCATTCCTGATATCCAATACCTTGAATTTCCTCCCGATTTTTATCAACTCAAGCTCGATCGTGCCAGAGATATTATTTGTCTTCATTTCATTGAACAAGGCTACGGGTTTACTCCTTCCTTCCCTGGTCAGCCTGATCCAGGTCCCCGATCTGTTGCCCAAAATGTCAACACCGGAGCCAATATCACTTTAAATGGAGCAGGCGAAATTGTCGCTGTTTTCGATAGCGGGGTGGACAGAGGAACCTTTACCGAAGGCAACCTTATTGAAGATTTCAGAGGTGGAGCTCTCATCCCGGTGGCCTACCATTACAGTCAGACCAAACCTCCCAGTTATCCCAACAATTATTATGGCAACACTTTTGCTGTTCGCTATTTTGCCTACGGGTTTGATTATGGACCTGCTCGGAGACAAACCCCTCTTTCTGCTCATACCTTTTCCGATATATGGGGGCACGGCACCGTAGTGGCAGGCATTATTGCCGGTCGAGGTCGCGCCGCCAACAACCGACGCTATCGCGGGGTGGCACCCTCTGCTCGCCTCTTGATTCAAAAAATTACCGCCCCCTGGGCAAGAGACGATTACAGCCCTCCTCCACAATTTACCAGCGTTATGCCTCCACGATTGGAAAAACCATCCAAAGAACATCCCAACCTTCAGCGACCCGCCCTTTGGGACCTTGGAGGACCCGACGCAGTGAATGAAGGATGGTATCCTCTTGATGCTGTGCCTTACAAATGGGATTTGGATCCTGTTCCCGGTCCTGATCTTCCTCCCGATCATGAAACTTCCGCTTATATCAGTTTTCATGATGTGCCCCAGGTAGCCGGCGAAGTCTATGGGCCTGAATTTGGAGGCTTGTGGGGTCCTGAAGATGGCACAGCAAATCCTCCTTTTGCTCCCTGGTACGCCGGTGCTGCCGGAGCTTTCTTTTATGCGCTCAATGATGCCTTCAACGATGGAGCTCGCATCATGAACAACAGCTGGTGGTGGTATTATCTTCGCACTCGTCAGGGTTATACTCCCGATCCAGGGTCTCCCCGCTTCAATACCTACGACTACAATATGATCTCCAAAATGACCGATGCCTTCCAGTTTACTCATCAAACCTTCCTGACTGTCTGGGCTGCCGGCGACAATGGGCGGGATCGTGATGGATCAGGTATCATTGATATCGGGCTCAACCTCAATGATGACTATACTTTTGGTGACCCCTGGGTGCATGGCGAAAATCAACAATTTTTTGCCCCCATGGCACTTAAAAATGGTATTACTGTAGGCGCTGTCGAAAACTATCGACCCGAAATCAATCTTTTTTATGGTCCGTCAGGTGGCATGCCTCGAGCCAATTATGGGCTTTTCCGAAGAGACGACGATCATCTTCCTCGCCATGTAGGCGTTATGGCAGGCGCCAAGGTTGCTGACGGCAATCGACCTCCCAACCGCAAAGAAAATGAATATGATATGGATTATTTTGATCAATATGACGCTCTCAGCAACTATTGGAGAGATCAGACCAAATTTTTAAATCCTCCTGATCCCGATGATCCAAACTGGCAACCTGACTTTATCAAGGAAACCGATGGCAAATTTGCCATGTGGGCTCTCAGCACCCGTGGCCCCTCCTCAGATGGTCGCATCAAGCCCGATTTGGTAGCCCCCGGAAGCATGATCATCGGACCTCAGTCTTCCTATGTTGGAAATTCTGCAGGCAACAACCCCGCTTATCCTTTTGAATATGGCTATCCCGGAGCTTATGGAGATGTTCCCAATTTCAACCCCCAGCCAGCTCCAGATGGTTATGTTTATATGAGCGGCACTTCCATGTCCGCTGCTTTTGTATCAGGCGCTGCCGCTTTGGTACGTCAATTTTATCGCCAGGTTCATGATGTGGATCAAGAGGGAGTGCCCAGTCCTTCTTCATCGCTTATCAAGGCCACCTTGATTCACGGCGCCACCAATATGGCCGAAGAAGGTTATCCCAATCAATACGATATTATTGAGCCAGGAAATTTGATCAACAAACAATACAGCG
>PXBT01000125.1 GCA_003566815.1 Caldisericota bacterium
CACGGTCGACGTTCCCGCTGGGGTGCTGCACACCTTCGGACCCGACACGCTGATCCTCGAGGTCCAGCAGACCAGCGACCTGGCCGAGAGCGCGGCGGCGACCGACGTGTTCGGGCGAGCGCTGCCGCGATCTGAGCGGGAGGCCAACGTCGATGCCACGCTCGCCGCGCTCACGAGCGACGCCCGGCCACGGCCCTCGGCCGGCGTGCTGGTCCACGACGACGCGACGCACCGACGCGTCGAGGGCTGCCGCAACGAGCGTTTCGTGCTCGAGCGCTGGACGCTCCGCGGACCGGTGAGGGCGCACCCGGGCGAGGGCGGGTTCGTCACCTTCACGAACCTGGCGGGGCCTCTCACGATCGAGTTCGATCATGGCGAGGAGCGCATCGAGCGGGCCTCGTCGTGCCTGCTGCCGGCCTCGCTCGGGCCCGTGACGCTGCACCCCGAGCCTGGGTGCGACGGCGACGCCGTGCTGTGCTTCGAGCCGGCGCCGAACGGGTCGGCATGAGCGCTCGTAGGGAGGTCGGTATGCACGGTGCTCTCCACCGGACGCGCATGATCGGCGCGTCGCACACGTTGCCTTGGACCCCGCTTCGTGCGGTCGTCGCCGTTGCCGCCGCACTGGTGGCGGTTGCCGCGCTGCAGATCGCCGTCGCGCAGGGCGGCCCGGGTTGGACGTTGATCGACGTTGCGCCGTTGCCTGTCGCCTGCGAGGGCGCAGCGGGCACGAGTTGTCCGCTGGTTCGGCCGCTCGGGTCGAGCGATTGGCGCGCTTGGGACGGGGGCTTCGAGGGCTTCGAGCCGATCGACGGGCACGCCTACCGCGTGCTCGCGCGCGGCGCTGATGCGGCCGGACCGTTCCTCGTGGCGGCCGTGCTCGAAGACGTCCCGCTCGGTGACGTCGCATGGCGCATCCACGCCGCCACCGCGGCGGACGAACGGCTCGAGTTCGGTCGCGAGCGCGACCCGGCACTGCGCTTCGACCTCGTCTCGGGCCGCATGGCGGGGACCGCGGGATGCAACCAACTGTCGGCACCGTTCGCCACGGGCGTCGGCCGGCAGATCGTGATCGGCCGGATCGTCAGCACGCTGATGATGTGCCCCGACGACGTCATGCGGCAGGAGCAGGCCGTGGTGCAGACGCTCGAGGGGGCGCTCACGTACACGCTCGACGGCGAGTACTTGCGCCTCCAGGGTGCGGGTGGCTCGCTGTGGCTCAGCCCGGTGCTGGCGACGCGTCAGGGCGCCGCCGGGCGGACGTGGCCCGATCCGGAACTTGCGCGCGTCGACGAGCGCGTGGCTGCCGCTGCGGACGCTGGCGCAGCGTGGGCGCTCGATCCGCTGCGCGTGGCGCTCGAGTGGCTGCCGACGATGCCCGAGAGCGCCGTCGTCGACGTCACGCGCCGCGACACACAGGTCGAGTTCGCTCCCTACAGCGTCGTGAGCGTGACCGTGGGCGGCCTGCTCGACGACTCGGTGGCGGCGTTGCGCGACGTGCTCGTGCTGGAGCGCATGGAGAGCGGCCACTGGCGGATCGTGGCGGTGACCGAGGCGCAGCGCTGCGCCCGCGGCGACCACGTGGGCTGGTTGGGGCTGCCGGACCTGTGTCCGTGAGCCCGCACCGCGTCCGCATACGCATTGACACGGGCGCATAGACATAAGACACTGCTGCATCCTCGGGTTCACCGGAGATCGGCGCCACCTGCGCCGGGGGAGGAGCCCCGCAGATGCCCAACCGTTGGTCGCTCACAGCGCTCATGCTCGCCCTTGCGCTCGCGTTGGCGGCGTGTGCGGAGGTCACGACCACCGCGCCGCCGCCGTCCGATCTCGTCGAGCGCGCCGGCGTCGAGGCCGGCACGCTCCTCCCGAACCGCTACATCGTGGTCTTCCGCGATGACGTCCGCAACCCGCGGGCAGAGACGGCCGCGCTGATGCGCGGCACCGGGGGCACGCTGCACTACCAGTACGAGCACACGATCCTCGGCTTCGCCGCCACACTGCCAGCACAGGCGGTCGCCGCGATCGCACGCAACCCGAACGTCGCCTACGTCGAGCCGGACAGTGTCGTCACAACGGTCGCTACCCAGAGCAACGCTACGTGGGGCATCGATCGCGTCGACCAGCGGGAGTTGCCGCTCGACGGCAAGTACGTGTACGAAGCGACGGGCTTTGGCGTGACTGCGTACGTCATCGACACAGGCATCCGTACCTCCCACGACGATTTCGGAGGTCGGGCGCAGCAGGGCTACGATGCGTTCGGCGGCAACAGCGAGGACTGCAACGGGCACGGGACCCACGTGGCAGGGACGATCGGCGGCAGCGTGTATGGCGTTGCCAAGGATGTCACGCTCGTTGCCGTGCGCGTGCTCGACTGCAACGGTAGCGGAAGCGTTTCCGGCGTGGTCGCCGGGCTCGACAGCGTGGCGGAAGTCGCATCCGGCCCCTCTGTCGCGAACATGAGCCTCGGTGGAGGCGCCAGTTCCACCCTCGACGAGGCCGTCCGACGCGTCTATGACGCAGGCGTGCCCGTGGTCGTGGCCGCTGGGAACGGCAACTTCATCGGCCGCGAAGCGGACGCTTGCAACTACTCACCGGCGCGCGTTGCGGAGGCGATCACGATCGGTGCAACCACCAGCAGCGACAGCAAGACCTCATGGTCGAACTACGGGAACTGCGTCGACTGGTTCGCTCCCGGTGCGAGCATCACCTCGGCGTGGCACACGAGCAACACGGCGACGAACACCATCAGCGGCACGTCGATGGCGGCGCCGCACGTGGCGGGTGCGGCCGCGTTGTACCTCGAGACCTGTCCCGGTGCCACTGCGCAGGCCGTTCGAGACGGGATGTACGCGGAGACAACGAAGAACATCGTCGCGAACTCGCGGACGACGAGCAACCACCTGCTGTACACCCTGTTCGACGAGAACTCCTGTGTGGATGCTGTGGTTCCAAACCCCGATCCCGATCCCGAACCCGATCCCGAACCTGAACCTGAACCTGAACCTGAACCGGATGTCGTCACGCTTTCGGTGAACGCCTACAAGGACCGCGGCCTCCAGAAGGCCGACCTCGCCTGGAGCGGCGCCACTACGACGAGCGTCGACATCTACCGAGACGGCTCGAGTGTCGTCACCGTGTCGAACTCCGGTGGGTACACCGATGACATCAACAACCGAGGCGGCGGCTCCTACACCTACCAGGTGTGCGAGGCAGGGACGAGCACGTGCTCGGCAGAGGTCACCGCGGCCTTCTAGATCGCCTACCGTTCCATCCTTTCGGCCCCTCGTGACACGATCGCGAGGGGCCGCGATCGTGTCGCCCCGCACGCCTCTTGACATGCACTGTATTCCCCGCTACTATTCGCTCGTCATGATCGACCTGTTCCCACGCACCCTCGCGCTCCGTACCGGCCTCGCCGGACGGTTCCGCCCCGCCGCGA
>PXBT01000103.1 GCA_003566815.1 Caldisericota bacterium
CGGCCTGCTCGAGCGTTCCGCCCACGACCAATACCGCGGGGAACGTCACATTCTCCGGTTCATCGAAGACGGCTTCAATTCCGGACGGGATATACCCGGCCGTATCCGTGTCGGGAACCTGTTGACTCCAATTCTCCGCATCGCGCGGGTCGCCGGAAAGCATCATGGTGTTTTCGGGCGGCAAGTCCCGCTTGACCATCAAAGTAGAGCCCAAAACCATGAAGTGGTCCTCAAACGGCCCCTCGTTCTCATCCTCGTACAACAAGGTCCCGGCGTCGTACAGAGATTGAAAATCCGTTTCAGAATAGCCCGAAACGCTCAATGTGCCGTGTGAATCCTCAAAGAAGTTGATATACGAGTCACCGGAGATCTCCAGGCCGGTCACCGAAATACTGCCCTCCTCGCCATCAAAGTAGAGATAGGCATTCTTCAGCAAGCGGAGTTCATTGCCCGTCACGCTTCCGTCACGCATTCTCATGTAGCGGGCGTTGATCGGATCGGCGTCCGTGTTCGGATCGAGAATAACATGGCCGCCGGCTGTCAGAGTTCCACCGTTCATCGTGAGATCAAAGATGCCCGTGCCATACAAATCCACATTACCCGCGCTCGCAACGGTCCCCGTGTTTACGGTCAACGGCCCCCGATTGATCCGCAGATGATCCGCTTGGGTTTCGAGCAGGCCGCCGTCCTCTACGATCAATTGGGAGTTGGCGCCGAAAATCATGGCGCCGTCCCCGATTCGTTCAAAAGCCCCCTCAATCACCAAGGCTGCGGCATAAGTGACGCTCCCCTCCTCGTCAATCGTTGCCGTCAACCCTTGCGGAATGAGGCCCCAGCGATCGGGGTCCGGCAACCCTTCGTTCCAGTTTCCCGCATCGCGCGGATCACCCTCCAAATCGAGAGTCGTCTCGATCTCCACGATGCCGGCGTCAAAGGCTTCGATGGGCGGCTCGTCATGCGCCGGAAGATAGCCGGACAATTCTTCAATCACGGAGGTATAAGCCGGATCAGCGGCGAGATTAACCCGCTCCTCCGGGTCCACGCTATAATCATACAACTCTTCGTCGCCCGTCCGGTACCGCAAATAGCCCCATTGCTCCTTTCGAATCCCGTGCTCGCGAAAGCGCATTGTCGTTAATACGGGCCGCGGCCCCGGCAGGGTTGGATCCGCCAGCACCGGTACCAGGCTCTCGCCTTCCAGCGTATGCGGGGGCGACGGCAGGTCGCAGAGGTCCATGATCGTCGGATAGAGATCAATGGAACTGACCGGATACGAATAACGGGTGTCGGACGGAGTGATGCCGGGCGCGATGATGATCAAGGGAGAACGCGCTGCAGCCCGCCAGACGGTGGATTTCCCGTACCGCATCTGCTCGCCCATGTGGGTCCCGTGATCGGACCACAGGATGATGATGGTATTATCTTCGTACGGCCCATCCTCCAGCGCGTCCAGAACACGACCGATGCAGTAATCCACAAAGGATATATTGGCCAGTTCGGCTTGGGCGAATTCGCGGTGTACGCCCGCGTCATCAATCAAGGGATAAAGCCGATTCGGATTGTCCAGCCCGATGATGTCCAGGGCGCGCGGCGGCAAGTCGGCCAGATCATCTTCCGTCCAATCCGGATCGGATAACTCCTCCAATGGATACATGTCGTAGAATTCCACCGGAGCGAATTTGGGGGCCTTGGGACGTACGAAGCCGAGCGCCATCAGGAATGGTTCCTGCATCCCGCCCGCCAAACGCTGTTCGGCAAACTCGGCGACTTCCTCCTCGTTCAAGTTTTGCCAGGCCGAAAGCGGACCGAAATTAGGGACCCCGTCGAGCGCATAGAAACGTTCAGGGATTACGGTGCGTGATTCAGGAAGATAGTCAACGGCTTCGTCCCAGCCGTCCACCACTTCCCATTCAGGCAGGTGATCCCAATGGACAACCTTTCCGATTCGATGAGTCGAATAGCCCTGCGCACGCATATGCGCCGGCCAGGGAACAGACGCCTGAATGACTTCCGAATCATTCATGCGCTGATTGTTTTCATAGACGCCGGTAGTCGACGGGAACATGCCGCTGATCATGGCCGCGCGAGACGGGCCGCACACGGCCGCACTGGCATAGTGATTTTCGAAAAGAATGCCTTGTTCGGCCAGCCGATCCAAATTAGGCGTATGCGCCAAGGGATGACCGAGCGCGTTGACCCACATGTTCAGATCGTCGATTGCAAGAAACAACACGTTCGGCTTTTCCGTTTCCTGCTCGACGGGTGCCGCCCCGGCCAACGCTGTCTGGAGGGCTACGCCCGAGGCAATCCCGGACAGCATCCCTTCTCTCGTACGGATGCGATTCTTGATACGACTCCACAGGCTCTTTTTTTCAATCATGCATAGCCCTCTCTTTTTTTCAATCATGCATAGCCCTTTTACGCAGCTCACCAATCCTCACTGATCTGAATAAGGCGATCGTCACAATTTGACATATACGATATATCAAAAAGTACCCGTGACCGCTTTGTCTGTCAACGTTGAAGCAGGATGAATCGCAGGATAAATCTAAATTTGAGCGCCTATTGTCCCGAATCATTGATTTTTTGTAAAACAATTCGGGTCGATACTCCGCGCATTCTTCCGTAGCTCCCATTTTCAATGGGAGCAAATGCGCCGATTGGAAATCGGCGCTACGGATATTTACCAACCGTAATGGAATGCAAGAAACTTCCGGTTCACCACACTAGCGGGTAAGGCGATGTTTTTTTCGCAGCGCGGCGGCTCCGTCCGCGCGCCCGGTTTGTGCCAGGAAATTCAGGTATCGCGCTATTCTTTGAGGCTCCTGCAGGGCATTGGCGTGATAGGGTCCCCCCTCGCTCAGCACGGTTCGAAGCGGATCCTGTTGGTCCCCCGACATGCCGCGCATTTGCGCTTCGTGCCAGCGCGCAAGCCGCCACGCTCCTTCCCGGACGCATTCCGGATGGTCAGACGTCAAATTCGTTCGTTCATACGGATCATGCGCGATGTCAAACAGCATCTCATCGGGAAACAGATGAAAGCCGTCATGATACGTACGCATGTATAGCCATCGATCCCAGCGCACGCTCCGCTGGCATACGTGCGCGCATTGCGAAAGAATCACCTCCTCGCGGCCGAATGCCTCGTCCCCCTCCAACGCCGGAAGGAAGGAGCGGCCGCTCCAGATCGGAGAAGCCGGCCGGCTCAACAACGCCATCAAGGTCGGCGCCAGATCCAAATGATATTGGAGCCCCCGATTCACTGTCCCTCCTTCGATCCCGGGCCATTTGATGATCATGGGGATCCGACAGGTGGCCTTGTCCGCGGTGGCGTGTTCGCCGTAAATACCCAGTTCCCCAAAATTCTCGCCATGATCCGCCGAGATGATAATGGCCGTGTCATCGTACACGCCCGCCGCTTTGAGC
>PXBT01000064.1 GCA_003566815.1 Caldisericota bacterium
AACCATGGCACTGTTATCGACATAGCAGGAGAATCCATTTCGGGGAAAAACAACAGGCGGTCAGGCAACCTGCTGCTTTTTGTTTACCTGGCGGTCTCAACAGGCTTTCTTTTAAGGTTTTCAAGGAATATTCATGCTTTCAGCAAGAAGGTAAGAAATAACAGGTCGGTTCCCTATTTCGAGGCAAAACTTGTCCTGACCCGCGAGGAGATTATTCCCTACAGTTTCCTTAAATACATTTTCGTTAACGAGGATGATTACAAAAACGGTACCATAGAGAGAGCGGTGCTGGAGCATGAACTTACCCACATAAGGCAGAAGCACACCCTGGATATATTGTTTTTTGAGCTGGTCAGGATATTTGGATGGATAAACCCCTTCCTGCCATTTTACCGGGATGCCCTGCGCCTCAATCACGAATTCCTGGCTGATGAGTCTGCAGTAAGGGAATACTGTGACCTCGTCACTTACCAGCACCTTCTTATTAAAAAGATCAGGCATGGATCAGGCATGGCACTGTCAAGTCCGCTGAACTACCTGTTCACCAAAAAGATATTGATCATGCTGAATAAAAAGGAACCCTCTAAGAGGGTGGTATTTAAGCAGATAGCTTTGATACCTGTAACAGGGCTGGCTACAATGTTTTTCCTGAACATAACAGTAGCAGCCGACCATGGAGAACATGCCGGACCGGAGGGCGGGAACAGTGATAACATCGTTTCCGAATCATCATCGCCTCAGCAGCAAAACAGGGCAGACACAACATTACAGGTTCAGCCACCGCCATTTCCGGATGACTTTATCCCGGTTCCGCCTACCAGTGCAGATCTTAAATCATTTCAGTGGCCGGATTACCTGGTTGTTATAGACGGTTACATGCAGGACAGGAATATTCTTGAATATTACCAGGAAACTGATTTTGCCCATTATTACGTAAGGTTCAACAATTTGGAGGATCATGTTTCATTCGTATATTTCCTGACACATGAGCACTATCAGCGTCAGCGGGGTTTGCAGATTGAAGCGCTTTTGCAACCCGGGAGAGGAGTGTCAGATGAACTTCTGGAGGAATATGAGAAGATCATCAGGAAATACACTCCGGCCAGCATGACAGAAGGTGAACAGTCCCGCAATATCAGCAGGAATATTTCCCTCAGCGACAAGTCCCGGCTTGAAGAGATATATCTGCAAATGTCAGTGGAACAAAGAAGAGATCAGAGGTTAATATTCAGGCCGTACCCGGTTTTTTCGAGAAGTGTTCCAACATCGATCCAGTTCGGGTCCTTCAAAGATTCAAAGCTATATGGAGTCTGGATAGACGGGAACCGGGTCGACAACAGTGTGCTCGAAAATTATTCCCACACCGACTTTGCCAGGATGAGTATAAGCACACTGATGAAAAATGCCGTCAACTACGGAGAACATGTATACCAGCTTAACCTGATGACGCACAGCCATTTTGAAGAATTCAGGGATTTAATGTCCGGCCGGACAGGAAACATGCTGATATACAGTATCCATTTAAACCAGGACGAAGCATCAGGACTGTAACCCAACGGTGCGGTGCAGGCAGAAAACAGTTCCTGGGAGGTGGTGAGAAGAACTGACGCATCAGGCAATGAATTTAATGAGATAACCGGGGTGTTTAAGGGTACAATGGAAAGCGACGACGTTGGTGAGGCCCCTCTGAAAGTTAAGATTTTTGTGATTAAACGCAGAGGTGGAGAAATGTTTACAGAGTTCTATGAAGCCGGGAGTGAAGCTCCCGAAAATATGCACAAACAATTGAACGAAGCTGTAAATTTTAACACTCAGGTTCACCTCCCGGTTAAGGTAAGTCTCATCTCAGGTGAGATAATTGAGCCGAAAATCCAAGATTCAAGGGTTCCAGGTTTGGAAATCTGTTAAGCGTTATCCTGGAAGAAGATGAAAGGATAAGTGTCATGGTTGATTTCAGCCATTTAACAGAATTCAACAACAAAATCTACCGTTTTGACATTAACCCTGCCGGGTTAAAGGAGCTGTTCTCGAAGTTGTAACCGATATCTGTTTAAAAAACAGACAGAAAAATATTGGCAGGCATACATCAGATCGGGAAGGAATTATCTGAGATCAACCTGATCCATAAAAAATAAAAAATCTGTTTTTTTACCACATTCAGGCAAAAACGTAAATGCTGCCCTACATGTTTGATTTATGGCGCCATACAAGGCGCTTGCTGCCACACCAGGGATCAAGCCTTATAGTTTTATGACCCCCGGGCTACCAATTTTGAATAATTTTTTATTCCTGTTTTGTTATTTGCAAAATGTTCAATACATTTACATATTCACGTTCCGTGAACATTGTTATTTTTTGATCAAATGAGGGAAAAATTGATTAATATCGCTATTCATGAGATACTAGGAAAGTATAAAATAAATGCCCGTTGGGAGAAATTTCATGGTCCGGGTATTGATGGTATTTTGAATATTGAGTACAAAAATCATACTGATAAGTTCCATGTCGTATTAAAAAAAGAACTAAGAGAAATTCAACTAAAGCATATTTATGAACTGGCAACTGACCACCATCCCCTGATGGTAATAGCTGAAAACTTGTTCCCGAAAATTGAGAATGTTCTCGAAAGGTATAGAATTGCTTATATTGATATGAATGGGAACATAAATATTGAAACAGATAAAGTCCTTCTTAAGGTAGCAGGGAAGCGACATAAGTATTTTCAAAAAGAACAATATGGAAGGGCATTTACCAAAACAGGACTTAAAGTTTTATTCCTGTTCCTTACCAGTGAAAATGACATAAATGACACTTATCGAGAGATTGCAGGAAATGCAGGAATTGCCACAGGAAATATAAAGCTTATTCTTCAGGGTCTTGTTGAAGGGGGTTATGCTTTAAAGCTCAATGAGAAAGAATTAAGAATTACCAATACAAAAAAGTTATTCCAGCAATGGGTAACAGCTTATAATGACACGCTCAAACCAGCTTTACATATTGATAATTTCAGATTTAATGATCCAAATGATTTTAATAACTGGAAGAACCTGAAATTGGAGAAACCTGATATGCAGTGGGGTGGTGAAGGCGCCGGGAATATCTATACTGATAACCTCCAGCCGGAAATATTAACTCTCTATACCACACAAACAAAGACAGAATTAATTAAAAAATACCGTCTATTGCCAGACCGTAAGGGGAACATTAAAGTCTTTAAGAAATTCTGGAAGGACAACCGGAAATACAAAATTGCAGTACCTCCTGTCATTGCTTATGCAGATTTAATAGCCACCGCCAGCAGGCGATGTATAGAAACCGCACAAAAAATATATGAGCAGCATATTGAAAATACCCTTCAATAAGATAAGGAAGGATGAAGATTATCAGGAAATACTGCTGGCTCTCGAGCGTGGATT
>PXBT01000026.1 GCA_003566815.1 Caldisericota bacterium
GGTTATATTACTTCATTTTGCACCGCTGGTTATCGATGCGGTCTCACGGGGGACAACATTATGGGTCTTTTAAAAAGCGGCAAAGAGTCTTGTTTTTGTAAACTAAATGCAGTGCTCACCTACCGAGAATGGTTGGATGACTTTGCCTCAGAGGAAACAAAAGCTCTGGGAGAAAAGGTGATTCAAAAGGAAATGGAAGAAATTAAAGCAACTATGCCTGCAGGCTTGGTGGAAAAAACATGGGAGTACTATCAACGTATATCCTGCGGAGAACGAGACCTTTATATCTAGCAAAAGACAAAAAAGGAGCAATAATGAAAACTAATTTAAAAAGCATGCGATGGCACATAGGTGTATTTGGACCTACCAATGCAGGAAAATCGAGTTTTATCAATTGGTTGACTCAGCAACCTGTCGCTATAACAGATCCGACTCCAGGCACCACCACAGACCCTGTGGAAAAGACTATGGAATTGCTTCCTCTGGGGCCAGTGGTCTGGTATGATACTGCAGGATACAACGACAATACCATGTTGGGCGAAGAGCGTGTGAAAAAAACCAGAGAAATTCTTCAACGCATTGATATGGCTGTGTTGGTATTGGACGGTCAAACCTGGGGAAAACAGGAAAAGGATTGGATTCATCAATTCAATAAGATGAAAATCCCATTTTTGATAGTAGTCAACCATAGCGACTACATTCCGCTTAATGAAAGTATCGAGAAAGAGTTAAATGAAAATCAATACCCTTTTTTGACCATAAGCAGTATTTACTCAGATGATCAGGACAGGACGCTTATCAAAAATCAACTTTCAAAGCTTCTTCCTGATAAAATATGGGTAGAAAAACCTCTGCTCCAGGGAATAGTGCATGAAAATGACCTGGTGGCGCTGGTTATACCCATTGATTTGAGTGCTCCCAAGGGTAGAATTATTTTACCCCAACAGCAAGTGATTCGCGAGATCATCGACCAAAAAGGACTAAGTATGGTGATAGTCCCAGAGAAAATTCCCCTCCTTTCTCATTATTGCAATAGAAAGCCTGATTTACTAATCACCGATTCACAGGCTTTTGAAGAAGTTTTTCGACTGACTCCTCCGGATATTCCTGTGACAAGCTTTTCCATTTTATTTGCTCATCAACGAGGAAATTTTGAGCAATTGCTTCAGGGAGCTTTTCATTTGAGAAAACTAAAAAAAGGCGACAAAGTGCTCATCCTGGAAGCTTGTTCCCATCATCCCACTTCAGATGATATCGGCAGAGTCAAGCTACCTTTATGGTTAAAAGAATATACGGGAGAAGAGATTGAGTGCGAGGTCTATAGCGGACATGCCATGCCATCAAAGCTGGAAAGCTATCAATTGGTCATCCAATGTGGCTCTTGCATGCTCAATCAGCGCGAAGTTCAAAACCGAATAAATGAAATCAGTAATGCAGGGATTTGCGTGACCAATTATGGGCTGGCCATCGCTGAAATGAAGAGTCATCTGGATCGAGCCATCTATCCTTTGGGCTATTCCTATACCAAAGATGCCCTTTCTTGCGCAGGGAGGATTCCATGAAAAAGCTTATCGATCAATTGGAAAAGGATAAAAAGCTCAGCAAGCAGGAATGGATCGAGCTCATCAGCAGTCCCTATGAAGAAATCAGCGAGTATGTTTTCGAAAAAGCTCGAAAGCAACGCATGGCTTACTATGGCAATGATGTATATATGAGAGGGCTGATTGAGTTTAGTAATTACTGTAAAAATGATTGCCTATACTGTGGCATACGCCGTAGCAATCGCTATGCTTCTCGATATCGTCTCAGCCTTGATCAAATATTGCAAAGCTGTAAAATGGGATACGATCTGGGTTTTCGAACTTTTGTGCTCCAGGGAGGAGAAGATCCATATTTCACAGATGATCGAATAGTGGCAATAGCAAGCGCTATCAAATCTTCTTTTCCTGACTGCGCTCTTACTCTTTCAATAGGAGAAAAGCCCCTGGAGAGCTATCAAACCTATTTTGACGCTGGGGCTGACCGATACCTTCTTAGCCATGAAACTGCCAATAAGGCTCACTATGAGAAGTTGCATCCCCCTGGAATGTCGTATGATCATCGGATGCAGTGCATATGGAACCTAAAGCGTATTGGATTTGAAACAGGCACGGGATTTATGGTCGGTTCACCTGGCCAAACAGTGGAATGTCTGGCAGATGATATGATGTTTCTTACGGCACTCAAACCTCACATGGTGGGTATTGGACCTTACATCCCTCATCATGAAACACCCTTTGCCGACCAAATGGCTGGAACGCTCGAAATGACGCTATTAATGATAGCTTTTATACGCCTGGCCCTTCCTTATGCATTGATTCCTGCAACAACAGCACTAGGCACTATTAGTCCTCTTGGCAGAGAAAAAGGGATGATGGCAGGAGCAAATGTTGTGATGCCCAATCTTTCACCAAAAGAAGTCAGAGAAAAATATTTACTTTATGATGATAAAATTTGTACAGGCGATGAAGCGGCTGAATGCAGATATTGTATCGAACGAAGGATGAACAGCGTGGGCTACCAGATTAAAGTGCATCGAGGGGATTGCAAGGTGGTATGATTTAATCAAATCATAGGCAAAAGATTTTTTTTCTGGTAAAAATGTAGACAGTGTTTAGCGTTCAAATTGTGGGTGAAGGAGTGGACAGACTATGAAAAATATTAAAGATGCTCACCTGGTCAAGATAAATGATCTGGTCGAAAAGCTGAAGACCAACATTGAAGAAGGCTTGAGCACTGAAGAAGCCAAAAAAAGACTGGCGCAATATGGCGAAAATATATTGGATGCAGGGGAAAAGGTTTCAGCCTTAAAAATTCTCCTTCATAATTTTAACAATATCATTGTTTACTTGCTTCTTAGTGCTTCTATTGTTGCTTTTGCCATGAATGATCCTGTAGAAGGACTTGCAATAATAGTTGCCATCCTGGTAGCTGTACTTTCTGGCTTTATCACGGAATTTAAGGCACAAAAGTCAGTGGAATCACTTCAACAAATGGTGCAAATCAAGAGCAAAGTCAAGAGAGATGGCGCCATAAAAGAGATAAAGGCATCTCAATTGGTGGCAGGAGACCTGGTCTTTTTAGAAAAAGGTGATGCCATAGCTGCAGATGGAAGAATAGTAAAATGCAAAAATTTTGCATGCATTGAATCAGCTCTAACAGGAGAGTCAGAAGCAGTCGAAAAGGATGCCTCTTTTATAGCTGAGCAGGATACCCCTATTGGAGACCGAAAAAATAAGGTATACACAGGGACAGCAGTTACCCGAGGTAATGCTTGGGTCTTGGTTACAGCTACAGGTTTGCAAACCGAAATGGGCAAAATA
>PXBT01000080.1 GCA_003566815.1 Caldisericota bacterium
CAAGATGCGCCGCAGCAAGCTTGAGCCCCTCGCCATAATAGCCTCTCATCCAGGATTCTTTGGTGACGCCACCCATGCGGAAGGCATCCAGGGTAATACCTCTACCATCGTCCTCAATCCAAAGGTCAGCGCCATCCTGCCTTGTTTGAGCTTTGGGCTCGCCTGAGATCATTTCAGTTTCATCAAGAGCATTTTGGATAAATTCTCTCAGGGCAATCTTGTGGGTAAAATCTCTTCTTATCACATACTCAGGAGAAAAGCCCAAAGGCAATACTCCCACAAAAGTAGTTTGGGGGAATTTCTTTGACATATTGCTCCAGAAAGCTTCATCAAAAATTCCTTTTTCCAGGCTTTCCTCTTTGGTAAGCGCTAATCCTGTCAAAGTTTCAGGTACCTGAAATGCACTCAAAAATTCTTTTCTTTCCATTCGATCTACTCCTTTCGAGGCAACTTGGTTTGAAGTTTCATTTTTTTACCTGAGGGTGATACTGCCAGACCTCCCAGAGAAGTTTCTTTTAAAGTGCATGGCAGGGTGTCGCCAATAGTTGCCATTGTGTCGATAACTTCATCCAGAGGAATTAGTGTTTTAATCCCTGACAGAGACATCTCTGCGCAGGCCAGCGCATTGCATCCTCCCATCACATTTCGCTTGATGCATGGTATCTCCACTCTTCCAGCCACAGGATCGCAAACCAGGCCCAGTATATTTTTTAAAGCAAAAGCTGCGGCACTTTCAATTTGCTCATGATCTCCGCCACTTAAATAAACCAGAGCGCCAGCGGTCATTGCACTGGCAGAGCCCACTTCGGCCTGGCAACCATGATTGGAACCAGAAAGGGATGCGCGAATACTTATAACTTCTCCTATGCCTCCCGCCACAAACAAAGCTTTCACCAGATCATGATCACGATAGTGTTTTTTTTCTGCAACAGATAGCAAAACCCCTGGGAGCACTCCACATGAGCCTGCTGTTGGAGCGGCTACAATCCTTCCCATGCAGGCATTAAGCTCAGATACTGCCAGTATCTTGCTGACCATCATGGAAAAATCTTTACCAAGCAATGAATGGCCTTTTTCGGTGAATTGTTTCATGTGAAACGCACCACCATTTATCCATCCGCTGTCTGTAATATTAGGCTTTTTTAAACCGTTGTGAATGGAAGTTTTCATCGTCGAAAGACGATGTTCCATTTTTTGGATCAATAAATCCAAAGGTATTTCACTGTTTTGCGATTCGTAAGCGAGAAAAAAAGCATAAAGATCTTCAAGGGCATAGCTTTGCATTTGTTCCACTGCATCCTGCCACCCTTTAATTCTAATCCTTTTTGGAAGATTCATTATAACTCCTCTTCCTTCCATCGAGGCACCGCTACAGCACTGTATATTTCAGGTTTATTTTCAAGCTCATTCAAGACTATTGAAGGCACAGGGGCATCCAACTTTAACACTGCCAAAGCCTTTTCTTCCACTGCATCTCGAGAGATTTGCATATAGGCAATATTGACATGATGCCTGGCAAGGAGCTTCCCTACCAGCGCTACCATGCCGCATATATCGCGGTACTGGAGAATAAGTAGATCATGACGCCCGGAAAACTCCACTTTATTGTCATTGATTTCAACAATTTTTGCATGACCTCCGCCAACAGAAACTCCACTGACAGAGAAGCATGAAGCTGAGTCTTTATCAAATAAAATCGTAACATAATTGGGATGTTTCTCAGGGTCGTCAAGAAAGCTAAAATCAATGGCAATGGATTGTTGTTTTGCAAGCTCCAAAGATTGGGGTATGCGTTCATCCTCCATCGAAAAACCAAGCAATCCTCCAACAATGGCTTGCAGGGTTCCATGACCCGGGCCTGTGTCGGCAAAGGAGTTATAAAGAACAATGCTAACCCTTTTTAAAGGGTGATGGAAAATATTGCGGGCCAAAAGACCTATTTTTGCCGCCCCTGCCGTATGAGAGCTGGAAGGACCAATCATTATGGGGCCCACAACATCAAACAGGGACATAAGGCTCAGCCTCCCTGCGATGAAGAGAAGGGTCTTGCAACAAAGTGCGAATGGCATGCCCCACTCCACCATCGTTGTTGCTTTTACTGATAAAACAAGCCAGCGCTTTGACATGATCCAGCGCATTGGCAACCGCAACCGGGTAGCCTGCAGTGCGCATGGCATCCAAATCATTGTAATTGTCGCCAATAAAAAGAACGGAAGAAGCACTGATGCCAAAATGATCGCAAAGATGCACCAAAGAGTGACTTTTTGACACCGAAGGCCCCATGATTTCTAGAAAAGTTTCTCCCTGCCAGTCAAAGCTTTTGATGATACTGAAGTTTTGCCCAAACTTTTGCACAGTTTCATTGATGAGCTGGTGCATATAAAACTCTGAGCCCATTAATACAATTTCGGTCACAGAGCCCTGTTTCAATGAATCTTGAGGGCAGATTACTTCAAAATTGACACCATGATTTTGAAGGTAAGCAGAGTAAACGCCTTCATACGGTTTGTTCAGCCAAAGGCAGGCATCCTCCAGCCATCCTCGAGAAATGACGCAATGCAGATCATAATTTTCAGCTCTTTGGAAAATATAGTTAGCTATCGACTCCTCCAAAGGGAACTGGTGGATAATTTCTTTGGAGCAGGGATACATCACCAAAGCTCCATTTTGAAGGATGGCGGGCACATGAGAAGGAAAGTGCTCCAGGTAGGGAAGAGCGGAAACATACGATCGCCCTGTGGCAATGGAATAGGGGATGCCCTGGTTTTCAAGAAATTCCAATGCAGACAGGTTTTCTTCGGGAATGCTTTTGTCATCCCTCAGAAAAGTGCCATCCAGGTCGATAAGCACCAGACGAATGGGGTGGCCTGATCCGTTGATTTTATCCATGAGCTGAAGCCGCCAATACCACTGGGATATGAGGATATTTTTGCTCCAGAGCTTTTTTGCAGGCATGCAAAGTTGCTCCAGTGGTGCAGACATCATCCACTACAATCCATTGAGAAGGGGCTTGCATGCAAGAAGCATAGGTTTTTGCTTCAAATACAAGTGTGGGGTTGGCGTGTCGCTTTTCCTGGCTGAGCCCGGATTGTTTCAGCTCCATCCAATGCCACTTTTTTCTGAGAATCTGAGGCATCATTTTTAGCTCTGCATGATGGGCGAGCTCTTTTGCAATCAGATCAGGGGGGTTGAATTTTCGAGTAAAGATTTTGTGCCATGAGGTGGGCACGGGCAACACAACACTGCCTTGAACCTCCAAATGCTGATGCATCACTTTCCAGAGCCCCTCGCCCAATATCCTCGAAAGCTTATAACAGCGA
>PXBT01000074.1 GCA_003566815.1 Caldisericota bacterium
GTGGACAGCGATGGTTTTGCCCATATAACCTATACAGATAGGAGAGGTGGTAGTGACAATAGATATGATGACATAATGTATGCCAATAACCTAGCCGGTGATTTCACAAAGACACTAATAAAACAAGGTAGCTACGGAAGCACAGGCTTTTCATGGATAGGTAACTATTATGAAAAAGGTTCACATATTGCTGTAGATAGTTCTGAGAACTACTATGTACTTGTTCATTACAGATATTTTATGAGGTTTTCAGATGGCGATAGAACAACGACATACAGAGCGCTGGTTTATTCCAGTGCAACTGGGCAAGATACACAGCTATCCAGTGGTAGTTCTGATGTGATGGATGTCTTAGGACTGGTTTACAATGAAGGGAAATTGTACGCTCTTCATAGGGATAGCCATATTAAGGTCACAGAGCTCATAATGTCTGATGGCAGCATCACTGGAACCGAAGATGTGCTTGTTACCGATATTACATCAGCTTATTCCCATGATGTCAATGGCAATCATGTCGTCATCGGCAGTAAGGATGGAGACAACCTGAGAGCCCACTACAACGATATCCCGCAGACATTCACTAAGATCGATGTCAAAGGTGAAGCTGTCTCGGTCGTACATCTGGGTGGGACATTCTATGCTGCCTACACGGACAATGAGGACGGCATCATAAAAGTTCTAGCTATCCAGCAACCATAGGTTAAATCTGGAAACCCCATGTAAATGGGGTTATCTTTTTTCTTTTTTAGCTCAGATGCAATTGGTTTTTCTTATATGTTCTTTTCCGGTCATTAAGGTCAACTACCCTGCTTTTTCATTCAGTAGCTGTTCACTGATGCACTCAGTCCATAACAACGAAAAATGTGTATAAAACAAAGCACCACGCTCCAAAAGCGGCACGTTCCATCACCATTGATTATCAATAGAAGCAAGTACCAATGGCCCACAGGCCGGACACTTACTGTTTTAAACAATTCAAAAAAGATGAGCAGAATTCATCTGCTCATTTATCCTCGTTCTTCCCTTTTAAGAACAGTACAATACCTGCAAGTAAGCTTACCAAAATGATACCGCCAAGAATGGGCAGCTTAAAGTCTTTTTCATCTGTTGCTTCTTTGGCAAGTTCTTGGCTTGGGTTCGGCTCTTCGGCCTTCAGATTTACTGTGCTTATTTTATCTCCCATGATAGAGAAGAGGGAGAAACCTGGTGTGATGGCTGTAAAGTACAGGAAATCATCATCCTCTCCAACCCGGTCGCTTGGAAGGTCCTGCCATTGATCATTGTGGTACCTTGCTATGCGAATTGTGTCAACATCAATGTTGTTCTCATTGATCCATTCCCGATCGACCTTGAACTCGATCATGATATTGTCCGCACTGCTAGTTGATATAGTACCCTTTGTGCCCAGATTAATGCTCATGAACCTATATGGGTTAGATGCGGGTGCATCCGTATTGTCGGGTTTGTCCTTGAGCACCTGAACCGTTCCAACAACATTGCCTTTGCTATCCTTTGCATCAAAGCTGATACTTATCACAGGTCCATTATCTTGTGAGAAATCATATTTTACACTTGAGCCTGCAACTACTTTATTGATACCCGAATGTGTGCTCTGAACGATCTCTGGCGGCATACTCTGCCCTACAGATGTTCGTCTGTTCCTATCAGGTGCTCTAACATCGATGGTGTATAGTCCTGAGCTTATATTGTTCCCTGCAGCATCTGTGAACAGGGCACTATAGCTTATTTTGCCGGCTGTATGCGGAGTTGTGAATGAGTAGTTATACCAATTACCATTGGCACTTAGATCAATTGGCGCAGCTTGTGTGGATATTTCCAGCACTGCGCTTGCAATACCTATATTATCGCTTGCATTAAAGGAAATGCTAACCATCTCGTTTGTCATGGCAGAACTTGGTGTGATACTGTTATTATGAATAACAGGGGCTATGTTATCTGATACTGCAATAAATAGATCCTCTGTTGAGTTGAGATTACCCGCAGCGTCATAGAAAGTGGCGTTGAAAACAATGTCATCCAAGGAGCCCAGGGGAACGTTAAATGTATAATTGTACCAGTTTCCATTTTGTGTAAGTGTAGCTGTATCATCTGTTGATAAATTAAGATCAAAGGAGTGGACAGCAATATTATCAGTTACATAAAACGCTATCTTCACACTTTCATCATTGTTGGCATATTCAGGATACTCTATATCTTCAATTACAGGAGCTATGCTATCAGCGACGGTGATCATCAGATCACCCGTTGAGTTGAGATTGCCTGCAACGTCATAGAAGCTGGCGTTGAACACAATGTCATCCAATGAACCCACGGGAGCAGTGAACGTAGCGTTGAACCAATTTCCGTTTTGCGTAAGAGCAGCAGTATCATCTGTTGATATATTAAGATCAAAATCATTGATCGCAATATTATCGGTTACATTGAATGCAATTGTAAAGCTCTGGTCAGTATTAACGTTCTCTGGATATAGTATATCATGGATGACAGGTGAGATTATATCATTGATCATAATAACAGTATGATCGTTCACTTGATTTCCTGCACTGTCGTTAAACCTTGCTTCAACAAGGGCCGAGCTTTTATTATGTGCTGCGGTAAACGTTTTGGAATATGTATCGCCATTTTTTAATAGTTCGTACCAGGTGCTACTATCGATCCTTACATGATATCCGGTAACTGCTACATTATCAACCACGGTCCAGCTAACTGTGTATTCTGCTTCATTATCAACATTGTCAGGGATATTTGATGAAATCATCACAGGGGATTCAATGTCTGTATAGTTAGCCGTCACCGTCATATATGAGACAACGTTGCTAAAGTCGGTGTCCCATCCTGTAAATTCAAATCCGTCCCTTTCAGGTTCTGCAGGTGCAGTTGCACCGCTTCCATGACTCACGACTTCAATCTTTAGTGTAGTATCATCATGGTCTTTGAATGTAACAGTATACTCGTTTATCTCAGAGCCTGTGACGAAGTTCCATACATCAGAGTGGCTATCACCACCATCATTTTGAGATATCACATGCCAGTAATATATTGTGTCTTCAGATAGACCTGAAAGAGATAGCGATGGTTCTGTAACAATGCTTGGTGATGCACCGCTAAGATCGGAATTGACCGAATACCTGACAGTGTGACTAGTCGCGTTCTCAGAGCTCCAGCTTAAAGTGGGGCTTGTCGATGTGATAGCACCAATCGAAGGACTTGGATTATAAGGCTTAGATGGTGGTTGTACACTACCGGTCTTATAAAGTAATATGTCCCA
>PXBT01000177.1 GCA_003566815.1 Caldisericota bacterium
CCCCCGCCAATGACCAGGACGTCCGTCTCGGCCAGCACGGGGATGTCCCTGGCCGGTTCAGTAATCGTCCTTCCCGTACCGGGAATCAACGCTTCAAATGACTCTGTTTTGCCGGTCCCTTCAGGATCAATCCTGCGCTGACAGCCGATGCCCATAGCAGCAGCACTCCCGGCAATAAGAGTTTTCGTTAAAAACTCTCTTCTTTTCATAAATTGGTAATTAGGATTTTATTTAGCTAAAGTAATTCAGAAAGTTGATCCTTTTGTTTTTTTTGCAATTTAAATATATTATTTCAATAGTGAAAATGAAGAGTTTCTCACCGGACTGACACGGCATAATTCACGGCCTGTCAATATCAGATAAAAGAATGCATAATAAGAAGAGACAATTGTTTATATTGCATCAATGCAAGTAAGACATCATTAACAATTTAATAATTAGTTAAATGACTCTAATCGCTCCGAAAAACAGAGCTGTTTTTATGGGGAGGTCAACAATTGATCATACCTATTTACTGGATTCATTTCCAGAGGAAAACACAAAAGTATTTGCAAGAGAATATATATGTCAATACGGAGGACCTGCCCTAAATGCAGCGATTACATTTAATATCCTGGGTTCCGGTGCCGTATTGGTTTCATATTTCGGGAATAATACTTCAATGATTAAGGTAAAAGAGGATTTGAAATCGGAATATGGTATTGATGTACTTGACTTTATTGAAGGAAACAAATACCGGATGCCGGAATGTTCAATCTATGTAAGCACTAATTCAGGTACACGAACAATAGTTAATCCTCCTAAAGAAGACTTAAAGGAAGAACCATACAATGAGAATATGAACCTGGATGAAGCATCTGTTATTTTACTGGATGGATTTGTGTTTTCCGAAAAGCTTAAAAATGAACTCCGGAAGGCCAGGGAGAGAGGAACAATAGTTGTTTTAGATGGTGGAAGCTGGAAAGATGTTACAAACAGCATCCTGGATACTGTTGACATTGCAATTTGCAGCATCAGGTTTAAGATGCCTGATCATGATACAGATCAGACAATTTCCTATATGTTAAATAAAGGTGTTGATTTCATAGCAATTACAGACAATGAAACTGTGCTAATATTAATATAATTTAATTTCAGGGTAAAATGCAGCCCATGCAAACCAGTATCCGACTGTCCGAACACATCATACATAGTACCTTCATTATCCTTCATAATAACCGGCAATTACAAGATCCTTACCATTGAACGAATCATGTATCAATGAATTTGACGAATCAAATTTCTCTATGCTGTATGCTTTTGCTTTGCCATCGATCAGAACCCCCAGAACCCTCTCCTTTCTGTGCAAACGAGTATCTTCATTGTTGACAGGGAAGATAAGCGAACTGCTTGTCTTATAATCGCCATGTGCAAATTATCGTAACTGTCATTTACTATCTCGTGCCAGTCAAGTATATTATGCGGATAAGCACGTGCTACTCCATCATGAACAAATCCGAGAACAAGGTCATTATCTGATAGATACGTAGCTTCCTGCGGATCGGTAAACTGCGGATTGCTCAATGCAGGAATTTCATCTTTTCCGGGCCCCCCATCAAATACTTTATCGTCCGGTATCAGCCATTCACCGCTTGTAGGATTGTCCTGACCATTGCCATTACCGGGTGATGCATCATCTTTATTGCATGACATTGAAATAAACAAGATCATATATACTATTGATAACAACATAATTTTTTTCCTTTTCATGATCACGGTACCTGCGAATAGATTCAATGAACAGTTTTTTCTTACTGTAAAAGCTGGAATAGATCGAAAACTGGTTTATGCCCATCTCCTTTTCAAGCAAACGGACCGAAGTGGCTTCATACCCGTTATTCCAGAAAACATTCATGGCACGTTCCAGTACTATATTATCATCGTATGATTTGCTTCTTGGCATAACAGTAAATTATTTAAAAATCTAAGCTATCGCTTTGATATAATAAAATTTTTATGCGATTTTGTTCAACCTGGTTTCCAAATTATAATGTTAAGATTGCTTCGAGGGGCATTTAACAGTACCATAAGAGCAATATACGCAGCAGTCCCGCAGTATCCAGATAAAGGTTTTCTGAAAAAGGCGCGACGGAATTCCCGGGTCAGCTATTTTCGAAAGTGAGCAACCGAAAACCAGTGGTTATCGTCGGTAAAAACCTTGTCTAACCTTAACCCGGCCTCGTCCGCTAAAACTGAAATCCGGGGTCTCGTAAATTTATATGAGTTTTCAGTATGTACTGTTTCTCCTTTTCTTATGGTTATCCCGGAAGAAAGAAAGGGACTCTCAACCTCCAGGTCTTTTAGCGCCTTAAGATGCATTTCAATTCTTGATTCCCGGCTATTATAAAAAGCGACATGATCAAAATGCTCAGGATCAAAATCTGCACTGATCAGATTGCTGACAACCCTGAGAATATTCCTGTTAAATGCTGCCGTAACTCCCAAGGTATCGTTATAGGCATTCTCCAGCACCACGATATCTTTTACCATGTCAAACCCCAATAGAAGCTGGTCACCTTTTCTCATCAGGATTCCAAGATTTAAAAGAAAATGCGATGTCTGAGCGGGATCCAGATTGCCGATGGTGCTGCCAAAAAAACAAAACACTCTCCGTTTCTTACTCGGGATATTACTGAGATGCTTCAAAAAATCGGCCAGCATTCCGTGGATTGAAATTTCCGGGTATTTCCGCGAAAGCGTTTCGGCGGATTTAAGGATTGCTGAGCGACTGACATCTACCGGTATATAACAAATGCCAGTCCTTCTCTCAGAAGGTATCGCATCAAACAGGATCGATATTTTTGAGCAATCTCCGCTTCCCAGTTCAACAATGTCAGTATCTGCAAGATTACCGGCAATAACCGGAGCATTTTCTTTCAGGATTCCCTTTTCTGTCCGCGTCGGATAATATTCAGGTAATCCTGTAATTTTTTCAAAAAGGGCAGACCCGGTCCCATCATAGAAAAAACGGGTCGGGATATAACGGGGTGTGGAAGTGATCCCTTTGATTATTTCTGCTACTGTCTCCTTACTGCTTGGAGGAGATATGCAGTTGCTGAGAGTGATCTGTTTTTCATAAGTAATAATTATGTCTGTGTTATTCACAATAACAAATTTAATGATTCATTTTTATAAAGTATAGTTATCAATTTATCTAACAATGTGTTACAGATTCACATAACGGTTAATATGCTTTTCAATCCATGGATCTCCCATGTTTATACATTGTATTTTGTGTGACG
>PXBT01000090.1 GCA_003566815.1 Caldisericota bacterium
ATTGTGCTTTGTTTGTTAAAATATAGCCATTCGTACAGTGCGAAGCTCAAGTAAGCTTTTCCACAGCCAAAATCGCTTATCATAAAAGGTTGAGGAAGATTTGCTGGTAAAACATCGATTATGATCTCGAGAAATCGATTGATTTGTGTAAACTTATTCCAGCCCTTGTCAAAAACCTTTCCTTTATTGTTCATGATTTTCAAAGCAACAAGGGATCGTGAAACTTTGCCTTCAGGGAGTGGGTATGATTTAGCTCGATTATGATCCCACTGGGGTTGTTTTTGTTCTTTGATAAAAGTCTTCATTTTCCAGCCTTGTTTTGATTTTTTCAGCAATAATTCTTCTTTTACTCTTCGGATAGTAATTTGCTGAAAACCAACATTCATGCAATCAATAATAGCTTGCTTTCCGTCGTGCAAGGGCTTATTATAGTGTCCTACTTTTTTATCAAAAAATTCAGTAAATTGAAAACCTATGGCTCCTTTTATTTTTAAGGGTTCAAGTTTAATTTTCTTTGGATTCAATGAAGCATTACAATAAAAAACTGCAAAAATAAGCTGATTTTGGACTAAATCATTAATTAACCCATCAGCCACTTCAGTGGAAGTTAATGTTTTGCTATCCTGAACCTCTTTATCATTGTTTTTCATGGCTTATTATTGTACTTCTCTGTGGTTTTTTATACAAGACTAAAGCTTTTTCCTGTTAGGGGGATGTCCCTTATTTGTCAAAAGAAAAATGTTGCATATAATGAAGAAGATTGATAATTTTTTAGTTTGGGGAGCTGTGAAAACGGCTGAGAGGGATGAAACTCCGACCCTGAAACCTGATCTGGATAATGCCAGCGGAGGGAAATGCAAAATGCCTCGCAATAGTCTGTCATCCCAAAATGTTGACAGCTTTTTTGTTTTAAAAGGAAAAATTCGAATACCTGCCAGTATCGCTGTGTCATTGTTTTTGCTTATAGCCTGGGAGGTAATAGTGGGATTTTTTCAGATTCCACACTGGCTCCTTCCTTCGCCAAGTCGTATCCTCGGGACACTGTATCAACAGCGTATCATATTGCTCGGACACACTCTGACCACTCTTGCTGAAACTCTCTCTGGATTCAGTCTTGCAATTATCTTTTCCATAATGCTGGCCTTATTGATGGATGCTTCAACTTTTTTGCGAAAAAGTTTGTACCCTCTGATCATCATTAGTCAGACCATACCCATTATTACCATTGCTCCTCTTTTGGTGATATGGCTGGGTTTTGGAATGGCTCCAAAAATTCTGATTGTCATGTTGATTTGCTTTTTTCCTATTAGTATGAATCTAATTCATGGTTTTTCCATGGTGGATAAGGATTACCTGGACTTGATGAAAACCATGGGAGCTACACGCAGACAAACTTTTTTTCATCTAAAGGTTCCATTTGTTATGCCTTCATTTTTTTCAGGGCTTAAAATAGCTGCCACTTATAGTATCATGGGTGCAGTTATTGCGGAGTGGTTAGGCGCAAAAGCCGGTTTGGGAGAATATATGCGACGCACCCTGCATACTTTTTCCATCGAAAGGACCTTTGCTGCAATAGTTATTGTGGTAGCTTTAAGCCTTATTATGGTCAAAATCATCCATCTAGCTGAATTCATCGCAATCCCCTGGTTCCGTCCGTCAAGGAAAACAAATTTTAAAAAGGAGAATAAGAAATGAAGAAATGTTTAAGTTTTTTATTGGCTATCTTTTTACTTTTCAGCTTATCGGCTTGTGCTCAACAGCAAGAGGAAAAGCTTGAAAAAATAACCTTACTGCTGGATTGGACTCCCAACACCAATCACACAGGTCTTTATTGTGCTCAATCATTAGGTTACTTTGAAGAGGAAGGACTTGAAGTCGAGATCATCCTGGCTCAGGAAGGTGGAACTTCAGCCATGGTTTCCAGTGGAAGAGCACCCTTTGGAGTCAGCTACCAGGAAGAAGTAACATATGCCCGTTCCGAAGGGTTGCCTGTTGTTGCTGTTGCAGCCATCATTCAGCATAACACTTCAGGCTTTGCTGCGCCAAAAGATCGTCAAATCAAGACACCAGCAGATTTTCAAGGAAAAAGATATGGCGGATGGGGTTCTCCAGTGGAAAGTGCTATGCTGAAAACTATTATTGAGCAATATGAGGGAGATTTCAATAAGGTTGAAATGTTGACCACAGGAGCAGCAGATTTCTTATCCGCGGCTCAAAAAGATATGATCGACTTTGCCTGGATTTATTATGGATGGGATGGAGTTGCCGCTGAATTGCGCGGAGTTCCATTAACTTTCTTCCTGCTTCAGGAGGAGGATTACCGATTGGATTTCTACACCCCTGTGCTAATCACTTCTGAAGAAAAAGCCCAAAACGATCCTTCCCTGGTGCAACGATTTTTGCGAGCTGTAAGCAAGGGATATGAATATGCTATCAACAACCCGGATGATGCTGCAGAAGTTTTGTTGAAAGCAGTTCCTGAACTTGATCGGGAATTAATTTTTGCCAGTCAGCGTTACCTAAGCCCCAGGTACCAGGATAGTGCTCCACAGTGGGGCCACATGAGAGCTGAAGTATGGGAAAATCATACCCAATGGTTGATTGAAAATGACTTGCTTGCTCAGGACATTGACATTTCCAAAGCCTGGACCAATGAGTTTTTGCCTTAATGAATAAACTGGTTGCAGAGGGCATTGATAAAAATCTGGATGGATTGGATATCCTTCAAAATATATCGATAAAAGTGCCCTCTGATACCATAGCCACCATGATTGGCCCCAGCGGTTGCGGTAAAAGCACTTTTTTTCATATCATATCTGGCATTCTCTGTCCTGACAAAGGCAAAATCAGCATCGATGGGAAAGATTATACCGGGAAAACAGGAAGGATAGGTTATTTACAGCAAAAAGATTGTCTGTTTCCATGGAAATCAGTGTTGAAAAATGTAATTCTCCCTTTGGAATTAAAAAGAATGGATTCTAATGAAGCTCACAGCATGGGCAAAAAATATCTTACCAAATTTGGACTTGGCGGCTTTGATCATTACTATCCTTTTGAACTATCAGGCGGCATGAGACAAAGAGCTGCGCTACTTCGAACCTACCTCTTTCAAAGTGATATTTTACTCCTGGATGAACCCTTTGCTCAGCTGGATGCTATCACAAGAAAAAATATGCAGGAATGGTTGTTAAAAATAAAAAATGAATTTCATTTGACTATCCTCATGATTACTCATGATATTGAAGAAGCTGTCTTTCTATCCGATCAAATTATTGTTTTTTCTGCTTTACCTGGTCGAATCCTGGCTCAATATCATCCCTCTCTGCCCAAAGATCGCACCCTAAAATACCTTGCTTCACATGATTTTACCTATTGGAAAGAAAAAATCATGAATGATCTTCTATTATAAACAACTGTATGATACAAAGGGGACTGTCCCTAATGTATCAAACGGATGTTTTATATGATATAGGTGACATAAACTTTCCAAAGGGTATAGATTGCTGCAATAAGAACAAGGATTCCACAGGCAATTTTGACAATTTTTGCACCTCTTGAGGCTTCCGTCCAATTAAGGTAGCGTTGTACCAATTTGGTGAAGGTGCCTGCCAGCACAATTATACCCACATATCCCAAAGCATAAGAAGCCATAACGATTATCGCCAGCATTAAATTGTCGCCTGCAGATTGAAAAGCTACTACCAATACAGGCCCCATAAACGCAAAGGTGCAAGGCCCCAATCCTATGCCTATGAGCAACCCCATTAAAAGAGTCCCCCAGTGATTTGCCTTGACATTTTTTCCTTTTTCTACTGCTCCTGAGGTGTTGCACCAATTCAAGTTGATGACGCCCATTAAATTTAATCCAAAAAAGATCAAAACTGCCGCAAGAATTAAATCTCCCCAAATACCAAGATTTCCTGCCATAATACCTAAAGATACAGTAATAAATCCTATAATAATAATAGAAATCAAAATCCCTGAAGAAAAAATAAGAGAGGTATGAAAAGCATTTTTGGTGGTTTGGGTTCCTCTGGATCCTATATATCCTATAATTAATGGAATCGCTGCCAAATGACAGGGACTAAGAACAACGGTAAAAATACCCCAAATAAAAGACCCTATGATAGCAAAAAATAATGAACCACCTATCCACTGGTTAATTTGTTGAATAAAATGTTCCAAAATATGAGCCCCCCCCTACAAAACTTTAACTATAAATCGATTCCCAGTTCTGCAAATTTCTTAACAATGTCTTCCTTGGAAATAAAACCAAGATGTCTGTCAAGCTCAACTCCATCTTCATCAAAGAAAATTTGGGCAGGGATCATGCTGACCCCATAATATCTTGCTCTGTCCTGGTTTCTCATGACATCAATCTTGTCAACATACAGGACACCTTCATACTTTTGTTCCAGGGCTTCCAGCTCTGGCTCCATCATTCTGCATGGAGCACACAATCTGGAACCCAAAGTAACCAGCTTGGGGATACCCAAAGCCTCATCGACAATTGCTGTTTTTTCTCTACTAACGCAGCCTGCTACTGTCCAAGCTATCAAAAGGGAAAGAGTGCAAACAAGGGTCAACTTAACAATTTTTTTCATTTTGAACCATCCTTGACTTTTCTCATGCTTTGCTCAAAAATTGTTTTACATCATTTACATTGAGTACTTTTCCTGCAGAGACCACTTTTCCGTCAACCACCAGACCCGGGGTGGTCATAACCCCAAAGCCAACTATTTCAGATAGTTCTGTTACTTTCTCAATCTCAGCCTGGATGCCCAATTCTTTTACAGCAATTTGTACACTTTCCATTAACATTTTGCACTTGGGGCAACCAACACCTAAAACTTGAATTTTCATATTTCACCTCCAAATACGATACAAAACTAATAGGGTAAAGCTCCATATATTAAACCTGCTACCATAGAAAATGTTACCACCAATAAAATATATGCAAGAGTTTTTTTCAATCCCAAAACTCGATGAATGACCAGCATGGCAGGCAAACTCAGTGATGGCCCAGCCAGTAGGAGAGCAAGCGCAGGACCTTTGTGCATTCCTTTTTCCATAAGCCCCTGCATGATAGGAATTTCGGTCATGGTGGAAAAATACATGAAAGCTCCAAAGATTGATCCTATAAAATTGCCTTGCAAGGTATTGCTACCCACTATACCTTCAATCAGGGATTCGGGTAAAAAAGGCATTATAAAGCCTGCAACGGTAACACCAATTAATAAGGTGGGAAAAAGAATTTTAGTCAAAGTCCATGTCTCGGAAAGCCATTCTCTGGAAGTAGAACGCTGAAATTTGAAAATAGCTATTGCAGCAACGATCAAAGCCAATAAAACCATTAAAGTATATTTATAAAGCACATATTGAGGTTCAACTTTAAAACCATTAATCACTAAAATACCAACCAAAGCGGCAAAGAAAACAGCCATGGCACCTTTGGAAACAACGACATCACCGCTGTCACCCATAAATAACCCGCCACCTTCCACTTTTTCCTTGAAACTCCAATGCATTATCAAACCAATAATTATTGACATCACTATCGCAAAAAGAATTCGTGCTATTCCAATGGAGAAACCAAGCACAGAAATGGTAAGAAAGATGGCAGCAATATTGATAGCAGGGCCGGAAAAAAGAAAGGTTACTGCTGGCCCAAGCCCGGCACCTCTTTTTCTAATGCCAGCAAAAAGAGGCAATATGGTACAGGAGCAAACTGCCAATATAGCTCCGGACACTGATGCAATGGAGTAAGCTATCCACTTTTTACTGGTAGGCCCAAGATAAGAAAGCACCACCTCTTTTTTGATTAATACTCCGATAGCTCCAGCTATAAAAAAAGCGGGGATCAGGCAAGTGATAACATGTTCGCGAGCATAGTCGTTGAGCCAGTATAATGCAGAATAAACAGCTTCCATGAATAAAGTTTTTTCCAATGGCATAAAGAAAGCAAAAAGAAAAAACAATAATAGTAGCATAAACTGCTTCATATCTTTGTTCATCTATCGAATCCTCGGTTTCATCCTTATATAATATTAATATTATATAACGATTCTTTTATATTACAAGCAATAAAGAAGACAAATCAAAGAAGGCACTTAAGGCTTAATTCCCAATTGAGCCAAAAACTCTTTAATCTCCCGCCTGGGCCATAACCCTTCTTTCCTATGCAACTCTCTGCCCATACCATCTCTAACAATGATAGTGGGAATAGTGGTAATCCCCAGCTGTTTCTCAACATCAGGGTATTCTTCAAGGTCCAGGATATTAAAAATCACTTGATCCTTATATTCATTTTTTAACTCTCGTGTGATTTCATGCATTGCTACACACTCTACACAATCATTTCTACCTATATCCAATATCCACAACTTTCCAAGCTTAGCTTCATCCCACTTCCATTCTTGCTCTTCAGCTCTTGTTCTGGCCTGGTGAGCTGGAACTCTCTCAGTTGGAGGAGGGGGTGATGGCTCTTGAACAATTAAGGCTCCTGTTTTGCTTAAAAAAAGAAAAACTCCCGTAAGCCCCAAAATCATAACAGCAAGGACTATAAAAGGCATCCACTTTTGGATTTTTTTCTTCTTTTGTTTCATTGCGATTCCCTTTCTTTTTTTTGTTTTTTTAACAATCTCATTGCATTGAGCACTGCCAATAGAGTTACTCCAACATCAGCAAAAACTGCTTCCCACATACCCGCAATGCCTAAGGCTCCAAGGGTCAATACCACCCCTTTCACTGATAAAGCAAATATAATATTTTGCCACACAATTTGTCGGGTTCTTTTTGCTATTTTAAAAGCTTGGGGCAATTTTCTCAAATCCTGGTGCATTAGCACAATATCTGATGCCTCTATAGCAGCATCTGAACCCAATCCTCCCATGGCAACCCCAATATCTGCCTGAGCCAATACAGGAGCATCATTGAGTCCATCTCCCACAAACATCAGTCTTTCGCCTTTCTTCATCTTTTCTCGAGTTTGTGCCATCAAATCAACTTTATTCTGAGGCAAAAGTTCTGCATGAACCAAATCCAGATTTAATTCATTTTGAAGATTTTTTGCAACCTTTCTTTGATCTCCTGTCAAAACTCCCACTTCTTTGACTCCCCATCGCTTAAGCCACCCTACAACCTCAGAAGCTTCAGGCTTGGTCTCATCTTTTAAGGAAATGAATCCAGCCCATTTGCCATCAATAGCTAAAAATGCTCCCGTATCTTCTGTGTTAAAAACTGGATCTATTTCAATTTTATTTCTTTCCATCAATTTTTTATTACCAAAAACCAGCTCTTGTTGATTTTCAAGCTTTACCTGTACTCCCTGGCCAGCAACTTCATAATAATCAGCAATAGGCGAAGTTGACAGTGACCCATCATAGGCTTTCATGATCGCATAAGCAAAAGGATGAGCTGAATACTGCTCCGCTACAGCAGCATATTGCAACACTTCTTTGGAAGAGTGGGGTGGAATGGCAAAAATACCCGAAACTTTGAATTGACCTTGTGTCAAAGTTCCAGTTTTATCAAAAAGGATGGTTTTCACCTGGTTTAATGCTTCAAGATAGTTTCCTCCCTTAATCAGTATGCCCTCCCTGGATGCTCGACCCAGCCCACTAAAAAAACCGAGAGGTATAGAAATAACCAATGCGCAGGGACAGGAAACCACTAAAAAAACAAAAGATCGATAGAGCCAGACTTCCCATGGTATAGCAGGGAAAATCCAGGGACACACAAAAGCAAGAAAAGCAGCTGCGCCCACCACGCCAGGTGTATAGTATCTTGAAAGCTTGGTTATCAATTGTTCTGTTGATGCTTTTTTTTCACTTGCTGTTTCCACCATCTTCATGATTCGACTAATGGTAGAATTTTCATAGGGCTGATCTGCTCTAATGATAATCATGGCATTTAAATTAATGGAGCCTGATAGAAGCTCTTGTCCTTTTTTTGCAAAAATAGGTTGGGATTCTCCGGTTAAAGCGGAAAGATCCAGGCTTGTTTCTCCTTCAAGGATGGTACCATCAACAGGCACCCTTTCTCCAGGTTTTATAATAATGCTATCACCAGTTTGTATTTGTTCAGGATCAACAATAAATTCTTCTCCATTGCGCCTGACTAAAGCTTTTTCAGGTCTGAGATTCATCACGGAACGAATGGACTGTCTGGATTGAAACACTGCATATTGCTGAAATTGATCCCCTATCCAAAAAAACATCATCACAGCGACTGCTTCTGGATACTCTCCAATAGCAAGGGCTCCAAAAGTTGCTACGGTCATCAAAAAGTTCTCATCAAACCAGTCTTTTCTGAGCATATTTCGACATGCTTTATAAATTACATTCCAACCAAATATGAAGTAGCTGGACAAGAAAAACCCAATCCTTAGAAAATCAGCATACAAAAAACCCAAAATAAAAAATATGACCCCTGCAACAAATGTTAAAATCTTTGCAAAGGTAAAAAAATCCCATTTTTCATGTATTCCCGTAGAAGCTTTTAATACTGTTACTTCAGGCTCAAGGTCAAGAATAATTTTTTTTGCTTCTTCGGCAAGCTTGTCCTGGTGAATAGATTCATCAATCAGCAAAGAAAGTTTTTTTGTGCTGATATTAAACTGAACATCATGTACTCCATCAATATCAGCCAATTTGCGCTCAATTTTTGCAGCACATACCGTGCAGTGTAAACCCTGCAAAATCAATGAAAAAGCTTTTCGATCCTGCCCATCGTCTTTATGAATTTCGCATATATCAGGGATTGCTCCCATCCACTGTTGGATTTCCTTAATCATTCCTTCAGCTGAATCCATGGATGAAATAATAATGATGAGCTTGTCTTCCTTTTCATCAATTCGGGCTTCTATGACTCCATCCTTATTCCTGATTTTTTTAAGCAAATTTTCAAAACATTGATTGCAATTAAAGGAGGGAAGCATTAATTCTTTTTTTATCATCCTATACCACCTTGGTCATCCATGCTCTTTTTCTAAAGACTCTTGCCGTTAAGTATAAATTTACAGCAGATGCAAGTATAAATGAAAACCATACGCCGCTCAAACCATATAAACGACCCAGTATAAACATTCCCGGAAGCTGGACTCCCCATGTGACCACCAATGAAATATAAAAACTAACTTTTAAATAGCCTGTTCCCATCAAAGGTGCCCCAAAAATACTAATCAGGGATTGGCTGATTTGCAAAAACGCAAAGAGAGGCAGCATAGATCGTGAAAGAGCAATCAGCTCAACATCAGAAGAAAAAATCCGAAGCATCTGCTCTGGGAACAAAGAGAAAACTATGAATATCAGGGTAGTGAGAAATCCTGCCAACATTGCTGCAATAAGAGTTGCCTGATAGGATCGCTCAGCTTTGCCTGCGCCTATATTCTGCCCAACAATAGCAGAAGTGGCAAAAGCCAGTCCCGAGATCAACATGCCCGAAATACTTGCAGTTCTGGTCACAACAATATAAGAAGCTACCACCTGCATGCCATGCAAAGCAATGATTTTTATCATTAAAGCATTGGCAAGCCCAACCAGCAACCCCTGAAAACCTGTCGGCAGACCTATGTTAAATATTTTTTTTATGACTTGCCAGTCAGGTTGAAATAATTGCAATATAGAGAACTGGATCACCTTTTTGCCTTTAGTATAAACCCAGAGGCCTGTAATCATTAAATATATTTGAGCTAAAGCTGTGGAGTAAGCAACACCTAAAATACCTAATTGAGGAAAAGGTCCTATTCCCAGAATAAACAACACATTCAGAACAAGGTTGAGCACCAGAGTGCTCAACATTAAAAACATTGGAGTAATAGCATCTCCTGCTGCCCTGAGAGCAGTGTTGAAAGTGTAGCCTGTATTAAGCATGGGAAAAACCATAAGCATAACTCTGCCGTACTGCACTGCCATATCAAGAGCTTCTCCTTCAGCTCCAAACCAGCTCATTAAAGGTCGGAGAAATAAAAAAAAAGGAATCACAAGGAGTACGGATCCCAAAAATTTCATAATGATAGTTTGCACTGTTGCCTGTCCAGCATGCTCGTGTTTGCCTGCTCCGATATACTGAGCAATGACGCAAATGGAACCATTGCCCACCACTGCATTGTAAGCCATTAGATAGCCCAGCAGGACTCCATAAAAGCCCAAAGCAGCCTGAGCATTGGGATTATTGATACGACCCAGAAAGAACACATCTGTTATACTGCTGAAAGACTGAAAAATCATGGCTACCATTGCAGGCCATGCAAGGCGAAGGAGAGATCGCGTCAAATCATGTTCATTGGAATTTTTGCAATATTTATTTGGGTGTAAATTCAAATTCACAGTACTTGCACTTCAGGGTTACTGGTTCTTTTGACCGAATATCATATTCAGGAGTATATCCTTCAGTATTTGTAATGCACCTTGAATTAACACAAGAAATTATCCCTTTAATTTCATGGGGTATCTCAGGGTTTATTTTTTTTGTTACCACTCCATCTTTTATAATGTTGATAGTAATTTGAGGTGCTAAAAGAGAAAGATAAGTAGAAGTTGCCTCGTCCAGATAAAAGTCCTGAATTTTGATCATATCTTTTTTCTTTAACTTGCCGGAAGGCACATTCATAAAAACAATAAGTGTTTCATTTCCATTCAATCTTTTTTTTAAAATATCCAGGCAATGAAATCCCATGCCTTCAGGCATATGGTCAATTACTGTGCCGTTGTTTAACATTTGTGTCTTCATAGCTTTACACCTTTCCCAATAAAGTTGCAATTAATGCCATGCGAATTGGCACTCCATTAAAAGCTTGCTTAAAATATAGTGCTCTGGGATCCTTGTCCACATCTCTTGATATTTCATTAACTCTGGGCAATGGATGCAGAACAATAGTTTCATGTTTTGCTGACTTCATTACTTCAGAAGACAAGACATAAGCATCTCTATATTTTAAATATTCCATTTCTCCCAAGCGCTCTCTTTGAACTCTTGTAACATAAATAGCATCAACCTGATGAATAAAATCACGAATATTAGTGCCTTCTTGAGGGAAGTTATTAAATTCTTCACGCAGTGTTCGGAGAATATATTCCGGCATTTCCAAGCCAGGAGGAGATGCAAAGCACATTTTTGCTCCAAAACGAGCCAAAGATATTGCTAAAGAGTGGGTGGTTCTACCAAATTTCAAGTCTCCCGAAATAAGAATGGTTAAAGAAGAAAGACTTCCTTTTTCTTTCAGAATAGTGTAAAGATCCAACAAAGTCTGAGTTGGGTGTTGATGACCCCCATCTCCACCATTAATAACTGGAACGCTGGAATATTGTGAAGCTACCCGGGCTGAGCCCTCATTGGGATGCCGAATGGCAATCACATCAGAATAATTGGCCACCGTACGTATTGTATCAGCAAGAGTCTCTCCTTTTGAAACTGAACTGCCTTCAGTGCTGGAAAACCCGAGCACCGATCCGCCAAGCCGAAACATTGCCGACTCAAATGAAAGCCTGGTGCGAGTAGAAGCCTCATAGAACAAAGTAGCCAAAATGTTATTTTTGCACAAATCCAGTCGTTCTTTTTTTTCAACAGCTCTGCTCATCTCATCTGCAATGTCAAAAAGTTTCAAAATCTCGTCATTGGATAAATCCTTGATATTAACAAGATCTTTTTTCATTCTCCTTCGCCCCTTTTTTTTCGGTTTTCTTCTAATTAAAATGGCATAAACAAACAATATATTATATATTAAAATACAGAAAGATTGAATTTTGTATTTGATTTAATTTAGAATATTTATAATAAACAGAGAAAGGCAGGGAAAAATTGTATGCATAGAACAATTTCGTCGCAAGTCATACAGGAAGCTGTTGAAAAACTTTGCTATAGGTGCAACATTTTTCTTCCTGCTGATATTAAAAATAGCCTTGAAAAAACAATAACTTTTGAAAAAAATCCTCGAGCCAGGAAATTGCTGGGATACCTGGTGGAAAATGCAAAGATAGCTGAGCAGGAACAAATTGCGATTTGCCAGGATTGTGGCATAGGTTACTTTTGGGTGGAAATAGGACAAGAGGTTATGATTGACGGAGATTTGCACCAGGCTCTCCAGGAAGGTATGGCGCAAGCTTACACTAAAGGTTTTTTAAGAAAGTCTGTGGTCAGACACCCTTTTGATCGAATCAACACGCAGAATAACTGTCCTGCTGTCGTTCATGTTGAGCTTCAAGCTGGCAACCACCTGCACATTTATTTTACCCCCAAAGGAGCAGGGTCAGAAAATTGTTCTGCCGTATCTTTTTTCAACCCCACTGCTACCATGGATACCATTGAGCAATGGGTTATCGATCAAACCACTGCAGCAGCAAAAAAAGCTTGTGGGCCTCTGATTGTTGGTCTGGGCATTGGAGGCAGTGCTGACTACTGCTCTCTATTGGCAAAAAAAGCTCTTTTCAGGAGTATAGGCTCAAGAAATGCTGACCCCCTGATTCGTGATCTGGAGGTTCGACTTATAGGGCAAATCAATTCATCGGGCATAGGACCTCAAGGCCTGGGTGGAGACACTACGGTACTCGAAGTTTTCGCTGAATGGTTTCCCACTCATATCGCCATGCTTCCATTGGCAATTAATATTCAATGTCATGCAGCGCGACATGGAAGGATATCTTTATGAAAACAATTTGTAGTCCATTGGATGCTGATTTGATCAAAACACTTCGAGCTGGAGATGAAGTTTTTTTAAATGGAACCATGTTCACTGCAAGAGATGCTGCTCATCTTAGAGTCAACGAACACATTCTGAAGCATCAGCAACCTCCCTTTTCTCTCCATCATCAATTGATATATTACTCAGGGCCTTCTCCCTCAAGTCCAAAAAGAAAAGTAGGGTCTATCGGCCCCACTACAAGTAGTCGAATGGATGCATTTAGCGAGCCTTTGCTTCAGCATGGTCTTAAAGGCATGGTAGGAAAAGGAGAGCGCTCCAAAGCCCTGCAGGAATGGTTGGTTCAATATCAAGCCATATATTTTGTAACAATAGGTGGAGCAGGAAGTCTTCTATCTCAATGTGTTGAAGATATCGAGCCTTATTTATATGAAGACCTTGGCCCTGAGGCAATCTATCGGCTTAATGTCAACCATTTCCCTCTCTATGTAGCTTATGATATTTTTGGTGGCTCCATTTTCAGATGAAAAAAAAAGACTTGATCAAGCCTAAAGCCATTGCCATATCTCACTCATATGCTGATTTTGATGCCATAGCATCTACTATTGCCGCATCAAAATTATATCCTCAAGCTGTTCCTGTATTAAATTACTCCTGTGAAGAAGAAGTGCAGAGATTTCTCTCCATCTATAAAGACTATTTAAGGCTGACACCTATGCATCAAGTTTCTTTTGAAGAAGTTGAATTAGTTATAATCACTGATTTTCAGGATATAAACAGAATAAAACCCCTTGTCTCTGAAAGAAAAAAAAGACCTGTTAAAATTATTGTAATTGATCATCATCCGGAAGAAAAAAAAACACCAGGCGTTAATAGAACTCTAAAACCTTATGGAAGCACAACTACTATATTGTATGAACGAATCAAAAGAAAAAAAATTAATTTTTCACCCATTGAAGCCACCCTTTTCCTTATAGGTATTTATGAGGACACTGGATCCCTTACTTTTTCATCCACTACCGTAAAAGATATGGAAGCTGCTGCCTTTTTTCTAAAAAATGGAGCAAAACTTAATATTATTTCTGATTTTGTCTTCCCTCCCATTTCTGATACCCAAAAAGTGCTTTATACACAGCTTTTTTCAGCTCTTCAAGTGCTGGAAATCAAAGGGGTTCAAGTGGGCATCTGTGCAGTGGAATCAAAACAATATGTAGAGGGTGTTTCTTTTCTTGCTCATAGGATTCTTGAATCCACCAATGTAGATGCCTTGTTTATTTTGGTAAAATTTAAGCATGATATCCTTATCATCGGGCGATCAAGAGACGAGAAAATTGTGCAGATTCACTCGATCATGGAATATTATGGAGGGGGGGGTCATCCCCAGGCAGGATCAGCTTTTCTTAAAGATAAAGATATGGATCTCAACCTGCTTTCCATCAATATTCTACGCAATATCAAGCGTCAAACAAAAGTCAGCAGGCAGGTCAAAGATTTTATGACCACTCCGGTAAAGGTGGTCAATTCTAACACATCTGCGGAGGATACCCTTAAAATTATGCTCAGATATGGTCACTCAGGCATACCTGTAGTGGACGGAGAAAGACTGGTGGGAATTATTTCTCGAAGAGATATTGAACGCATGAATGAAGAAAAATTAAAACAGCGACCTGTGCGTTATTATATGTCAAGAAATCCAGTGATTATTCGACCTGAGAGCTCATTAAGAGAAGCAGAAAATTTGATCGTTGATCGAGATATAGGAAGACTGCCAGTAGTATCAGAAAAAAAATTGATTGGAATTTTGACCCGGTCTGATTTATTAAGAGCATTGTATGGCATCCAAAAGAGTCAATCCAAAGAAAAACTCAACACTTCTCATCCTCCTGATCAAACCGATATAAAGATGCTTATTGAAACCCTTGTGCCAGGTGCTGAGCTTCATCAAATATTAAATATTGCAAAAATTGCTGATAAGTTGGGCTACAGTATTTACCTGGTGGGGGGTTGTGTGAGAGATTTGTTTTTAGGAATTGCAAGCAATGATATTGATTTGTTAATTGATGGAAATGCTTTGCAGGTTGCCAGAAATTATAAATCCAAGCATCCTGAGGCTAAAATTGTCTGCAATAGCAAATTTGGTACCGCCAAAATAATACTCAACGAAAGCTTGATTTTTGATTTAGCCAGCGCAAGAACAGAATATTATGAGCATCCTGCAGATTTGCCCCAGGTTTCAAGTGGCTCTCTGAGAGAAGATTTATTTCGAAGAGATTTTACTATCAACACTCTGGCTATTTGCCTGAATCAGGATAATTTTGGTAAACTGGTCAATAACTACAGGGGTTATGAAGATTTAAAACTCAAAAAAATAAGGGTATTGCACAATTTAAGCTTTATTGAAGATCCGTCTCGAATTTTTAGAGCTATTGCCTATCTATTAAAGTTTAAGTTTTCATGGGACTTAAAAACAAAAGAATTAGCCATAAATGCTATGGAGTCAGGAATTTTTGAGCGTACATCCCGTTTTCGGATCCTTTCAGAATTTATCAATCTGCTGAAAGAACCAATTTCAATATCCAAAGCTTTAGTGCTTCTTAATGAAATACAGGCAATTCAAATGCTATCGTCCAATATTTCGATTCAAAGAAGTCTGTTGAACAATATTCGAAAAGCCGAAAACCTCTCCATTCATTTAAAAAGCGGAGAAAGTTGGACCATTTATCTTCTTTTATTAACACTTTCAATTGATGAAGAAGAAATGGAAGAAATAATGGATCGCCTCAAGTTGAACAAGAAAAAAAAATCATGGATACAACACTTTCGGTCAAATTATCTTCCATTGCTGGAAAAACTTCAAGAGATTTCTCATTTAAAAAACTCACAAATCTATGAACTACTTCAGCCTTTTCAGGACGAGGAGCTAATAGCTTTAGCCAGCTTAGCTCGTGGCAAACAACGAAAATGGATTGAAAAATACTTCTTTCACTTAAAACATTTTACCCTGGATAGCACAGGTAAAGAAATTATGAAATGGAGTGGCTTAAATGGAAAACCACTGGGCAGGCTCATCAGAAAAATACTGTTAACAAAAATGGACAGCACCATCTTTGACAAAGACAAGGAATACAAACTTGCAGTTCAACAGTCGAAAGGGGATACATCGAATGAAATATAGATTGGCTTTGGATCAAATCCTTTTTTTTATAGCTTTTTCTGTGCTTGCTTATTTTAAGCTTTTTCCTGTTATTTTTAGTGACCCAAACCAGTGGATCATTGAAACCCTGTTATCCATTTTCTTTGCTATGATCATTCTTTCCATTCATACTAATGTGCAATGGTTTTTTGCACATCTGGCTGGAGATATAAATGTTAAAATTCAACGAAAAATGAAGTGGTTTTCTTTTTCTTTTGTCGATGCAGTGGGTATAATTCCACTCATTTTTTTTCAAATGGGCTGGGGTAGATCTATAGATTCTGAAAAAGCTTATAAAGGGTCAAAAAAAGGACAAAGAATATGGATTTTGGCATCAGGTCCTCTGGCAATATTGCTTCTATCTTTTGTGTTGCAAATAAGTGCCTATGGAATAGAGCATTTTTCTCTAACAATGGCAGCCATTACGGAGCTTTTTGCAAGATTAAGCTTATACTTTGGCATTATTAATTTTTTACCCATTCCCCCTTTTAATGGATGGTATATTGCAGGCGCTCTGTTTAAGAAAAATATGAAAATTAATGACCATCGAAATTATGGCCTAATGCTCTTATTTATTTTATTTTCTTATGATACTTTGCAAAATTTTATACGATGGATAGCTGAGCATTTTTTGTTATTATTTTAAGAATCATTTAAACATGTCCCAAACTCATTCAGCAGTATTGCAAGATCATTTTCATCAATTCTTCGATTTTGATTCAGATCAAATCGACTATCATAGCTCTCCCGACAAATTCTATCTGGCATATAATGCTTTGAAAATAAAACCAAATCCTGAATATCGACTTTTCGATCCTCATTAAAATCTGAAAGCAAAAAATCCCTTCTTGATATTGTAATCTCAGGAATATACGGATAAACCATCAAATTTCTTCTTCGTTGATCCCTTATTAATGGCCTCGCTGAAAGATCAATAGCACCTATGCCGCTTGCTTGAAAGCGAAGAGTGGCTACCTTGAATCGTTGATTTTCCATATTGCTTCTCCACCTGCCCTCCCATTCCAGCTTGACAGAATTTCTTCTTATGATTGGCTGCTTATGATCAAAGGGAAATGGATGTAGCTCAACTTCCAGGTCCTGCATTCTTCTCTCATCGTGACGGATAGTAATTTCAAACTGCTCAACAGGTTTTTCATAAAAATCCCAATATAGATGAATTTCAGCTTCTTGTTGGTTGCGTATAGTTCTGTTTGATGAAAGAATGGCATTTGCCCATGGAGTTTCTGAGTGATCAAAAAAACTAAAGGAAGGCGAAAGAATATCGTCTCTGCTTTCTGCAGATGTAACAAACATTAATGCATACTCTCCGTCAGGGATATAATCCAAATCGGACGCAATGCCATCCCAGTAAAAACTGTAATAACCCACAGGGGCTCGCTGTATTTCAAAAAGAGGTCTCCTGCTCCATATAGTGCCATGCTTATCGGATAAATAAACTTGCACACTACCAAAATTAGAGTTAAATTTATCATCCTGGAATGATATCTCATCTCCCGTATTTAATGAAAAAACCACTTGCATTGAGATTTCTGCATCAGCGTCGAGGGCATAATGAAAGGAGTTTGCAGAAAGCTGTATATCAGAAACAATTCTTCGTGTAGCTTCAATATTTTCATCTTCCACCGTACTACGATATAAAATAAATGGGATATGAAGATCTCCCATCCAAACAACTCCTTCATAGCGACTTCTGAAAATTTGATTGCCCATTTCTTTGGGTGAAATTTGAAGCTGAAATGAACCTTTGGCATCTTTTCTCAGTTGCATTCTATTGGGTTCAATCTCGATGTTAAAAGGTAGTTCTTCTCCCTTTTCAACAAATAGTTCTATTTGAGGGCTCAGGGTTAAGTCTTTAGTAGCATGCACCTGAATATCCCGCGAAAAAGATTTATTAATATTTTCACCAACAATTGCCTGGGGCTTAATAAATGCAGGAGTGTTTAACGCATTTTTTACATTTGCCTGTCCTGCGCCTTGCAGTGTGAAGCTCAGTGGAAGCTGGTTGTGAGTATTCATTATTAAATCTGCTGTATTCATCAGTGAAGATTTGATTTGATTGTGAGTCCATGTAGGATGAAGTTCTTTTATCAGCGCTACTATACCAGCTATAACAGGAGCTGCCATAGAAGTCCCGCTTGCAGGATAATGAGATCTCCCATATCGCTCGGGTATGGTGGACATGATATCAACCCCAGGAGCTGAAATTTCTGGTTTAAAGGCTGCATCAGGAGTAATGCCCATGGAAGAAAAATTTGCAATAGTTGGATCTGGGGATCGATCATTGGATGCTGCAACAGCAAAGGCTTCTTTAATAATGGATGGAGTCCCCGCTACCCAGGGTATATCACTACTTCTTGAGCCTGAGTTTCCTGAGGCTGCTACTACAAATACGCCTGCCTGGTCTGCAAGATGAATAGCTCGATAATATGCGGTTTCTCCAACAGACTCTCTCCCTCCTCCTGGTGAACCAAGAGAAAGATTGATCACCTGGCAGCCATCTTTTACAGATTGATCAATTGCTTTGATTATTCTGTCAGAAGAAGCGCCTATTTCACTGGCTGAAAAAACTTTATAGCTCATCAAATCAGCATCAAACGCCATACCTCTATCATCATTAGTGAGCCCAAGCCCTGCCGCAATACCTGCGACATGGGTGCCATGCAATTGTGAGTCTGTGTCATGCCTGCCACTGCCTGTATAGCATGCTCCACCCTTGACTTTATCTTTAAATTCAGGATGAGAAGCATCAATGCCTGAATCTATAATGCCTATAGTAATTCCTTTTCCGCTTGCTCTTTGGGTTCTGTCTCCAAACCACACATCCCTTACTCCTGTGTTCAGGGCAGCTATTCTTCGATATGATCCCCACTGTTCACGAGCGTCAGTAATATACCTGACATAAGAAAGGTCCAGTAATCGCTCAACTTCATTGGAAGGTATGCTTAAGGCAACTCCATTTAGAACTTCCGTGTAAAAATAGGTATAATTAAAGCTAAAATTTGCCCTGATCAATTGCTGAATCATGAGTTTTTGTTTTCTTTCAAGCTGGTCCCGATAATGACTCAGGGCCATGTGATAATCACCATGAAAAGGAGTATAATATTGATCAAAACGTTCGGCATAAGCAACCAGGGGCTCATCTTTCCATTCAAGAATAATTGTAACGCATTCATTCAAACCCTGCAGTTCAATAAGAAACTGTCGATCTATTTTTACTTTTTCGCTTGCATTTAAAGGTCTTTGTCCCGCAAAAGCGAAAAAAGAAAGTACAAGAAACAGAGTCACCGCTATCCTATAATTCTTCATGAACAACCCCCAATAACAAATAATTTACAACTTGTACCCAACAGTTCGAAGGAAATTTTTCCTTTGTTGCACATCTTCCAGCTCTTCTTTGCCTTTGGGGGCAAATCCATCAATAACACCCAGGACTCCTCTGCCTTGATCAGTCTGAGCAATAATGACTTCTACTGGATTTGCAGTAGCACAAAAAATATGACATACTTCAGGAACTTGTTTTATAGCATTTAATACCTGAATGGGGAATCCATTTTCAATAAAAATGCAAAACACATGTCCTGATGAGATTATTTCAGCATTTTTCTCAGCCAAAGCTTTTAGCTGATCATTGTTTCCAGAAGAACGAATCAGGCAAGGCCCGGAAGCTTCGCAAAAACTAATCCCGAATTGAAGGACATTGGAAGCCTGGCTTAAAACTTCATGCAAATCTTCCACTGTTTTGATAAAATGAGCCTGGCCCAATATCATATTCAACTGATCCGGATTATGTAAAGCTACTTTTTTTATCTCCATGCAAAACCTCCTTATGGCTCAGATTGAACTTATCAATAAAAACTGCCCATTTCTTCTGCAATGATCATCAAATCCAAAATCCCAACCTTCATATCCTGATTAAAATCACATCGAGGATCATAATTTTCATCACCATAACGGCTTCCAAAACTTTTTAAGAATATCTCAAAATCATGACGGTCAACAATTCGATCATTGTTGATGTCAGCATGTAAAAATTGTCGGTTGGTTATGCGTACGCTGGGATTGGAAGGTCTGACTCTTATATAGTCTCCATTGGATAAAACAACCCTGAAGTTTCTTCCAGTGAAGTTGGCTCTCCCTGTACTTATGGTACGAAATGTCAGCACTATGCTCCGTTCATCAAGGAACTCATGAAGCGGCATATCATAAAATTCAATGTTGATCTTCACCCATCCTTCATAATCATCCACATCGATGTCAAAAAATAAATCATCCCTGTTGCGAGCTAAAAAACCAGCCAATGTATGTCTGCGATACATGATGCGGGAAGAATCGTAATTCAACTCAAATTCAATACGCTCAATATTGGCGTCTATGCCTTCATGTTGAGATAAATCCCCAAAATTGATATCCAATTCAAAATCTTCAAATTCTCTATACGTTTTTAATGTTGAAAAAACAGCATTAGCAGGAGGAGGAACAAGAGAGTCAATGACTTCAAAATTTTGAGTTACACGATAATATTCATCAGGCACCCACTGGTCATTCCTAAGCACTCTTTTTTCCATTCGGATAACAATTTGAAAATCTCCTTTAGGAAGAAAAAAGCTTCCATATTGATTTCTTCCATTCCATTCAACTACATAAGGTCCTGGGGAAATATTGTTCAAAGTTGCAATATGTTCCCAATTTTCTCCTTCGCTATCTTCAATGCTAATCTCTACAGCGCCATAATTTCTACCTATATATACAGTTTCTCCCTGACTGCTTGCTGTAAGAAGCGTTCCAGTATTAAATGTAAAATAAATTGAAATAAATTGATCGTTTACAAGATGGGAATCAGGGGTAAGATCCAACTTTTGATTTGACATATAAATACTGGACAAGGGATCATCCACAGTTAAATCATTTTTAAAAAACACCAGAGGAATATGCAACTCATCTCCCAATCGAATGACTGCTTCATAAATATTACGATTCATTTTATTGCGATCAATCTCAAAAGAAACGGTAAAAGATTCTTCTTTGGAGCCATCAATACTGAGCTGATTGTTGCAAAAAACAGCTTCAATGGGAGAAGTCTCTCCTTTAAGGAGGAAAAGCTCAAAACTTATTTCAAACTGTTGGCGCGTTGACTTTGCATTGGTAACTGTAAAGGTGCGATCTTCAATTTGAGCAACTTCATGCAGAATCAAAGCTCTCGGATAAATAAAAGCAGGAGTTTTCACTGCTTTTTCAATTCGCGCAGTGCCTGCTCCCTGAAGCAGAAAAGTCTTGGGAAGATGATTAAAACGATTAAACGCAATTTCCGCAGTATTCATGAAAGCAGACTTAATTTGATCATGATTCCATTCAGGATGAACTTCTTTGAGCAAGGCAGCCAGTCCAGCAACTGAAGGACTTGACATGGATGTTCCTCCCATAGATGCATAGTTACTGCTACCATAAGCAGATATAATATCATGCCCGGGAGCTGATATCTCTGGCTTAAAGACTCCATCAGGTGTAGGGCCCATGGAAGAAAAATCAGCCATTATAGTAACATTTTTATATTCAATATTTATGGAAGGAAAATATTCAATATTATTTATTAAATAATTGCCATCCTCAAGGGTTAACATAATGGTCGGCACCAAATGGGAAAGTTGATCAGGAGTTTCTCCCTGGCCCATAAGTCCTGGGACCATAAGCTCTCCTGGGGTATGATTATAAAGCACTACTCCCAAGGCCCCATTTCGAGTGGCATTTTCAACTTTTTCTCTAAAAGTTATAGCATTAGGCAAAGGTCCTCTTTTTATTAAAGCAACCTTTCCACGAACGTCATCATCATCAAGGTCAAAATCCTGAACTCTTCCATAGCCAGCATCCACCAGCCCATTGCTAAACATCTCAGAAGTTAATCTTCGTGTTGGAGGAGCATGGGCACCCAAAATTTTTTTTTCATTTTCCAGGCCAGGAAAAACAGTCAAAAATACATCTTCAAATCTATCATTGGTAGCGCCTACGGAAAAAGCCTCTTTAACATTTGCCGGAGGACCAGAAGCCCAGGGAATTTCAGGTCTGCGTGAACCACTATTGCCTGCAGAAGAGACCACAAACACTCCCGCTTTATTGGCATTCGCTATAGACTTATGATAAGACGTGGTACCTACAGCGGGAAACTCATGAATGCTTCCCAAAGAAAGATTAATCACATCACATTTGTCTTCAACCGATCGATCAATAGCCGCTTGAACATCGCTAATCCTTGCTCCCTGTCGACGAGAAGAAAAAACTTTATAAATCATCAAGCTGGCTTCATATGCCATACCTTTGTGATTTTCGCTTCCATATCCAGCAGCAATTCCAGCCACATGCGTCCCATGACCCATGTAGTCGCCAAAATCATTGTTGCCATCAGCAAAATCGTATCCACCCAACACTTTGCGAGGGCGAGTAAAGTCAGGATGTCCACGAAAAAGACCAGAATCAATAATGCCAATAAGCTGTCCTCTGCCTGTAGCATTGGGCAAGCTGCCATCATCAAATCCCCTCCATGCTATTTCCGCACCTGTGGATCTGGACATCCTTTGGCGCATTGGCAGGACTTCATATCGGTCGTCATAGATATAAGATATCTGGCGAAACTGTTCAAGCCTGGGAAGATCAGTGCCTAAAACTTCACCTGATATAGCATTGATGGTTAAAGATATTTGGTGTCTTGGTATGAATCTGATCCCTTCAGCTGTTATTTTTCTTAAAAAATTTGCTTGCCTGGATCTTAAAGACTGCTCATAAGGTTCAATAAAATGAAACATTTTATCCTGCTCTGAAAGACTGGAAGAAAAATCATGCCGATTTGACCGCATCAAAAAAGAACGAGCATTTGACCACCAGGTTATACCGGGGTCATCTTTAAGCTCAATCAACACAGGTATCCATTCTTCAGTGTTTTTTACTTCTCCAAGGAACAAAGGGTCTATTTTTTGTTGATCATAAGAAAAAGCTTGTGCCCGATTGAAAGAAAAAAGCACTGAACATAAAAGCAATAAAACAACTAACTTCTTAAACATAAATTACATTCCTCCAAAAAAAAATCATTGTGCAGCTTCCTGCTTTGATTTCATCATCCAAAAATCCAAATTGCTTTTTGGCTGAATTCTGCTTTTTTTTAGCTCCATTTCAAGATGAATTAAAGCCTCTTGCATCACAAACAAAGAGTTTATATTTATTTCTTTTTTCAGCCATTGGCATATTTTTTTATTTTCATATAATATACTCCCTTTTGATGGGATTAGTTTCATTGAATACTTCTCTCGGATGATCCATTTGCACCAATGAAGACACTGCTCAAGGTTTTTTGAAGAAAGAGAGGGAAAGCTGCCTGAAGGATCTTGCATAAAATCAATCCACTTTTCTATCCACTGCATGGCTTCCTGCAAATACTCTTCTTCACAATATTGCAATGCTTGTTTGATATTGCCCTGTGAAACAGATAAAATAAATTCCTTTTCCTGAGGATTCTTTGACAAAATATTCATGATATCATTCATTTTTTTTGCGCTTAATCGATGAAAAGGAATTCTTACAGTTCTTGATAAAATGGTGGAGGGTATAATATCTATTTGAGAAGCAGTCAAAATGAAGTATGTGGATAAGCTTGGCTCTTCCAGCGTTTTAAGGAAACAGTTAAAAGCTTCATTTGTAAAACAATGGAGATCATCGATGATTATTATTTTTTTATCGCTATAAACAGGTTTCCATTGGGCTACTTCCTGAATTTTTTTTACGGTATCAATTCCCATGGAAAAGCCTTTTTCCTCAGAAAACCAATAAATATCAGGATGGGCATTTTTTTCCCATGATTCACAAGAGATGCAACCTTTACATGCTCTTTTTTCCTTTTTATCAAGACAAAGTGCATCATGAGCAAAGTAATTTGCATAATGTGATTTTCCCGAACCTTTGGGTCCAAAAAAAAGCATCGAATGTGGCATTTTATTAAAATTTTCTGCAAAACCACGCAATATATTGCATGCATGAGGCTGAGTCATGATAAGGTCATCAATGCTCATCTATTAATACTTTACATACCTTTCTATGTCAATTATAAATACTTGGGCTCCGCCAACCGTAACTTTGACTGGAGAACTAAACCCTGAAATACCTTCAATTAAATTAAAAGGAAGAGTTTCCACATATCGTTCTCTGCTGTGAGCATGCTCATGAATAATACTGAGGACATCTTCCACTTTTTCTGATTCAATGGCAATGAGCAAAACTATATTGGAAACCTCCAGAAAACCGCCTATACTTTTGAGTTTGGTAACCTTGAATCCTTTTGAAATTAAATGATCCAGCAATTCTCTCATATCTTCCTGTTGAATGATTGCAACAATCATTTTCATGGCTATATCCTCCTTGCAGATATTAGCTGTCCCTGTGCTTCATTGATAGCCCGAATGGCCAAATCAGCAACAGTTTCAGGATGCTGATTTCCATTAATCACTTTGATACGACTTTTTTCATCCATTGCCTGCTCCAAATATCTTTCTCTAACTTGACGCAAATAAGTTATTTGCTCATAAAAATCCTTTTCTCTTCCATCAATCCTATGCAAAGAGTGCTCAGGCTCTATATCCAATAGAATCGTTATATTCGGCTTAAGCAAATCAAACAATACCTCACCGATAGTATAAACTATTTTTAATAATTTTTCATCTCTTCCCTGATAAGCAAGGGTGGAATCAATAAACCGATCACATATTACCCAAATACCCTGGTTTAAAAACTGTATCATTTCCTGTATATGTAAAGTGCGATCAGCTGAAAACAAAAATAACTCTGTCAAAGAATGCAGAGAGTCTTGTTTTGATTGTTTGAGCATCCTTCGAATCAACTTCCCTATATCATTTTGAGTAGGTTCTGCTGTTAAACGGTGAGGAATATTTTTTTTCTGAAGATAAAATTGTATATTTTTTGCCAATGTGCTCTTGCCCGATCCATCAATGCCTTCAAGGGTAACAAAAAAACCTTTTTGACTGCCTATCATTGGAACACATAAAAGTTCATGATTTTATTCCCCAATATTTCGCCCGAAGAGCTTCTCAAAACTGCCTGCAATAAATTGATCCCTGGTTGGCGCGGCACAAAATAATATCGATAGGGGTACTCCATTAATACAGCTACAAGGTTTCCATTAATAAACAATTCTATTGATCGCCCGCGAGGATCAAAAATACTAAACCCTATCTCAGTTGGCGATCCAACCCTCATATTCTGCGAGCCAAAGTAAATCGTAAAATCCCCTGTATCAACGCTTGGTGGAGCATATAAAGATCGATCGGGCTCATCAGGAATGGGCTCTTCAACAGGATCTTCCTGTCCTGGAGGATCTGGTTCAGGTTCTGGAGAAGGTCCCGGCAATTCAGGTAAAATCGGATCTGCTTTTTTATCTTTTTCCTCTTGAGTCTCTTTTTCCTCTTCTTGCTCAATTTTTTTAGGTTCAGGGGGTGGATGCTTTTTGGGGCAAAGATCTATTGAGCTTTGTACCCTTGTTTCGAGCCTTGCTCTACAGGTTGGATTAGCCAATAAACCTGTTTCAGTGCATATTCTAACCTGAATCAATCCCTGAGGTCTTGTCCAATCCGAATCAATAAAAAACCTTTGCTGATATAAAGTTTGCACTATCTGTTTGAATATTTGGCCTGCAAACACTGATCCATAGTTTCTGACCGCTGACAAATCAATGTCTTTGCTATCTGATCCCAGATATACCGATAATACAACAGAAGGAGTAAAGCCTACAAACCATCCGTCCCTAAAATTTTCTGTCGTTCCAGTCTTTCCTGCCATAGGCACACCAGGTATGCGAAGAGCGGAAGCAGTTCCCGAAGAAGTAAAAGGTTCTTTGAGCAATTCAGTCATCAGGTAGGCTGCCTGGGGCGAAAGCACTTGTTCAGCATTTTGACTGGATTCATAAAGTGTCTCACCGGTTTTTCTCCGATCTATTCGTTTGACTGCTATGGGTTTCAGTCTTCTTCCTCCATTGGAAAAAACTGCGCTTGCCACTGCCATATCCAAAGGCTTGACTTCCAAACTGCCCAATGCCATGGAAGGAACTGCAAGCATAGGTGTTGTAAGCCCCATTTGCTCAGCATATGAAGCAGTATTTTCCAAACCTGCCAATAATGCTACTTTTACAGCGGCAATATTTGATGAAATGCCCATAGCCCTTCGAGCACTCATTGATCCAAAAAAACCTGGGGTCCATTCCCCGGGTCTCCATCCATTAATATTAATTGCTTCGCTAACCAAAACTGATTCAGGTCCTAGTAACCCTTGATCAATTGCAGCTGCATAAGGAAAGACTTTGAAACTTGATCCTGATTGACGCTCTGCCAAAACACGATTAAATTGTGTGTTTTCATAATCTCTTCCTCCAACCATGGCATAAATTTCTCCATTATTGGGATTAATTGCCACCACAGCTCCCTGGGGCTGGATAACGCCAAGTTGATCTTTGACTCCTGAAGGCAAACTTCCAGCATTTTCAGCCTGCTCAAGCACGCTTAAAAACTCCTGATTGCTTAATCGCTGAATTGAAGGGTGTAAAGTAGTATAGATTCTCAACCCCCCCTTGTAAAGCTCCTGAGCAGAAAGACTGCGAATGACTTCATCCACCACAAAATCAATAAAATAATCTTTCCCATCAGGCAATAAAGTCTCGTTGTCAGATAATCCGCTGGTGCTGGATTCCTGCAGAATAACATCCTGATAAAAAGCATTTTGAGCTTCTTTGGGAGAAATGTAATGATTGTCCACCATTTTTTGCAAGACATTTCGTTGATAATTTTTTGCTCTTTCCATGGAATAAAATAAAGACAAAGCAGAAGGAGCAGGAAGTATTGATATCAACAAAGAAGCTTCAGCCAGGTCAAGATCTTTTGCATATTTTCCAAAATATTTTCTTGAGGCTGTTTCTATGCCATAGCATCCTTCTCCAAAATAAGCTTGATTGAGATAAAATTCCAAAATTTCAAGTTTTGTAAATCGTTGCTCAATGCGAAGAGAAAGTATAATTTCACGCAATTTTCTTGTAATCGTTTTATCCATGCCCAGAAAAACATTTCTTGCTAATTGCTGAGTTATTGTGCTTCCGCCCTCAACATAATCCTTGCTGATGATGTTGCGAACCATTGCACGAGTTACTGCTCGAAAATCAACTCCATTGTGCCTGAAAAAACGCTCATCTTCCGAAGCGATAGCTGCATCAATCACATAAGGAGAAATGTCTGACAGAGAAACATATATTCTTCGTTCTGTCAAGTAAAGAATTTTTAACACATTTCCATCTCGATCAAGAACCTCTGAAGATTCTTCGCCGCTAATTACAATGGAACCTGTTTCAGGAAGATCTTTGGATAAATAATTCCAGGTATATATAAAAAAAATCCCCCCGATCAATAATATTAAAGAAAAAAGCAATAGCATGACTTTTAGTATAAGAGAGGCAGGTCCTCGTTTTTTTCTAAAATGACCCGAAGGATAAATAGAATTAATCTGAAACATAAACATTGATATGAGTCATCGTTATAAATTCGTCATCATATCGTAAAACTGCCATTATTCGAGTTTCACCGTGGTTTTCGGGTACCCATTCAAAAGAATACTGACCATCTTTTAATACCTTCAACCTTCGATTATCAATGTAAACTTCAACCGTATCTGCAAAAGAATGCCTGACCTCAAAGAAAATAGTTACAGGATCGCCAACAGTTAGACTTTCTTCATCCACTACTATTTGCAAAGGGTTACCGTGAATGGGGCATAATTCTGTTGGCTCAGTGCCTTCAAAAAAGCCTTTTTCTATAGTATCGGGACAGTATTCTGAAGCCAATTTTCCTGATTCAGCACAGACTGTAACAAATATAAATTCTCTTCCATGCACTGTGCAGTAATGTTGTGGAGCAAAGCCACTGATATATGAGCTTGGAACTCTCAATGATTCAGGGCAATCATTGGTTGCAAGCAAACCTGACTCTTTGCATATCAACACAGAGTGGACATCATCTGTTTCTCTTGAGAAAGATATTTTTTCAAGCCAATCTCCAATTTTAAGAAAAAAATCTCTTACCATGGGAGCAGCAAAAGCTGAGCCCCAAAGTCTTGCATGAGGAAGCTCCACTTCAGCAGAATCTCGTCCTATCCATGCACAGGCTACAATTTCCGGAGTATAACCCACAAACCAGCCGCTTAAAAAATCTTCTGCTGTTCCTGTTTTTCCTGCAGCTTCAAATCCAACCCATCCATTGACATCTCGAAACATACTTCGAAATAAATCATTCATCAAAACTGCAGTGTCCTTCTGAATAACCTGAAAAGGTTTTGGATGATACTCAAAAAGCAATTTATCATCTTTCGTGGTAATTTTTCTTATAGCTTTAGGATCTACCCTGAAGCCATCATTAGCCAATACTCCAAATGCCGTTGCCATTTCCAAAGGAGTTACTTCAAGGCTTCCAATCGCCATGGAAGGCACTGGCAAAACACTCCGCTTAATGCCCATCTTTTCTGCAAAATAGGCCACCCTTTCCCATCCTGTTCTTTGAGCAACCTTAATAGCAATAATATTTGAAGATCTTACTATGGCATCCCTGACTGTCATTTTACCAAAAAACTGATCTTCTCCTATCCATTCCCCCGGAGTCCATATTTCATCATGGTCCGGCATTGATATGGATTCACTTTCAATAATAGTCCCCGTGCCCACAACCCCCAGTTCAATTGCAGCAGTATAATCAAATATTTTAAACAATGATCCAGGCTGTCTTCGGGCAGTGCTTCTATTAAACTGAGTTTCACTGAACTCCCTTCCACCAATCATTGCCAAGATTTCTCCCGTTGATGGGACAGTTACCACCATTTGACCCTGGGGTTGTTTCACTTCAAATTGATCATAAAGATCTTTGGGGAAATAATTATCTTTTTCAGCTTTTTCAAAGGTATTTTTCATGGACTGATAAGCAATATCCTGAATCTCAAGATCAAAAGTGGTATAAATTTTCAATCCCTGCTGAAGAAGAGCATCTTCAGGAAAAGTATTGAGTATAATTTGTTTGACATAGTCCACAAAATAATACTTGGAATCATACATTGTAACACTATCAAGTGTTTTTAGAACAACATATTCATTAATTGCTTCCTGATATTCCTCTTCGCTAATAAAATTATTTCGCAACATTCTTGCCAGGACATGGTTTCTTCTTTGAATGGATACCTCTCTGTTTACCCAGGGAGAATGAAGCGAAGGAGCATCCAGCGTACCCACCATAAGAGCAGCTTCAGAAATGGTTACATCGCCAACATTTTTCCCAAAAAAATTCCTTGACGCAGCCTCAATTCCATAAGATCGACCCGCTGGGCTTGGACCAAAATAAACATAGTTCAAGTAATATTCCAGTATTTCATCTTTTGTATATTTTTGCTCCAAATTGATAGCCAGGAAGATTTCACGGATTTTTCTATCATAGGTTCGTTCAGGGGTGAGAAAAAGTCCTCGGGCAAGTTGCTGAGAGATAGTGCTTCCACCTTCAATTCGATCCTTATAGAATAAATTGTTTCTAAAAGCTCTCAAGATTCCAATTAAATCATAGCCACCATGGCTATAGAAGCGTTCATCTTCAGATGCTATAACTGCATAGCGCACATGCAACGGAATCTCGCCAAGAGGAACCGCTATTCTATATTCATCAAGCTCCACGCTGGCAATAAATACATTATTTCGATCAAAAATTTGTGAAGAAACAGGTGGATTTTCTGCAATATCCCTTATTTCAGGTAAAGAAATAACAATTGAGTTTCTCAATTGGATGAAAAAAATTAAAACGGCAACAAAAGCAATTAGAAAAAAACCAGCCATCCATAAAAGGAGCTTTTGCCACCTTTTCATTTTTTTATGTTTTTTATTTTTCATTTCCTTATTTCAATTATAACCCGATTTTTTGACATTGTGAACTTGTAGAGAAAAAAAGCCTGGCTTAAAAGCCAGGCTTTTTTTAATAAAGATTACTTTTCAGGAGCGATGGCATACCGTTTTCTTGAAAACATAAAATTGAGCAAACCTGGCCTCACAAGATAAGCTGCATTGAACGGACATCTGTCAACGCATTCCAGGCAACCTATGCAATGTGAAGTAGCTCCTCGTTCATAAAGTTTGATATCCATGGGACATACTTTCCAGCAAACATTGCATTTTTCGCCCTTACACTTTTCTTTATCCACTACCACTCGTACTGCGGCAAAATAATTAAACCCTGAGTAAATAAAACCAATGGGGCAGGCAAATTTGCAGAATACTCTCTTGGAGAGCATGGTCAGCCAGAAAAGTAGAATAAATGAAGATATCTTCAGCCCGAACATCACTTGCCCCATACCTCGTATATCTTGATATGATGCCATTCCATATGGAATAAAAGGTGATTGTCGATCCAGTCCAAGGAAGGGAAACATTTCACGAGGAAGACCATTGATCAGAAATTGTGGTATGGCTGCGAATGCTGTACCTGAAGGGCAGACTTTGCAAAACCATGGTCCCCCGGTATTTAGAGCAGGATCAATTACAAAGATGGGAAAAATCACAAAAGGAAACAGGAAAAAGAAAAACCTTCCCCAATTGGACAAATTTACGCTAACCGTAAATTTTTTAAAATTAATAAAAAATAATGCAAAAATGACACCAAAAATACCCACATAACGAGCTATCCATGCTATAGTCCCAGTTGTATTGCCCATTTGAATCATTCTTCTGAGAGGAAGAGTGGTAAACATAGGCGATGTCCAAACAAGATAAACCACAAACAAAGCAAACAAAGCCACCACGATCCACTTTGTTACTTTACGCATTTGATAGGCAATATCCTGCAGATAGCCGAAAGGACATAGCCATCCGCAAACCATCCTTCCAAATAAAGCACCTATCACCACCAGGATGCCCAGACCAAAAAACGGGAACAAATTACCGCCTAAAAAATATTGCACTGTGCCTGCAGGGCATGCACCGGGAGCAAGGGGATCTGACCAGCAAACCAGCCAGGGCATGGGAAATCGTTTAAGCATAATGGGAGGCAGAGTAGCCAGAAAATAAAAAACTCCAGTGCCAAATAAAAATCCAAACAACTGGACTCTGTTTTTAGTAGCACGGTTTTTATACTTACTGCTTTTTGGCATTTCTGACCTCCAGTATTTTATAGACCATAATAAAAGCTGCTAAAATGATAGAAAGGTCAAGAAGGGTTTCAAACTTAATCTGTCCCAACCCTATGCATGAAAGACAAAGAGTCATGGCCACACTATAGATGTCCATCAATTGACTCCTGAAAGCATCCCCTGCAAATACTGATTGAAAAGTCCCCGAACCAATAAGTATCAAAACCAGCCCAATTAACAACGCAATCCAAAACAACGAACCACTTTTTCGCTCAGTTTTAGCAGGATTGGTTGTATTTTTTTCCTGCTCCTGAGCTTTTTTTTCAAGTTCTGGCATTTTTCCTTCCTTTCAATAAGATTAAAAAATACTTATCTTACAGGTATCCTCTTATTAAGCTTTTTTATAGCAGTCTTTTTGACAGTTTCAAGAGAAAAAGTATAATTTCGTTCACAGTTTTTTGGGAGGTTATGCATGATTACAGCAAACGAATTGCGAAATGGCAAAGCTTTTGAGCTTGATGGTGAATTGTATATCGTCACTTCTTTTCAGCACATTAAACCAGGAAAAGGATCCCCTTTTGTAAGAATAAAAATGAGAGGCATCAAAACCAATTCCACCCTGGAGAAAACTTTTCGTCCTGATGAAAAGGTTCAGGACGCTTTTCTGGAATCCAAAAAAATGCAATACCTCTACAAAGATGCTGATCAATATATTTTCATGGATACTGAAACCTATGAGCAACTATCTCTTTATGAAAAAGAACTCGAAGAAGAAGCGCCCTATTTGCTCGAAAACAATTTTGTCAGCATTCTTTTTTATAATGATAAACCCATAGGCATTGACCTTCCAGTCAATATTACCCTTCGTGTCACCCATACCGAGCCAGGCTTCAAAGGAGATACAGCTCAAGGAGGGAGCAAACCGGCAACCCTCGAAACAGGGTTGAGCATTCAGGTGCCCCTTTTTATTGAAGAAGGCGATATGATTAAGGTTGATACGCGAAGTGGAGATTATATTGAACGGGTCAATAGTTAATATTTTTGCTCATGTCCGAAATATCAAATGAAATCAACCAAAAATTGCATGATCGTGTTTTTGTATTACTTTATCAACGAGAATTCAGAGATGATCCTGTAGAAAAGTTATACGAAATTACATTTTCCAGCGACTTCATTATGATTCCTATTAGCTCTTTGGTTATTAAATTAACGGAAGAAGTATTGAGTAAAAAAGAAGAAATTGATAAAATAATAGAAGCTTTTTTAGAAAATTGGACTATAGATAGAATCATGACAAGCGACAAGGAAGTGCTAAGGTTGGCTATTTATCAGTTAATAATATGTCGAAGCCAGGCTTCAAGTATTGTGATAGACCGAGCAATTCGAATTGCAAAAAAATATGGAGACAAAAATTCAGGCAAATTTGTTAATGGAATTTTAGGTGCTGTTTATCGTAAATACCTGCCTTGCGAGTCTATGGAAAACGGATCGGATCAGGCAAGCAATGTTTGATCCAAAGCAAATGACTCATGAAATACAAAACAAGAAAGACCAGATTGAACAAGCTCTAACTCAATGCATTGAACCTTTAAAAAAGAAGTCTTCCCTTTATGCTTCCATTGCCTATAGTATTTTTTCCGGAGGAAAAAGAATTCGTCCCCTTTTTCTGTTGTCCGCCTATGAAACCATGAGCGGTGGAAAACCTATTGAGCCAGCTTTGATCCCAGCCTGCGCACTTGAATTGATTCATTCTTATTCATTAATTCATGACGATTTGCCTTGCATGGATAATAGCGACAAAAGGAGAGGGAAAGCCACCAATCATATAATCTATGGAGAAGATATAGCCTTGCTGGCAGGAGATGCTTTGCTCACTTATGCTTTTATGCTTCTGAGTGGCAAAGAATGCAAAAAATATCTTGATAATGAACAAATGGTGCAGCTTGTACACTGTCTCTCATATCATAGTGGAATCAATGGAATGGTGGAGGGGCAGGCCTTTGAATTGATACAGGAAGATTTAAAAATGGAAAATATTCATTATATTGACGAACATAAAACAGCTGCTCTTTTTTCTGCATCTTTTATCATGGGTGGAATTGTGGCTAAAGTCAATTTTGAGCATTTGGACCGGCTTGGCTCATTGGGTCGTTCTTTTGGTCATGCTTTTCAAATTGCTGACGATATTTCAGATTTTGACCCCTCCAGCAATGAATCAAATATTGTTAAATTGTTAGGAAAAGAAAAAAGCATCGAACTTTACCAACAACATATGATAAAAGTTAATCATACGCTGGACCAAATTTATACTACATTTGACCATCCCTCTCTTAAAAATTTAATTTCATGGATTCAACATACATCCAACATTGTATGAATATTCCACCTTCTCCCGACCAATTAAAATGCTTAAGTGAAGAAGAATTATATGCTTTGGCAAAAGATATTCGTTTAAAAATTATCGAAACAGTTTCAAAGCAAGGTGGACACTTATCCTCAAACCTTGGAGTTGTTGAACTTAGCATAGCATTATTAAAATGCTTTGACCCCTTGAAGGATGATATCCTTTTTGATGTTGGACACCAATCCTACCCTTTCAAATTATTAACTGATCGCTGGGAAAAATTTTCCACTTTAAGGCAGGAAAATGGCATCAGTGGATTTCCCGATCCGAGAGAGAGCCCGTATGACAAATTTATTTCCGGACATTCGAGCACAGCTTTGGCCATTGGAGCAGGATTTGCAATTGAAAAACAATATAATCAAAAATCAAATCATTCCCATACGATTGTTGTTTTCGGAGATGGTTCCATAACAGGCGGAGAATCTTTTGAGTCTCTCAATGCCATAGGGCACCTTCAATTGCCCATTATAGCAATTCTGAATGACAATAAAATGTCTATCTCTCCAAATGTGGGAGCCCTTGCCACTTCATTCACTCGATCATTCACTCGTTTCAGAAAAAGCAAAACCTGCAAAAAACTAAAAAAAACCTATCATCAACAATTAAAACAATGGGGCAAGTGGGGCAAAACTATTGAATTAATTGGGGAGAAAGCAAAATCTCTCGTTAAACAAGTCTTGTTTCCTGAGATGTTTTTTGAGGAATTGGGTTTTTTTTATATGGGGCCAGTCGATGGACACCATATCAAAGAATGTTGCAATATGTTGTTGCAAGCAAAAGAAATCAACCAGCCTGTACTTATCCATGCTTATACCCAAAAAGGAAAGGGTTTTTTGCATGCAGAAAGCAACCCGGTCCTATTTCACAGCTCTCCTCCTTTTGTAGTCGAAAAACAAAACTGCAAAACTCATGCCTCTTCAACCTCTTTTTCAAAGGTATTTGGAGAAGCTCTGGTTGAAGCAAAAACACAACACCAAAAACTCTACGCTCTGACTGCCGCAATGACTGATGGTTTGGGTTTAAAATCATTTTCGCAGGAACATTCCTGTCATTTTTTTGATTTTGGCATTGCTGAGCAACATATGGTTTCCTGCGCTGCAGGAATGGCTCATAAAGGCTTGAAGCCAGTGGTAGGCATATATTCAACATTTCTCCAGCGAGCCCTTGACCAGATTATTCATGATTGCGCCATACTCAAAGAACCTGTCGTTTTTGCTATCGATCGAGCAGGGGCTGTATCAGATGATGGTCCTACTCACCAGGGCATATTTGATTTATCCTTTCTGCTGCCTGTGCCTAATGCTGTGATCATGGCTCCTTCATCAGCGCTTGAATTAAAAGCTATGCTTCTCTGGTCTTTGGAACAAGATCAAGGACCTATTTTCATTCGTTACCCGAAAGATTCAGCTCCCAGGCACCCATTAACTTCTCCTGTTGTCAAAGGAAAGGCATTGACCATTAAAGAAGGTCATGATGTCACAATCATTTTTTTAGGTCCATTTCAAAAAATGGTGGAAGAAATTGCTACGATTCTTTCACAGCAAAATCATAGCGTTGGCTTGGTGAATGCAAGGTTTGCCAAGCCTTTGGATGAAGAATGCATCTTGCACTGCGCCTCTTCGAGCAAGCTATTGGTAACTATAGAAGATGGAGTCATTCAGGGTGGTTTTGGCAATACAATTCTGTCCCTGCTGCATCAAAAGAAATATCAATCAGCTCAAATGTTGAGCATGGGATTGCCTTCAGATTTTCCAGGCACAATGAAAAGAAATAAAATATTGGAAAAAGCAGGCATATCCCCTGAAAATATAAGTAAAAAAATTATTGAAAGGCTGGTCCAGCTAAAAACAACATGAGAATAGGATTATTTTTTCGAAAACGCAATGAAAATTTAATTCGCATTGTCCAAAACATTGCATCACATATTTTATCCAAAGGATCAACCGTAATGCCAGCCCCTGAAATCCAGGATATTCTGCCGGATTGCCCTGCCTTTAATGAAAATCAACCTTGCGAAAAACCTGATGCTCTCATAAGCTTGGGAGGAGACGGAACATTGCTTCATGCTGCTCAATATGCTCTCCGTCAGGATATCCCTGTAATTGGGTTTAACTATGGCTTTACAGGCTTTTTAACCAACATAGAAAAAGAAGAAATATATCAAACGCTCGAATGCATTTTATCAGGATGTTACAAGATCAACTCCATAGCATCGCTAAAAGCCTCTATTTTTAGAAACGGAGAAAACATCAAATCACTCTACTGTTTAAATGATTTTGTATTGCAACGAGATCCCTCGGAAAAAATTCTCACTACAGAAATCTACCTTGGAACGCAAAAAATTGCTTCTTTTCGGGGTGATGGAATTATAGTTGCAACTCCCACTGGATCGACTGCCTACGCTCTTTCTGCTGGTGGCCCTGTGATTGATCCTGAATGTAATGTTTATCTTCTGACGCCACTTTGTTCTCATCAACTCTCAGGAAGATCATTGGTTGTTCCTGAAGAAAAAAAACTATTTAGCAACATTTTCACCAAAGGGATCAAAACCAGATTTATCTGCGATGGTTCAAGCGAAATAATTGTCAAAGATCTGGACAGGATATCAATCGAACGGTATCATCGATCGTTAAAGATGATTGTATTGCACACCAAGAGCTTTTATCAAACTTTGAACCAAAAATTTCAATGGGGCTTATAACTTGATTCAGTCTATCCAAATTCACCGATTTATTCTTTCGCAAAATATTACCATTTCTCCACAAGATGGTTTTAATGTTTTTACAGGCGAAACTGGAGCAGGAAAAACTCTGCTAATCAATGCTATTCGTTTTGGCACAGGGGAAAATTTGAGTAGAGATGTGGTTTTCAACACTGAGCAAGCACCCCATGTGCAAATCAGCTTTAAAATACCTGAAAACAAACAGGGATCTGTGGATGCTTTTCCTTATAACACTGAGGAGTGGATTTGTGAGCGATATCTTACGCCATCTGGAAAAAATAGAACAAGAATTAACGGAATTTTAGTTCCATTGAAAGAATACAAAAAAACGATAAAAGGTCTTATTTCCATTCACGGTCAACACGATACAGGACACCTTTTTTCCAATAAATCCCAACTACAACTTTTTGACCGATATTTTTACAACGATCTATCTGAGCACATTTCCTTCATCCAACAAAACCGTTCCTCCTATATCCAATCCAAAGAACAATTGATTCAACACAAAGAACTTGTCCATCAGCGATGGAAGGAGCTGGATTTTCTTAAATTTCAAATCGATGAAATTGATAAAGCCAATTTGGATCCCAATGAAGAGCAGGAACTGCTAAAAGAAAAAAACCTGTTAAGTCATACTCAACACATTATTGAATCTATTCACCATCTCCAAAGTATCCTTGAAGATGATCAGGCTCAGGGATGGTCCATGGATCAGGCACTCTCACAATCTGTTCAGTGTTTATCAGGTATTTCAATGCATACTCCTCTTTTAAAGCAATGTCATGAAACCATGCAAACCGCCCAAAATCTTATAAGAGATTTACTGAGAGATCTTGGTAATGAAAAAGATCGTCTTCTGAATGACTATGATAAAGACAAACTTGAGGCCCTGGTGTCTCGACTTGATGAAATCCAATTACTAAAAAGAAAATATGGTCAAAATATCATCGATATACTTCAAACCCGCAAGCAATTGGCAGAAAAACTTGAATCACTCGAGCAGGAAGAAATCAACATTGAGCAACTGAAAGATAAAGTCTCCCGGTTGGAAAAAAACCTGACCCACCATGCTCTTGCATTGAGCAAAAAAAGGCAGGGTTTAAAACATCAATTTGAAGAAGCTGTAAAAAAAGAATTATCAGGTCTGGGGATGGAAAAAGTTCAATTTCAAATTGATTTTAAAAAAGAGCTTCGAGAAGGCTTATCTTGTCTGAACATTCAAGAACGATCATTTTTTCTTTTTGAAAATGGCATTGATGTGATTAGTTATCAAATTTCAACCAATCCGGGCCAGGAGCTCATGCCAATGAATAAAATTGCTTCCGGGGGTGAGCTTTCACGTATTATGCTTTCCATTCAAAGCATCCTGGGGCATGCTGATCAAACTTCCACTCTTATCTTTGATGAAATTGACAGTGGAATTGGAGGTCAAATGGGACACTTATTAGGAGAAAAGCTAAAAAAACTCTCGAATAATCATCAAGTAATCTGCATCACGCACTTGCCTCAAATAGCCTCAAGAGCTCATCAGCATTTTAATATATCCAAGAAAATTCAAAATAATACTACCACTATCCAGGTTCAATCATTAAGCTCGGAAGAAAGAGTGCTTGAAATTACTCGCATGACCGGTGGCAATGAACAATCTGAGGCTTCATTGGCCCATGCAAAAGAAATGCTGGAAAAAGGTGATCATGAAAAATAAACAGTCAAATGCCATCATTGTTGGTGACAAAAAAACTCCAGAAACCTCTCGTGAACTTGAACTGCTTTTAAATACCCTTCATATTAACACAGAAGTTGTTTTTCCGATTGATACTTCTAAAATTCATCCCGCCACCTTTCTTACCAAAGGCAAATTGGAAGAGTTGTTGTTATTATCTCAAGCGCTTCAAGTTGATTTTATTGCTTTTGACGATGAGCTTGGCTATACACAAATTCGCAACTTAAGCAAAAAGTTTTCCTCCATTATTACAGATCGCCCAAGAATCATATTGGATATCTTTTCTTCTCGAGCTACTTCTCGAGAAGGTAAAATACAAGTCCAGCTGGCAGTATTGAAAAAAAGACTCCCTGAAATCGTGCAACAGCATCAATCCTATGACCAGCAAGTGGGTTTTATTGGAGGCAAAGGCCCTGGAGAAAGAAAAATTGAAATTACAAGAAGAAACATATATCAAAAAATCCATAGGCTTAACCTTCAGCTTAAAGGATTGGAAAAACAACGAAAAACTAAAAGAGATCGTAGATTAAGCTCCAATCAATTTTTGGTTTCTATTGTAGGTTATACCAATGCTGGCAAATCCACTCTTTTTAATGCACTCACTAAAGACCAAACGCCAACTGATGACTTATTGTTCCATACGCTTGATACAAGAACCAGAAAGGGTTTTTTAAGCAACTCTTTGGGGTATGCGCTATACAGTGATACAGTGGGGTTTATTCGGAAGCTTCCTCATGAGCTTGTAGAGGCGTTCAAGGGAACTCTGGAAGAGATACGCTATGCTGATCTTTTGCTTATAGTGGTTGATGTGAGTGATCCTGATTTCCCATTACATTTAAATACAGTCAAAGACACTCTCCTGGATCTTCAAGCACAACATATTCGTCAAATTATTGTTTACAACAAAGCTGATCTTTATCCTGAGAAAACCAACTTTAACGCTTTAATGAAACAATATGGAGATGGCATTTTGGTCTCAGCCCTAAAAAAAGGAAATATTGATTCCCTGAAAAAAGAAATCATATTCCAGATAGAATCAAGTCTTTCATCTTTCAATGAAGCCTGAAGCTCTAATTCGTCCCTTGATCATTGAAGGTAATAAAATTAAAATTCTTGATCAACGCAAACTTCCTTTTTTAGAAGAGTGGCTTTTAATTGATCATCCTCAAGCAATGATAAATGCTATTCAGTCCCTGGCAGTCCGAGGAGCGCCCTTACTTGGACTCGCTGGATTGGGCGGGATTTATCTCTCAGCTCTAGTCAGCTCTTCTTCAAAGGAGCATGAAGCATGGGTTGAAAAAATTATAAATGCCCGACCCACCGCAGTACAGCTCTCTCTTGTTACGCGACAGGCATATCAGCTATATGCCCATCTATCATTGCATAGTCAAGCTTTAAAACTGGAACAACATTTTAAACTTGTCGAAAAACAACTTTATCAAGAGTCTGAAAAAATTGCCATGCAAGGTCAAACTATCCTTCCTGAAAACGCAAACATTTTAACACATTGCAACACAGGTTCTCTAGCTATGGGCGGATGGGGAACAGCTTTAGGAATTTTTACTTACGGTTTTTTAAAGCTCAAAAAAAAACTGAACATTTTTTATACCGAAACTCGCCCTCTCCAACAAGGTCTTCGCTTAACAGGATTCGAATTATCAAAGTATGGTATCCCTTCACAATGTATCACTGACAGCGCCTCTGCATTTATGATGAGACAGGGAATGATTGATCTTGTCATCACAGGAGCAGATAGAATTGCGGTCAACGGAGACACTGCAAATAAAATTGGTACCTTATCCATTGCTATTGCCGCAACCTACCATAAGATCCCATTTTATATCGCAGCACCCCTTTCCACTTTGGACAGAAAGGCAGAAAATGGAAATAGTTTTCCCATTGAATACCGTTCAATGGACGAGATCAGTCTTTGTTCAGCTTTTCAAGAGACCAGAAAAATACCCAAGTTTCAAGGTAAAAACCCTGCTTTTGATATAACCCCTTTTTCATTGATCGATGCCTATATAACAGAAAAAGGGGTCTTGCGACCCCCTCTTCTTATTGATTAGCTAAAGTTGATTGCTAATTAATTTTTGATTTTTATTTCACGCGTCTCTGCGACCCATTCAACCTCAGCTCCAAAGGCTTCACTGATGAATCGAATAGGCACAAAGGTTCTGCCTTCAACAATTTCAGGAGGAGCATCAAGAGTGTATTTGGTCTCTCCAATGCGACCTTCTTCACCTATAAATACCTCAGTAGAACCAATCACCATTCGAATAGTTCTGCCGTCACGGACAAGAGTAATTTGTCTTAAGTTTCCATCCCATTCAACCTCAGCACCCAGAGCTTCACCGATAAATCGCAAAGGAACCATAGTTCTTCCTGCCTTTATGTATGGCGGAGCATCAAGAGCAAATTCTTCATGATTGATATAAGCAGAAGTTGATCCTATCTGCAACTTAATCAATGTGATGAGGCTTACTTCAATATACTCAACAGAACTATTGGTTGCCTGGTCAATAGCAATGATTTCGATTGAATTGAACCCGTGCACCAAATCAAAAGGATGAGAAAAGTTACCTTCTTCATCGACAGCTACATCTTGCGCTTCAATAGTAACAATAGCACCTGGATCTGTTCTTCCTTCTATCACAATTGTGCTTTGCATTACTTCTTCTGGGATAGGCTTAAGCTCAATAACTGGCGGGACAGTGTCAAGCATTACCGTGCGAATGACTTCTGTTTGAAGGCCCACACGATTGGTAGCCACCAGAGTAAGAGCATTGGGCCCCTCTTCAAGAGTTATCTCATGCGCAAACATCCCACTGCTTTCTATGTCCACCATTTCTTCGTTAATGGTAAGCATAGCGGTAGGATCTGTTCTTCCTGAAACTTCAAGAATTTTCTGATTGGTGATCATTCCGTCCGGCGGATAAGCCATCTCCAATAGAGGAGGAAGAGCATCGGGGTTTCGCTCTACTCGGAAGGAAATTCGTTGAGTATGACTTACTTCGCCACCTGAGGCAATAATATCAAGCACCATTTCTCTATCAGGTGTTTCTGGTTTTATATTAATGGTAAGCACTGAAGAAAAGGGTACAATACCTGAAACAGGCTCAAACTCAACAGACTCAATATCATCAGGAATATCTCGAAGATTTAAAGATATTTCATCATCAAAATAAGGATCAGGAGTAACATTGATCTGATAGCTGATGGATTCTCCCGCCATAATTCTTTCATCCTGAAGAGCATCCACTGATAAAATAAAATCAGGAGGTCGCGCTTCCACCACTTCAATTTTTCCACTCAGATTTTGTGTTCGCTGAGATGATCTGGAAAAAGCCTCAATGGTAAATAGCTGTTGATCGTTTTGTTCTGCGTTGGGAGGCACGGTAGTTCTAATCTCAACTTTTGACATATCGAACGACTGTAACCTTAGACCACTGGTTCCGGTAGCTGATACTTCCTTTCCATCCACATATACACTAAACAGCCATTTATCCTGCGAACGATTCAATACTCTCAAATCAAAAGTTTCTGTTTTTGTGCCTGTATTTACTAAATGAGTTGTTATGACCGCTTGCTCGCCTTTTGTTCGAAGTTGATTCAAGCTGTGATCAGAAATCAAATTAAATGCTGAATTGTTAATGGTTTTGACTGGAAGCTCAGCAGCTTGAAGTACAGTTTTTGTAACATTATCCTGCACAAATACCACCAAACTCATTTTGGATAAATTATAAAAATCCAAAATTTCATAATCGACTTCAAGCTGATATACATCGCCTTTTCGATTGAATGTTTCTCCGTTGGGCAATTTCATGGGAGTCCCAAGGTAATCATTGATATCATCATTCTTTGGAGTAAGCATATCTCGAACCACAAAATGATGCTCTTCTTCTCCATTAATAGCTGAGAATGGAATATCTGTTTCTGTTAAAACAAAGTATATGCGCGGATCTCTGAAAGGAATGGAATCCAATGCTCTTACAGTGGCTGAGATTTTTCCTGTTTGAGTTTGAGAGTCATAAAAGTTATGCACTCCAATACTAACTATGGAAGACTTTTTCAAATGTTCCATAACGCGAGCACGATACCCATTGTACATTGCTCTATCTCTTCCTTCAAAGGTACGGGTATCCTCTCCAGTTGGAACACCTTTCAAATAGTCTGTGCCATTAAAGTAGATTGTTGGCAACCCATAATCTGCCTGATACCAAAACATACGGGATTCGCTATCCGGGGATGTCAAACGAGGAGAGGGCTCATCCCTCCCCTCAGACATTACATAATATTCCAACCATACAACTTTTTCTTTGCCCAACTCATAATAAAGCCTGTTCATCGCATAGTGTGAATGAACACAGTTGATACACCAAATTGCAGTGAACAGCTCTCCCAAAACGGTGTGAGGAACCAAATGGGATCGTTGTTGAAACACAAAAGTTGAAGTAGCTCTCCTGCGAATTCCTCCACGGGCTGCCTGAGCTTCCACTTCAATATTGTAAAAGCCTGCTTCTATCATTCGAGCTGATGGAGAAAGTCTCAATTCAGCATGATATGTTTGGTCTTCTTCCACTAGTATTGAGGTGGGAGAAAACTCTGAGGTTGTATTTCTTGGCATACCCAGTGCAATAAATGAAATACGACCTCTAAATCCATTTTGCGGTTCTACACGAATAGGAATCACAATTGCATCATCTGCTGATGCTACCACAATAGGGTCAATATCAGCGTAAAAATCTGGCGTTTCATCTCCACGAAATTGTATTTTTACATCCTGCTTCGTATTGTAATCGTTGTCCAATGCAACGCTAATGGTAGCTTCATATTCATTGCCCTGCTCAAGTTGGTCGCCGGAAATTCTGACTCTGACTTTTTGGTAAGGAGCGCTGAAAGTTCTTGGCTCAACAATAACTGCGGGGTGATCAGAGCTTACTGACCCAGACATAATGTTGCCGCTTTCATTGTGAATAAGAAATGATCGTTCTATTTCATTTTGAGAATCAATAGATCCAAAGTCAAGATAAGATGGAGTCAGGCGCATCATTTTTGTTCCAAAAATTTCACTCATTTTGATGCTTTTGACTCGATGATTGTATGCATCAGCA
>PXBT01000115.1 GCA_003566815.1 Caldisericota bacterium
AAGCATCACATGAGTAAAATCATTGGACTCTTCCGCACAAGTGACATCAAAGAAAACAGGAAGAGTGCGTGGTTGAGCTACTGCTTCTTCGACCATAAGATCCACCTGAAAACTTTGAACACTCAAGGGCGCTATCGTCCCCATTTCAATTTCAATCATTTCAGGCGTCAATATTTGAGAGCGATACCTCGTGGCTCTCAAAAAGCGGGTCTCCCTGGGTATCGTGACCGTCACTCGGGTATGTGTTGCAGGCTCTTCTCCCTGGTTTGCAACGGTCACAAAGAGCATAGCCTCTTCCCCTTTAAAGAAAGTAGGTTTGCTCACTTCTGCCCAGATACGCAGATGCGGAGGAGAAGTATCCTGACCTGGATCTGGCTCAGAAGGATCCACCATTTCTTCCATGGTAATTTTGACGGCAAAAGCATCGCTATTGTTATAGGTTTGATCATAGCCAGGAGCAGGATCACCATCCATGGTTCTCAGCATCACAAAATCACTGCTTCGAGTATCTCCAACAACATATATGTCTCCATATTCATCAACAGCAATCGATCTGGCCCAATCCCATTGATTGCCTCCCAGGTAAGTGGCATATACCAGTTCTGTCCCGGTGTCATTCAAAACTGCCACAAAAGAATCAATATAGAAATAAGATTGACGATGACCTGGAGCAGGCTCTCCTCCCACGGTTGCATCCATAGGAAAATTTGAAGTTGAAGTCCATCCTGCAATATAAGCCTGATCATACTCATCAATAGCCAATGCATAGGCATAATCACCAGTATATTCTTCACCACTTCCACCCAGGTAGGTGGCATAAAGCAATTCAGTGCCGGTCTCATTGAGCTTAACTACAAAGGCATCAGCAGTGCCACTATAAATTTGATGATAACCTGGGGCAGGCTCTCCCCCAACGTTAATGTTCATGGGAAAATCACTACTATAGGTAAACCCTGCAACAAAGGCTTCTCCATCATTGTTAACAGCAATAGAATAAGCATAATCCATTTCACTTCCGCCCAGGTAGGTGGCATAAAGCAATTCAGTGCCGGTCTCATTGAGCTTAACTACAAAGGCATCTCGACCCCCTGTAAAGCTTTGATGGTAACCAGGCGCAGGATCCCCTCCAATGGTAGTGTTCATAGGAAAATTGACACTTTCTGTCCATCCAGTAACATAAGCTTGATCATATTCATCAATTGCAATTGAATGAGCATAATCCAATAAGCTCCCACCAAGGTAAGTGGCATAAAGCAACTCAGTGCCGGTCTCATTGAGCTTAACTACAAAGGCATCCCAATTCCCATTTTGGGTCTGATCATACCCAGGAGCAGGTATGCCCCCCACGGTCGTTTCCATAGGAAAATCATCGCTTCTGGTGCGACCTGTAATAAAGGCCTGTCCATCATGATTAACTGCAATTGAAAGAGCATCGTCAGTGCTACTACCTCCCAGATAGGTAGCATATAGCAATTGGGTTCCAGTAGGGTCGATCTTTACAGCAAAAGCATCAAACCCACTGTTATGAGCCTGATCATACCCTGGAGCAGGTATGCCCTCCACGGTTGCATCCATAGGAAAATCATCACTGTAAGTCTGCCCTGTGATATAGGCACAACCTTGCTCATCAATAGCTATAGCTCGCGCATGATCCCATTGGCTTCCACCTAAAAAGGTAGTATAGATCAACTCGGTGCCGTCTTCATTTAATTTTACAATAAAACTATCCTGCCCAAAGGTAAAGGTCTGATCATACCCCGGAGCAGGTATGCCCCCCACGGTTGCATCCATAGGAAAATCACTGCTGGCTGTATAACCAGTGATATAAGCATGACCTGAGCTATCCACAGCAATAGATCTTGCAGTATCTCCTTCATTGCCACCCAGAAAAGTAGCATAAACCAGAGGATCAATAACTACTGTTTCTGCTCGATCATCGGGAAGCCCTGCAAAAGAAAAGAGGTTTGCCTCTGCTTTAAAGTTAACATTAAGCATATCCCCTGTATCTTGTCCAAAAACCACTAATTTGTCATCTTTTAGGGTACCTAGAGCCGTTTCCATATAAAGAGCATCAACATCATAGCCAAGTTCTGCTCCTTCCACCTGAACCTTAAGGTTTTCCATATTGGCATGAGGGTGCACATAGTATTCATATTTTAGTCCTTCCAAAGTGAAGAAGTAGGAAAGATCAATTCCATCCCAGATATTGTCATAGGTTACTTGCGCAAAGTTGCGACATCTGATCCCCCACTTGGATGCATCATTGCCTATCATATAATTATGATAATGGGGCAACAGCTCCAATCCCCGAACTTCAGGGTCCCCAGCATTTACAAAGGAGAGTTTGATGATTTGAGTGGAGTAGGTATAATTCTCTCCCTTCATTTCAGGATCAAAAGGCTCTTTCGTTGATCCTTCTGATTTGATCATCTGATAGTAGACAGCCTCTCTCGTAAAAACAACATTACCAAAATCAACTTTTCCTTTAAAAAGGATCTCCTCGTCCCATTGGCCTTTATTTTCCGTAAAGAAACCCTGGGATTGCTGGAGGATCTGTTGGGCTTGCTCCAGCGTTAGTTCTTCTCGAGCAATAGCAACATCACTGCAGCACGACTGAAAAGCCAGAGGATTGGGCGCAAGACCTGATAATAAAGTAACAATGAGCAATGAAAGAACTATTCTAAGTTTCATTCTTTCCTCCAAGTTTTTAAGTTATCCTTACAAAAGAGTGTCATCTACTCTTATGTTTAGCTTCTATTTAGCATCTATTTTAAAAATATAGCAAATCTATCCACAATTGCAAAACAAACGAATAATTAAGCATTTTTTAAGGAATCTTTCTTCAACTTTTTTGTCCGATGCGCTTGATAAGCAAAGAGCGATTCCTGGATAGTTCTTTGACAACCATAGTTTATTACCCTTGGTTTCGTGTCATTATCTTGCCTCTCCTGTTTAAGCTTGCTCTATTTGACAAGCAGCCAGGCTCATTTATAGTAAAGTTAAAATTGCAGATACTCGGGAAAGGCAAAAAAAATGATAAGCATTGAAGGCATAAGAATTCAAAACTTTCGTACCTTAAAAGATATTAGTCTTGGTCGATTATTTGGTTCCAATAATGCCATCCCCTTAACTCCTCTCACTGTAGTGATTGGCAAAAATGGCGTTGGCAAAAGCTCCCTCTTTGATGTTTTTGGCTTTTTGTATGATTGCCTTAAACTTGGAGTAGAAGACGCCTGCGAAACTCGTCATCGGGGTGGATACAGGAAGGTGCACAC
>PXBT01000050.1 GCA_003566815.1 Caldisericota bacterium
ATCAAAAGGTAATTGCATTTATAAGGCAGCAGGCACCCGACCTTATTCTCCTTAAGGGGGTCAGCATCATTACTAAAGATCTAATTGAAGCTGCAGATGTTAACATGGTTAATATTCACTCCGGGTGGCTGCCCGATTATAGGGGAGTGCAATGCGGTACTTGGCCCCTGGTAAACGGTGAATTTGATAAAATTGGCATAACCTTTCATCATGTAGACGAGGGGATCGATACCGGGAGTATTATCTTAAGGGAAAAAATGGATCGGGAGATCCTGATCACGGCAGGCCTGCTAACATTTCACCAGAAAATTGGCTTTCAGCAGTATAAACTAATTGTAGAAAACCTCGATCAATTTATATCCGTCTACCAGGGAAGCAATGCATGGGAAAGCAAGCCGTCAACAGGGCCGAACAAACCATACAGTTACGTCGGCCTCACAGATTTTATTAAAGCGATGCTTAACCTGAATAGATATAAAAAGCGCAATAAGCAAAAAAACAGCAGCCAGTAAAACATTCTATGGGAGTGCTCTCTTAAATGGAAAAACCGGTTCAGAGAAATAACTTTAGAAGATTTTTAGGCAGTTGCTACTATCAGTTGAAAAGGCGCAGTAAATGGCATTTCAGCAGTAAAAAATGGGCCAAAACCCATATTGAGCAGGCTCTTGAAGAACTGGTTTTCAGGCATGAAACCCCGCTGATCAGGAAATTGAAAGATGTAGATATCTGGATGCAGCATAATAAAGTAAACAACCTGGCAATAGCTGCGCGCAAATTAAATAAAATTGTACTGCGGCCAGGTGAAACTTTTTCTTTTTGGCGCCTTATCGGCAACCCAACCAGTAGGAAAGGCTACCTTGAAGGGATGCTGCTTTCGCACGGCAGTGTTATCAGTGCTGTCGGCGGTGGGCTCTGCCAGCTATCCAACATGATCTACTGGGCCACTCTCCATACACCTTTAGCTGTTATTGAGAGGCACCGCCATAATTACGATGTATTTCCCGACTCCGACCGGAAACTGCCTTTTGGCAGCGGCGCTACCTGTGCCTACAACTACATCGATCTGCAAATTTACAATGGCACAAAGCAGTCTTACCAGCTGCTGGTCTACCTTACAGACAGCCACCTTGTCGGAGAATGGCGGGCAGAGCAAAAGCCAAGCCAGGTTTACGAAGTATATGAAAAAGAACACTGGATAACCCAAGAATACTGGGGCGATTATGTCCGGCACAACCTTATCTACAGGAGAGTCTATAATGCACAGGGAGTGCTGATCGACGATCAATATATAACAGAAAATCACTCTATAATGATGTATCAACCGCTGCTGGAAGCAGGAAAAACTTTTGGTTAACATGGCGGTCAATATTTTGACATGGCCGGGCAGGTCCGTGTAAGAATTAGTTCAAATCAAAATAAAGCCTGACAATACCTCAGATTTTTTCCCGGGGTTCTTCTTTATCCACAGTGCCGCATATTTCGGCCAGGCGCTCTTTTGCTATGGTCCGGATCTGATGGGCCTATAGCTAACGATGGCTGCTCTAATCCGCAATCTTCAGGGCCTAACAGGGCCTCTACGGGGTATATTTTTATCCCCGGCAGCTTCATCATCAAAATAAGAAAAATCAGTAATAGTAGATTCCAAAATCTCTATGAATCCTGGGAATCCATATCATTTGGTTTTAGGAATGCAGCGGAAAAATTCAAAGGGAAAAAGAAGATTAACTGTTTGATGCGCTCTGCCAAACCCCTAACAAATACCAGTTTCACCCCTATGTGACACCTATATGTCATCTCAACTGCGTACAGTTGAGTTAACGCGGGCAATTGTTAGCAATAAACTAACTTATTTTGTTATATTTAGGTGAACAGCAAATAGAAAGGCAGGACAAGTCAGTTTTGCGAAGAAATGAATGCGATAGTTATTAAATATTGCAAATATTACACACCCGACACCCTGGAAGGAACATGAGCCAAAACAACTACCCACTACCGTACCCAAGTGATGGCAGCCTTCCTACCTATGTAATTTTTAGCTGCCGAAATATGTAGTTCCTACTTGCCAAACACAATGTGCTGGACATTATAAATAAGACATGCAAAATAAGCACCGTGGAGCAGTGGCAAAAGATTGTTCGAAACACCAGGGATAATTATGCGAAAAGGTTAAAATACATAAGAATGAAAGGGAAAGTATCAGGCAGATAGCCAGGGTGCTTGGGTGTTAGCAAGGATGTTGTGGAAAAAGCATTGCAAGAAAGGGACAAGGAGAAACCCTGGCCGGCTTAATGACAATAAATATGGAAAGCAGGGATAAGGAAGATCTGGTTAAATATATTTTGCCAAACACACAATATTGTGTTGCATTTGTAGCAGAGAAATGAGGTGAAGATAATGTTTCAGATCAGTAAAGTAGAAAAGGTTACAGGCCTTACAAGACGTCAGTTACAGTATTGGAGTAATACTGGCTTGATAGAGCCTGAAACTTGTTCTGGCGAAGAACGAAAACCAAATCTTTGGTCATTTCAAAGCTTAGTAGCTCTCAGGACTATATGCAAGTTGTTAGATCAAAAAGTTAGCCTGCAAAAGATTAGAAAAGTGCTTAATTATGCGAGAATGAACTGACCTGATTTAGAAAACCATTTAACTGAATTAACTTTTTACGTGATAAATAATGGTAAAGAAGTTTTATTGTTTGGGCCAGAGGATAGCTTTCCTGTAAATGCATTAAGAGCTCAGAGTCAGACAGCATTTGTACTGCCAGGTTTAGAAGTAGCAAATGAAGTGGCAACGGCCGTTGAAAGATTATATGACAAACCTTTAACTCCAGAAGAAGCTGAAGAAAGCAGCAAAGCATGGTCTGATTATCTTGCCGGTAAGGATCATGGAAAAACGCTAGATGAACTTCGCCGGGAGATTTTAGAAAAACAGGAAGAAAACCTTGCCTGAGAAATGGAAACTTATATTTTTACGGCCGGCGAGTAACTATTTAAAGCGACTTCCAAATAAAGAGGCATTGAGAATAATTGATGCGTTGGAGTTAATTGCAAGCAATCCTGATAATGCCCCAATTAAGCCCTTAGCGGGAAGAACAGAATGGAGTTATAGAGTTGGTGACAGAAGGATATTAATCCGAATCGAAATGGAAAAGCGAGAAGTAATTGTTACAAGGATTGGGAATCGTGGTGATATTTACAAGAAATAAGGACTTGATTATGGATTATACATTAA
>PXBT01000045.1 GCA_003566815.1 Caldisericota bacterium
GGTACTGAAAAAATGATGTCTTATTGCGAAGAAATTGAAAAGCCGGTAGTTATTGGGCTAAACAAAATGGATAGAGAGAATATCAATTTTGATGAAGTTTATAGTGAACTGCAACAACATTTTGGAAATAAATGCTTGACCATGTTTTTGCCTCATTTTGAAAATAGTGTTTTTGCTGGCCTGATTGATGTTTTAAATAAAAAGTTAATTACAGAGAAAGATGTTGTCGATTTAACCCCGGACCAAACAAGTAAAATTGAAGATATTTATTCAGAAATTGTTGAAGCAGCAGTGGAAGCTGATGATGATATGATGGAGAAGTACCTATCAGGAGAGGAAATAGCTAAAGAAGACATAGAAAAATGTCTTAAAAGAGCTATAATGCAGCAAACCATTATACCCGTTATTCCTTTTTCCGCTTTTGCAAATATTGGTGTAAAAGCATTAATGGATTTCATTGGTAACTACTTTCCATCCCCCTTGGAAGCTCCTCCCATTGAAGTGGATATTAAAGATACAAACGAAAAAATAAACCTTAATATGGATTCCAATGGTCCTTTTTCTGCTTTGGTTTTCAAAACCATGACAGACCCTTATGTGGGCAAAATCACTCTTTTTAAAGTTTTTTCTGGATCTCTAAGCAATGATATTAAAATCTATAATGTTGACGAAGAAAAAGAAGAAAAAATGGGACAAATATCTTTTCCATTTGGGAAAAAACAAGAAAATGCAAATCTTGTTTGCTCAGGAGATATAGGTGCAGTCACAAAACTCGTTCTTACCAAAACGGGGCACAGCCTTTCCACTTCTGACAAAAAAATTAAAATTCCATGGATAGTTTTGCCCAATTCAAATGCAGCAATGGCGCTTTTTGCAATAAATAAAGCCGATGAAGATAAACTGGGGACTATTCTGCCCAAGGTTCAGGAAGATGATCCCACTATCAAAATTGTTCGCGATGAAGACACCAAGCAAACCGTAATGTATGGAGTAGGAGAAACTCAGCTCAATGTGGTAGCTGAAAAAATTAAACGGAAATTTTCTGTAAACATTGGGCTTAAACCGCCAAAAATTTCATACAAAGAAACTATTCGAAAGCTTGTTAAAGTTGAAGGAAAGCACAAAAAACAATCTGGCGGACATGGTCAGTATGGACATTGCTGGCTGGAAATTTCCCCCCTCCCCAGAGGAGAAAAGTTTACCTTTGAAAGCAAGATCTTTGGCGGAGCAATCCCAAAAAATTATATCCCTGCTATTGAAAAAGGTGTTTTGGAAGCCATGAATGAAGGAATACTTGCAGGCTGTCCAGTGGTTGATATAAAAGTTGTTGTTTATGATGGCACCTATCATCCTGTCGATTCATCAGAAATAGCTTTTAAAATTGCAGGTTCACTTGCTCTTAAGAAAGCCTTGCAGGAGGCAGAATCAATATTGCTGGAGCCAATTATGAATGTTACCATTCATGTTCCCGAACAGTATATGGGAGCAGTTATAGACGATTTGAACACAAAACGAGGCAGAGTGATGGGTGTGGAGGCTGATAAAAATTGGCAAATTATTAATGCTCAAGCACCATTAAATGAATTATCTCGTTATACCACTGATATAGGATCTATCACTACAGCAAAGGGATATTTTGACCTTTCCTTTTCTCATTACGAAGAAGCTCCGCCCAAGGTGGTGAAATCTGTGGTAGATGAAGCTAAGCTGGAAAAAGAAAAACAAGAGGGTTAAAACTGCTTTACAGTTTTAAGGAGGAAGCTCAAGAATGAATCAAATTCAATTAAATGCTCAGGAAGCTCAACAGAAAGCAGATGACAACTTTACTTGTGACTATGAAGCTATTTCAATTCATTTGGCATCTGCTGAAGAGATTGAGTCCTGGAGCTATGGTGAGGTTAAAAAAGCTGAAACCATTAGCTATCGAAATTATAAGCCTGAACCTGACGGATTATTTTGCGAAAAAATCTTTGGTCCATTTAAAGACTATGAGTGTCGATGCGGCAAGTACAAGGGCAAGAGATATGATGATGTAGTTTGTGATCGATGTAATGTTCAGGTGACAAGCTCAAAAGTTCGACGCAAAAGAATGGGTCATATCGAATTGGCTGCACCAGTGGTACATATATGGTTTTTAAAAACTGTTCCTTTCATATCTCTTTTACTGGATATCACTTCAAAAGTTCTGCAGGAAATTGTTTATTTTGTTAAATATGTTGTGATTGATCCTGGAGATGCTGAAGATTTAAAAGTAGGAACTACATTAAGGGATGATGAATATAGAGAATTGATAGATCAGGGATATAAATTTGTTGCAAAAAAAGGTGCAGAAGCTATCCAGGATCTATTAAATCAGATAAATATTAAGGAAAAATCTCAAGAGCTTCGTTCTGCTATGGCCAATTCATCCTTTCAGAAGAAAACTAAATTAGTTAAGCGTTTGGGCGCATTTCAGGCTTTCGAATCTACTGACCGAAATCCTTGCGATATGATTATGAGTATTATACCGGTAATACCTCCTGATTTGAGACCTTTGCTTCAGCTTGAAGGAGGAAGATTTGCAACCTCAGATTTGAACACCCTTTATCAAAGAGTCATCAATCGTAACAATCGGCTAAGAAAACTGATTGATGTAAATGCTCCAGATATAATGGTGCAAAATGAAAAGCGCATGCTCCAGGAAGCTGTTGATGCATTATTTGATAATAGCAAGCGAACCCGACCAGTTTTGGGAACAGCCAACAGACCATTGCGTTCACTTAGTGATATCCTCAAAGGAAAAGAAGGAAGATTCAGGCAAAATCTTTTAGGAAAGCGCGTAGACTATTCAGGTCGATCTGTAATTGTGGTCAATCCTGAGCTATCGATTGATCAATGTGGTTTACCCAAGGAAATGGTGCTTGAATTGTTCAAGCCTTTCGTTATGGAGCGTTTAGTAAGCAAGGGCATTGCCCAGAGTTTAAGATCTGCCAAGCTGAAAATAGAAAAATTTGATGCTGTAGTATGGTCGGTGCTTGATGAGATTATTCAACACCATCCTGTACTGCTTAACCGTGCGCCCACCCTTCACCGATTGGGAGTTGAAGGGTTTCATGTGACTCTTTGCGAAGGCAAAGCTATTCAAATTCCTCCTTTAGTTTGCCCTCCTTTTAATGCAGACTTTGATGGAGACCAAATGGCAGTTCATGTTCCATTAACTGTTCCTGCCA
>PXBT01000101.1 GCA_003566815.1 Caldisericota bacterium
ATTTAAATTTCCAAAAGGCACCCAATTACCTTTGCAGGAAGAAAATGATCCTCCTGAGCCTCCAGAAATTCCTGATCCTCCCGGTCCTCGCCCACCTATACTTCGTTTCGAATTTGATCATGAAAACAATATAATAACCTTTGAAACTTATTTAGAGCTCGATCCTGCAATTGAGGGTTACAATAATATAGTTTTTACTTTTCCCTTTGAGCTGGGCATACATAATACCCAGACTCCAGGCTCTTTTATATTTGAAATCTCTACTCAAGCCGAGACAGAATGGGTCAAGTCCAAGCCAGTCAAAATTGGTATAGATCATGAGTTGCCTGTTTTTCATCAATTTGAGTTTGAACAGGATTCAGAATGGGTGGGCATTGAGGAATCAACAGAGCCATGGGAAGCCATAATACAGCTTCAGACTCCTCCCATTTTAACTGAAAACTTCGAGAAGGAAGGGTATTATGTGAGTGGAAAGGGCTTGCGCCATCTCTTTCACTGGTCTTACTTTGGTAGTTTTTATCAGGAAGGTAAAGTTGCTAATTATCGTTGGTTTGATCGAGCCAACCATCAAATAACCTTTTCTCATAGCCCAAAGAGAGGCATCCAGGAAGAGCATTTTTCATTGCCTCAGGTCAATGGCAAAGAGCTGGCCTGGACGCATGAGCCTGTGACTTACAATGACCAATCATTTTTTAATGTGATGGACATTGCCAGGTTTTTAAGCTATGAGGTTGAGATTTCCCAGGATGAAAACCATTTTACTATTTATGATCACTTTGGGAGATCTTATCAGTTTCTCAATGATCCTCCCAGGGCAAGTATTAAGCAAAGCGGGGATCGATACCATTATAACTATCGGATGCTGAGTCCGGTCAAAAACCACCTTCGCAAACTGAGAATGGATTTAGGCTTTATCATGCATCATTTTGTTAGCTTCTCGGAGATAGCCGTCCATATATTTGAGCCTTATCAATGGGAAATAAGCTATGAAGGAAAAGATCAGTTAAACAATAAATGGCAATTTCTTTTTTATTTTGATTCGACTCCAGGGGAAGAAAATCTCAAAAATGTCATACCTCTTTTTATTAACAATCGATGGTTTTCCTGGAATCCTGTCATGGTATCCACTCAAAGAAGTATTAATTACCTTTACCTCGAAACCCAGGTTTTAGCTCCTCTTCGAGATTTTTTTGAAGCAGCTGGTGCTACCGTGGAATGGGATAGTGAACAACAAAAAACCTTTGTAATTTTTGATATTGAGCAAGATTAGTCTGTTTGCCAGGCTTGCTTGATTGTTTTCTTGCAGGAACTTAAGGGCTCAAAGAGATTCTGCTGTAGAAAGCATTTTTTGGGCTATGCTGGTCCAATCGTAGTTATCTTTCACAAAAGCATGGGCTCTTTTTGACAGATTTGCTTTTTCTTGCGGGCTAAGATGTTCTTGTGCTTGCAAAAGGTGATTGATATTTTCCACAAGAGAAAAGATGAGACTATCATTGAGCTCTATATGTTTCCAGTGAAAAGAAGAAAAGAAATCTTGAAATTCCTTCTCATAGTGATCAATGACATCTGCAAAGCCAGAATGATAGGTTTGCACAGGAAAAATTCCGCAGGAAAGCGATTCGATGGCCACCATTCCAAAGGATTCGGGGAAAATGGAAGGAGCAACGGTGATATCAGCTGATGGTATGAGGTTGATAAGCTCACTATGTTGCATGATGCCAGTGAAGGTCATATGCTTTCGAATATTTTGATAGGCCACTGATCGATAGGCTTCTTCATTTAAAGGAAGGTCAAGCCAATGGAGGAAATCTTTGGTATAGATTGATTGGTGGGTAATACCTGGGTCTGCAAGATGAGGTTGTTGAAGTATTGTTTTAAAAAGCTCAGTATGCCCTCCGTCCAAAAGGTTGACCAGGGTTTCCAGCCAGGGCCTCGTTGATCCAAAGCCAACCAATATAAAATGAGTTTGGGGGAATTTTGATAAAATCAATGGCGCTGCAGCAATCAAAAGGTGAATCCCTTTGGTCCAGAGATATTTCCCAAAATAAAGCACTATATTTCCTTTTTGATCAAAAATCTGAGCAAGTTTTTGATGGATATCCGGATCAGGAGACCAAATATCCAAGTTATTTTGATAGGCTATAATGTTTTCTTTAATGGATTCGAGTGTTGGGTTTACATGAACAGCATCGTGAAAACTATGCATTTCTTTGGAATTGTCGACTTGAATTTTTTGCTTTGAGCTTTCTTGTTTAGCTTTGAGCAGTTTGTCTTGCTTTGATTGTATTTTTTCTTTGCCTTGAGGTGCTTGAAAAAGATCAACATTCACTCCTGCTGGTATCACTTTGCATTTTGAAGCAAGCTGAGGGGTAGGACTAAAATACTGGATAAAGTCATTTTGAGAATGAGTGCTTACAAAAATGAGCTGATGAGCATCTTCAATGCCTTCGATAGCATAGGTTTTGAGCAGTTCTCTTTTGCGTACTGAAAAATTTAGCGCGCTTCCATGAATAATGGCAAAGTGTTTGGCTTTTGGGCAAGCTTTTCTGGCCCGAGCAGTATAGACGGGTTGCATGATAGTGTGTTGGCTGAGAATGAGGTCAGGGGGCTGATCAGCAAAAATGGTCTGAAGGCATTTTGTGTTATGGGCGAGGTAGTTTTCGATTTCAATTTCACTGGCTTCGGTGTAGGTTTTTACAGTGTATCCAGGGTAGTCATCATGCACATAGACTGGAAGAAAGGAGTCGATAAAAGGCCGATAATGGATGCATTTTCCAGGAAAAGAGGTTGTACGCTGGAAGATAGGCATGAGAATGGAGCAATCTTCGTTAAAGGTATAGCTATGGGAGATGAAGTCGAAATGATGAGGATCTGACTCTTGAGAAAACAGCATTACATCGTGCCCAGCTTTACAAAAGGTGCGACATAGATTGGTGACATAAAGATTGCTGCCAGTACCTCGCAAAATATAGCCATGGACAAGAGCAATTTTCATCTCAACGACCACCTTTCTTAGTGTGTATAAATTATAACATGGTTGTGGCGAATGATGATATCTCATACTGGAAGTACTTGGTTTGAGCTTTCTGTAGCTTGAATCTACGAGATATTCGAATAAAATATACAGTCAAATGATGATATTAAAAAAATTGATTTGGAAAAGAAAAAATAAAGACATCACGCCTTCCTTGTTGTATTCCTTGTTGCCTTTGGTGGTGACAGGTCTTGCTCTGGGTTGGTCAGTATTTGTCTTTGATGCTGAGCCTCATGTGGCATTGTTGTTAGGCACCATAACTGCAGGACTTGTAGCCTATAAACATGGCTATTCCTGGATGGAAATCAAGAAAGGTTTTATTGATAGTATCCATCGAGTCATTCCCGCGATCATCATCCTTTTGATTATCGGCATGATGATTGGAGTTTGGATTGGGAGCGGTATTGTGCCTGCTTTGATTTATTATGGTTTTAATATCATGCATCCCTTATGGTTTTTGCCTATCGTGCTATTGCTTTGCAGTTTTGTTTCGATTGTTACGGGTAGTTCATGGACTACTATTGGTACTATTGGTCTTGCCAGTGTGGGTATTGGTCATGGACTTGGCATTCCTGCCCCTATTGTGGTGGGCGCGATTGTTTCAGGTGCTTTTTTTGGCGATAAGTTGTCACCTCTCTCTGATAGCACCAATCTTGTACCTGGCTTGCTGGGGATAGATATTTATAAGCATATCAAGCACATGTTGTATGGCGTAATCCCTGTTTTTATTATTGCGCTAATTTTTTATACCATTGCCAATTTTCAAATCATGGGGTCTGATTATGCTGTTATTGATCCTCAGAAGTACCAGGATTTTATTCTGGAGCATTTTAAACTTTCTCCTTTACTAATAATTCCTCCAGTTTTTATCATTGTGGCTATTGCATTGAAAGTGCCTGCCATACCCAGTTTGATGATGGGAGTATTGTTGGGCGGATTGATGCAGTTGATGGTGCAGGGGCAGGGCATGGGAGCTGTTTTTCATACGATTAATGATGGCTTTTCAATCAAATCAGGTTGGGAAGAAATGGATCAGGTTCTGTCCAGTGGCGGCATGAGTAGCATGTATAGCGTCATCTTTCTGGCTATAATTTCTCTTGCATTGGGTGGAGTGATGCTCAAATGCAGGATGCTTGAAGTGATTGTAAAAAGCATATCTTTTTTGACGAAACGGGTGGGCAATCTGGTCATGACGACTATGTCAAGCTCAGTGTTTATCAATATATTCGGAGCCAATCAATATTTGGCAGTTATTATACCTGGGCAAATGTTTGAGAATGAATATGTTGATCACAAACTTGATTTGAAAAATTTAACTCGCGCGCTGGAGGCTGGTGGAACTCTTACTGCACCATTGATACCCTGGAATACCAGTGGAATTTTCGTTTTGACGACCCTGGGGGTTAATGCTGTGGATTATGCGCCCTTTGCGGTGATTTGTTGGCTTACGATGATAGTGGTGGGGATTTTTGGTTATTTCAATATTACCATGACCAAAAAAGCACCTGTAGCTATTCGCAAAGAACAAGAAGAAGAGTGCCTGACCTAAGATTTTGAACTCTGTGCGATTGTTTTCTATCTTGAGGGAGGACTGATAAGGTGCTTGCCATCACAAAAGGGCATGTTGCGAGTCTTTCCACAGCGACACAGGGTAACCCGATTCCTGATCTCATATTGAAAGCCACTGGATGAAGTGATGGGAATGCCCCCTTTAACCCAAATAGCTCCCTGATTGACATAGCCATGCTCTTCTATGATGCTGATAGATGGTGGGTGTGAGGGTTCCAAAGTTTGTCCGCTTTGGGTGTCGATGGGCACAAGTCTGCCGGCAGGACAATGTTGGATAGCTTGCAAAGTTTTCTGGTAGTCTGTTTCATCCAAAGGTTGGGCAATTTGATTCCAGACATTATCGTTGATATTGCAAAATTTGGCCATCATACATAAACATTTCAAATCTTTCATGCTGATAGAGGGGCCTTTAATCATGGTCATTGCTTCATCGAAGGGCTTGGTCTCAGCAACTTCCATACCTTGAAAGCCTGCCGAATGATGGGTACCATCGCAAAAAGGAGGCTTTTTGGTTTTTCCGCATCTGCATAAGGTATAAGTTGATTGCAAAGGGTAGGGGTTAAAAAATTTCCATGATACGGGAAAATTGTTTTCATCAAGAATGGCCTTTGCATGATCCAAAGGAATTGAGCCTTTGACGATATAGGGACCTGCTTTGACAATAATTATTTCTTGCAACATAGGATTTACCTCCAGCTAATATTTTACTATTTATGGGTATGTAATAAAAGCTAAACCTAAAAACCCTTTTAGCTGAGGTTTTTTGAGTGATGATTGCCAGATATGCGAGCTGGTGGTTTTTTGAGGATACTTTTGAGCATAATTCGTTATAATAAAAGCTATGATTGAAGAATTGGTTTTTTTTAATAGTGATTTTTAGTCGATTAGATTTTTGTCAGCTTTATGTTTGGACGCAATGAGCACTGATACCATTATTTTTGATTTCGATGGCACTATTGCCAATACTTTTGATCGACTGCGAGTGATTTATAATCAAATTGCTCCTTTTTTCCGTTGCAAACAGGTTAGCAAGGAAGAGCAAATAAGGCTGAAAAGCTGTATGCCCTTTGAAGTAATGAAGGAATGCAGGGTTACTTTTTTTAAAATCCCCTGGATGCTCCTGGTGGCTCGAAGAAAATTGTACAAAGAGATGGAAGAGGTTGAACCTATTAATGAAATTGTTCATGCTTTAAAAGAGCTTAAGCATCAGGGATATACTTTGGGCATTATGACCTCCAATTCCAAAAAGAATGTTAGTATGTTTTTAAGCAGAAATGGCTTGAAAGGGATTTTTTGCTTTATAAGTGCCCACCGTAGTGTTTTTGGGAAAGATAAAGTGATAGCTCGCCTTCTCAAGAAGCGCAATATTCAAAAGGAAAAAGCAGTCTATATTGGCGATGAGGTGCGTGACATTGAAGCAGCCAAAAGGCTTGATCTCAAGGTGGTAGCTGTTAGCTGGGGGTTCAGCTCCAGGGAAAATCTGGAAAAACTATCCCCAGATGCTATTGTTGATCATCCAGACCATTTGCTTTCTTTTTTTAGCAGAAGCTCCAAAGATTGAAGATCATTGTATGAAATGGATAGATGACTTAATTCAGCAAGGGTATCTAAAAACTCCGAGGATTGTTGAGGCTTTCAGAAAAGTCCATCGAGAAGACTTTGTTTCCAGGGAACAGAAACATCTTGCGGAGAAAAATATTCCAATTCGCATAGGCTTTAATCAAACCAATTCTCAACCTTTGGTGGTGGCTTTTATGCTCGAACTTCTTGACCCCAAGGGAAAAGTGTTGGATGTTGGTGCTGGATCTGGCTGGACAAGTGTGCTCCTGGCCCATTTGGCAGACTATGTATGGGGGTTGGAGTGCATCCCTGAATTATTGGAAAGAGCTAAAGATAATAGTCAAAAATATGCTTGTAACAATCTTGAATTGATTTGTACTGAAAATAGTCTGAGTCATCCACCTGCTGGCAAAGTGGATCGCATATTGGTCTCTGCATCAGCATCAAAAAAAGAAGACCTGGGCCCATTATTTGATCAACTAAAGCCTGACGGCATATTGGTGGCTCCCATCCAGGACAGCTTGTGGAAGTTTCAAGAGAAAAAAGCTGAAGAGCACCCTGGTTTTTTGTTTGTACCCTTGAGGGTCCCCATACCATAATGGAACCCTGCCAACATTTTCATGGTTGATTAAATATACTACATGAAAGCAGGTGAGGGCAAATGGGTAAATGCATATGCAAAGATGTACGCTTCATGGGGATCTTATGGGCAATCATACGAATCTGGCTGGGTTACACCTGGATCAAGGCGGGTATAAGCAAAATTCAAAATCCTGCTTGGTTTGGAAGCGATGCAGGAACAGCAATCAGTGGATTTTTTAGAGGAGCCCTGGCCAAAGCAACGGGAGACAATCCCATGGTGCAGGAATGGTATGCTTCTTTTCTTGAAAATGTTGCTCTGCCAAATGCACAAGCCTTTAGTTATTTGATTGTATTTGCAGAGATTTTGGTAGGATTGTCATTGCTTTTTGGGCTTTTTACCATCATTGGTTTGCTGGCAGGCGGGTTTATGAACTTAAACTTTCTGCTCGCTGGTTCTGGCAGTATGAACCCTGTGATGATTACTTTAACCTTTATCTTGATTTATGTGGGCTATGGAAGCTATTACTATGGTCTGGACCGTTGGGTTTTGCCATGGCTGAAGCTGAAATTTAAACGAAAAGCATCAGAAGAATAAAGATCCTACCCTTGCGATTAAGCCACCAAGGAGAAAAGCTATAAAAGTAGTGATGCCAAGGATGCCCAGGGCGATGGGAACTTTAAATTCTTTAGCTACGGTAGCTACAATGGCTATGCAGGGCACATAGAATAGACCCACGATAGCCCCCGTAAATAGCTGAAGGGCTGTAAGATTCATATCCAACAGTGGCAAAACGGATAGCTCTCTTCGAAGGATACCTAATGCAAGAGGCGTTGCTGCTTCCTGAGGGAGTCTGAGCCATCCGGTCACCAGAGGGCTGATGGCATTGGCCCAGGCATTCATAATACCAGTCTCGTAAAGAATAGCGGCTAAACCTACCACTCCAATCATGGGCAAGGCTCCATCGGCTATATAGAGCTTTAATTTCAGCCACAGCTTTTTTCCTACCATGCGAGCCCTGGGGAGCAATAAATCGGGTATTTCCAGCAGGGTTTCCAGCTGTTTGCCTTTGATCCATTTGTTTAGTATAAGTCCTGCTATAACCATCACGACCCATGAAAAAATAAAAACTGCTATCATGGCTCCAATAGATCTCGAAGCCAACAGAGCTATAAATGCTCCAGTTTGAGATATACATGGTATAGCCAGGCAAACCAGGGTGGTTATAATGAGTCTTTCTTTTCGCGTGCCCATAGCTCGGGTAGCCATTATAGCTGGAATACCACATCCATAGCCTATGAGAAGCGGAATGATGCCTGAACCATTCAAGCCAATGCGCTGGAACAGACCATCAAGCAAAATAGCCAGCCTGGGCATGTATCCACTGTCTTCAACAATACTAAGCACGGCATAAAAGGATAGCACATAGGGCAGCACCAGGGTAAAAGGCCACTCCAGTCCTTTAATTAGAAAGCCATATTCGCCTATAAAAATATTTTGCAATGTGCCTGCGGGGATTATTTGCGTTATAAAATTAACAATAGGCGGTATTATCAAGCCTCGAAAAAGGGGTAAGAGCAAGTATTGCCTTAGTCCCATGCCTAACCCAATAACCAATGCAAAGACCAGGCATAGAATAAGCATTGCCAGGGGTAATCCCGGCCAGGGACTCGTGAACCATCGATCCCACTTTTCTTTTCTAAGGTTTTTTTTTGTTTCTTTTTTGCAAAAGACTTTTTCTGTTATGGATTCTACATTTTTCCAGTTTGCTTCAAGTTTTGATGGTTTTTGTTTTTCTATTTTTCCCTTCACAATACCTTCGAGCAGAGTTTTAACATCATTAATGCCTTCGCCGTTAATAGCTATAGTGGGAATTACAGGCAGCTGTAAAATGTCAGAGAAGCTTTCGATATCAATGTGACATCCTTTTGCCAAAGCCAGATCTCTTCGGTTGAGGGCTACCACAATGGGCAAGTCCAATTCCATCAATTGGAGCAAAAGGAAGAGCCCGCCTTCAAAGTTGCCTGCATCCAATACATACAATATGGCGGAAGGTTTTTCAAACTCCGGGGGGCCTTCGAGTCCTCCATCAGTACTACAATGAGAAGATTTTCGATGCCTGTGACAGCGGGAGGGGCAGTTGCCGCAGACCATTTCAACAGCTACTTCTTCTGCCTCGCATGTAGCGCAAAGAGAATAGGTGCCTGGGACATCGATCAGCTCGTATTTATCGCCATTAATGCTCATGATGCCACGAGTGTAATCCACTGTTGTACCGCAATAATTGGCCACACTGACATTTAAGCCTGTCAATTGGTTAAAAATAGCACTTTTGCCAACATTGGGCGTTCCCATTAATAGAATCGTTTTTTCCATACTAACCAACCTGCCTTATCATTCTGATAATTTTAGCAGGCAATAATGATTTTTGAAGCCAATGATCGACTTAGGGCAATTTTTCTTTCTCCTACTTTTAACAGCAAGGGACCACCAAAGATTTGCCTGCATTGAAGTTGCAGAACTTTTCCAGCTCTGAGCCCCAGAAGATGGATCAAAGGATTTTCGGGAACAAAAATGATAGTTCCTTTGCCTCCAGGGGGGAGATGCAATAAAGATTGAGTGGAATGCTTGATTTTCTGAGGCTTATGCATCCTGGCTTCCTCCTAATATGGTTTCGTTTTGAATCATTCTAATGGTTTCGCAAGTGGGCAACCCTTTGACGAGCTCAATAAAATAGTTTGAAAGATCCTTGGCGAGATCATCGGGTCTGACAGAAGTATATGCGAAGGTTATGGCTTTGTGGGGATTGCGGTAGAGGAGGGCTCCATGATCAGAGAGTTGGTGTAAAATTTGCAGGAGCAAATCTTTTTTAGGATGTACATGAAGAGATACATGCACAATGTCATATTGACTATAGTCCAGGTTGCTGCCATTGGATAAGATGAGATTGATTTTATCTTCCAGACCTTTTTGCTTGATGATTTCTTTTGCTGAGTTATAAGCTTTTGGGTCACATTCGACAGCATCAACAGGGATACCCTCTGATGCCATAGTGATAGCAGTGAAGGGGTAGGAGCCACATCCAATCTGAAGTATTTTTTTCTCAGAACTCATGCAAGAGACTTCCATTTCCTTCCTAACCATTCTTTTATAAAAAATACCATAAACAAAATGCCTGAGCGACAAAGGCAGGATGCTTCCTGAAGATGAAAAAAGGGACTCCAGTTTTTTTGCTAATTCAATAGCCCCTTGATAAATTTTATCTTTTAAAATGCCCAGGTGTCCCTGAGGCATAATGTAATCATTTTTTTGCCTGATAAGATGGTTTTCCATTATGAAAGTCTCCTTAAAATTATCATAAAGCACTTCTGGTGAACAATAGGGATTCTTTAAATGTAAATTGGTTTTGGTTGATGCAAGCTTTTGGAGTATAAGTTTCGGAAACAGAATCGTACATGTTTCTTAAAAAAGGTCTTGGTTCTCTAATTACAAGACGGAAATCAGGAGCACCCCATTGAAAAAGATTGCTTATTACCAAATCCTTGGGCTCCACTTGAAGCGCTATGACGGCCACATTGAATTTGCGAGGCAAAGGATCCTGGCCATCAGCCACCATTAAGTGTATTTTCCCTTTGAAGTCGATTTTGTTTAGTAATACTTTTGCGGTTGCAATGGCCTCGCTGTCCTTGTCGATAGCCCAAACTTCCGCACCTGTAAGCTGGGACAAGTGCATAGCAGTAAACGGAATGCTTCCACACCCTATATTGACTATATTGTCAGCAGAGGTGATGCCAGCCAAATTTATTTCTCTCTGGACGGTTTGCCTGTAAAAAGAGGCATAAGCATTGATCCAGGTACTGCTACCTGAAAGCACTTTTTTTTCCATCCAGGCAAATAAGCTTCGCATATTCTTCATTTCACTCTCCCAAGTTAGTAATACTTAACTTCACAATAAAAAACTACCTTTCTCCATTTAAAGTTCTATTTATTTTTCAAAATGTTAAGCTTAACTAACAAATAAATTTAATAAAAATATTTAAATTGTCAAATCAATTTTTTATTGGGTTTATTTTAAAATGTCAGACTGCCAAACTTATAAAGAGAACTCCAGGGTATTGAGCAGATCGATGACTCGCTCGTCCTGATCGTGCCCTTCGCCTTGAAGAGTTACAAGCACCCGGTAATCTCCTGATTTTGTTACCATTAGGGTTTGAGGCATGCTTAAGAAAAAGGAAGTACCATAGTATTCATTTTGGCCATAATTCATTTGTTTGGCGGGAGTGCCCTCGTAGATTTGTGCAAAATGATTGGCAGAGTCTATAGCTGGGTTGAAACGGTCTCTTTCTGCCTTAACAAGAACAACAATCATTCCCTGGTCGCCCATAATTTTCAAGACGAGAGATTTATCATTTTCGTCTTCTCTTATTTCCCAGTCTCCAGTGTATTGAAAAGAAACAAAGTCTCCTTTAAAGTCTCTTACTATGGAACCATTTTGCTGGTCTTCTTGATGCAATGCATTGTCGTCCCGTCGACAGCTACTTAAAAAACTGAAAATAAAAAGAAAGCATAAAAACCCTATGATATTTTTTTTCATTATTTTCCTCCTCATCAAAACAACTCAAGCATTTTTAATATATAAATATTAAAAATGCTTGAGTTTGTCAAATTGAGAAGCTATGTGACGGCTGGTTGAGGAATAGGAGCAAACCCTGGAACTTCGTCTTCACTTTCAACTTCTTCTTCCCATGCAAATTCTTCATCATGATCAAGAATGATACGATCAACATTTCGTATGGCAGGATTCATATATCCCCAAAAGCCAGCCAGCAAACCAAGGATTCCAAACGCCAGCATCATCAAAGCCATCCCTGCTCCAGGCCCGGAACCAACAAAATAGCTTAAATAGGAAGATGCACCACTGGGGTTCATCATCATGGGCTCAAAAAAATTATCAGCCAAAGGCCCTGCTATCAACATGGCTACAGGAGAAATGCATTGAGCAATAAATCTTCTGCATGAGAATACTCTGCCTTGAAATTCTGGCGCAACCTTGGACATCCAAATAGCCTGGCTTGAAGAGTAAGAAAGAGATCCAAAGATGCTTACCAAAAGTCCTCCTATAGCCCACCAGACCAGATGATTGCCCATTCCAAAAAATAGGGCTCCCAGTAAAGATGATCCTGACAATCCTATAATAACACCCATAGCTTTGCGTTTTGGACCTCCCCAAATTCCAATGATTAAACCTCCCACTACTCCGCCAATACCAAAGAAAGACTGAGCTATTCCAAGTATCAAGTGGTTGTCGCCTGTTCGTGACAAGATCATGGGGGAATATACCATGTGTCCCAGGGTTCCAAAAAGATTGGCAAGGAAAAATACACTTAGCAGGCCCAGCAAAGGTTTTCGCTTAACAATATATTGAAAACCAAAGATGCTGTCTTTCCACAATGATTTCTTTTCAGTTTCTGTTTTCTTGGGTTTTGGGATTTTGATAAAGGAAATCGTAGTGATGGCTATAAATAAGGCAATAAAATCAATGATTAATACTCCCTTGACTCCTATAAAGCCTACCAATGCTCCAGCCATCATGGGTGCAAGAATATATATACCTGATTCAGCCATGGAGGTGAACCCGGAAGTTCGCGCATAATGTTCTTTTGGCACCATAATGCTAATAGCTGCAGAGAAGGCTGGAAACTGCAGAGACTGAAATATTCCACTCCAAGCTGAAGCGACATAAAGGTGCCAAATTTCAAGTCTTCCTGATACAAGCAGAATAAAAATAACTAAAGTGGCAAGACTGGAACAAACATCGCTGAGAATCATTACCATCTTTCTATCCCATCGGTCAACCAATGCTCCTGCTACGGGGCTAACGATCAATGAGGGTAGAAAATAGAAAAAACCTACCATTGCCAGAGCAGTTGCAGTTCCACTGACCTGCCATGCCCAAATAGTTAATGCAAAAGCTGTCATGGAAGTACCAAGAAGAGTGAATAGCTGACCTGCCCAAAGAATTAAGAAATCCTTCATACCTTTAGGTAAATTTTTTAATAACATACTTCACTTCCATTTACTATAAATTTAAAAATACGAAATATGATATTAATATTATTTATAAAAAAGTCAATAATATAAAATTAAAATTTAATATAGAAAAAGTCGCTTTATTAATTATGAATAATTAAGATATTGTTTTTATGCATTTTGAACAAGATAAAAGATCAAGATAAATTTATTGAATTGAAGTTTAAGGAGTAATTAAAGAAGCGCCCTCAAACCGAATGGTTTGAGATCAAGAATAAAGACAAAGAACTATGGGCGATAAATTAGTTTTGGTACAATTCTTTTAGCCAGGCATGATAATCTTTGCGCTTGGACCAAAGATGATTGACAGCATCTTTCCGGTCAATCTCAAGCCCCTCTGAATATGAACAGTTTTCTTTCCAGGTGTAGTATAATTTTTTTTTCCAGGTTTTTATGGTCCAATATCCACGCTCAAACTTATTTTTTAGTCCATAAAATCCATGAATATCTCCACAATAATTGTCAGGACTTGTTCCACTTTTTATAAGCTGGTCAATAATAAATTCTGCATCTTTTTTATTTTTGATTGGAAATAATTTCACTTTATCCCCCTTTTTCTGAAAGGCCTGCCAGCTCTTTAGAAATGTTTCCGAAGTTAAATCTTGGGCTATTTCTTCCGAATTAACCTTAAAGAAAACAAACCTGTAGATGGCATCTACGTTTTGATCGTATATTTTGCTGAATTTTCTTTTTAATCTATCCATTTCACAAAGATAGGACAAGAGGGACAAATATTTCCTTTTCTTTGTCCTACCTTATTATTAGTAGGACAAAAGCAATAAATCCTTTGTCCTACCTTACTCTTTTAGAGAATAGTAAGTATCATTCTTTTCTCCTATTCTTTCAACCAGTTTTTTTTCAATCAAGTCCAAAAAATCTCTTCTCAAAGTCCTCTTGGCAACGCCGGGGAAAAGCTTGCTGACATCACCGACTTGGGCCCTTCCTTTATCTTTAAGAAAAAGCATTATTTTCTTTTTCCTGGGGCATAAATTCGGCTTCTCCTTCTTCTCTTCTTTGGGAGCGGTTTGCTTTTTTTCCAAAACAATTCTTTTCAACTCTTCCTTGAATTCCTCTTTCAGTTCTCCGTATTTTTCCTGAAGAGCGATAACGTCA
>PXBT01000136.1 GCA_003566815.1 Caldisericota bacterium
GGGGGCATACATGCGCATCTGATCCTTATGTTCGATAGCTCGCTGAACTTCTTCTTCCAACTGCTGATGTACAAGGTGGGGATGAACCAAATCAGAGCAAAATTTGCCAATAGAGTCCTTGGTGACCACAAAATGAGTATCAGGAAATCGCAGAGAAGAGAATTTTTTAAACTCATTGTCCCCACTCATCAATATGACAGGGGTGTTGGCTTCAGAAAGCAATATGGCATTGATTTCAGCTTCGCCCACGGGGTCATCATTGATTCGCACTTCAAAAAAAGAAGAGCTGGAATAGGAATGATCCATCAAGCCTCTCTGGGTGCCTACAGGTGCATGATAGCCCAGCAGGATGGCGGCATCAAAATGGTTCTCGTAGCCTTCTATCATGTAATACATGCGGGTAGGCCCCTGAATCATGCGTACATCAGAGGGCAAATCCATTATTTTTAAATTTTGACCTTTATCATGAGCATCACACACTAATATTTGCGATTGAGGATCTTTCTTTTTGATCCCTTTGATGACTGCCAGGACTTCCTGGGTCATATATTGAGATATCTTTTCCTGAGGGTCATTCCAATCCACCAGACCCGATATGCCTTCCATATCCACTGAAATATAATAGCGCATGATATTTACCTCCATTTATAAAAGCTATATTGCCTTATCCTTAGTTAAGGAATAATGGACATCAAGACCCCGGCGGCGACAGCTGAGCCCAAAACTCCTGCTACATTAGGCCCCATGGCATGCATCAGTAAATAATTTTGAGGATTATAACGCTGACCTTCCTTGCTGGCGACCCGAGCTGCCATAGGCACTGCTGATACCCCTGCAGCACCAACAAAGGGATGTATTTTCTCTTTGGAGAACAAGTTCATCCCTTTGGCAAAAAGGATGCCAGTAGCTGTGCCAATGGAAAATGCAACCAGCCCCAATATAAGAATTGCTATAGTTTCCCAGCGCAAAAAAGTGGAGGCGCTCAGCTGAGATCCTACGGCCAAACCAAGCAAAATAGTTACAATATTGATTAATTCATTTTGAAGGGTTTTGGAAATTCTATTAACAACGCCACATTCCTTGGCCAGGTTGCCAAATGTTAGTGCTCCTATAAGGGGAGTAGCCATCGGCAGAAAGAAGATGCAAAGCAGTAATACCACAAGAGGAAAAATTATTTTTTCTGCTTGCGAAACAGGTCGCAACTGCTTCATTTTGATGGTTCGCTCTTCTTTATTGGTCATCAAACGCATGATGGGAGGCTGTATCATAGGCACCAGCGCCATATAGGAATATGCAGCCACGGCAATAGCCCCCAGGAGTTGCGGGGCCATTTGAGATGAGACAAAAATTGCGGTCGGGCCGTCTGCACCTCCAATAATCCCTATACTGGCTGCTTCTCTCAGCCCAAAATCAAAACCAAAAAACTTTGCAAGAAACAATGAGCCAATGAGAGTAAAAAAGATGCCAAATTGAGCAGCAGCGCCAAGAAACAATGTTTTTGGATTGGCCAGTAAAGGACCAAAGTCTGTCATGGCTCCTACGCCCATAAAGATTAAAAGAGGAAAAACTCCATTCTGAACACCAAATCGATAAATCAATCCCAAGAGTCCATCCGGACCTGATATTTCAGCTATGGGGATATTGGACAAAATGCATCCAAATCCAATAGGGATGAGCAAAAGGGGTTCAAAGCCTTTTTTAATCGCTAATGTAATCAGCACCAAACCCACAACAATCATAACCACTTGAGGTAAAGTGATTGAAAACAATCCTGTGGAATCCAATAATCTTTGAAATATAGTTGTTGTGTCCATCAGGCATTAATCCTTGCTATGGTTTGACCGGTAGTTACCGAATCACCATTTTTAACTAATATTTCACTGATTTCACCATCAGAGGGAGCTTTGATTTCCATCTCCATTTTCATCGCTTCCATAATCATAATGACATCACCATTTTTGATCTTTTTGCCTTTACTTTGAAGAACATTGATCACCTGTCCAGGCATTGGAGCTTCAATTGTTGTCTCTTTTTGGGGCATTGTGGTCGCTGAGGATGAAGAGGATGATGAAGGCTTTTTGTTGGCTGTGGTGCTTTCTTCTATTTTTACTTGATATTCGTTACCGTTGACAACAAGCTTATTGTCTGAAACTTCAACTTCATAAGGTATGTTTTCGACAAGCACAGTATAGGCTTTGGGAGTAGCTTTTTCTTTTTGCTCAAGAGAGTCGGTTTTGATTTTTCTAACTTGAAGCCTGGCATCTCCTTTAAGAAAAGCTATGCCTTTATCCTGGCAGGTGGCAGCTATAAAAATATTTTCTTCCGTGGTAGGCAATTGATGTTCTTTGAGTTTTTCTTTGGCTGGTTTAATCCCTTTGTCAGGATTATTGTTTTCTCGATCAAGCGGAGACTGCTGGGTCGGCTCCAGCTGTAACTCCTCAGATGCTATGCGAACAATCTCCGGATCGGGTTGTACAGGGGTTTTTCCAAAATATCCCAGCACCATTCTGCCATATCCTGTAGCAATTTTTTTCCATGGTCCAAACATCACATTGTTGAGCGCCTGTTGAAAATAAAACTGGGAAACAGGGGTGACCGAAGTTCCAAATCCTCCCTTGCGCACTACTTCTTCCATTGCTTTGATCACTTCAGGAAATTTGTCGAGCATATTGTTGTCTCTCATCATCTGGGTATTTGCTGTCAAAGCTCCTCCGGGCATTGGAGAAAAAGGTATGAGAGGAGACACGCTTAACGCCTCAGATGGAAAAAAGTATTCCTTCATACATTCTTTAAAAACATCCTGAGCTTTAAGTATCTTTTGAGCATCAAGCCCCAGATCAAATTCAGTATTTTTTAAAGCATGGATCATGGTTAAAATATCAGGTTGAGAGGTGCCGCCCGAAACAGGTTGCATTGCCAAATCTATGCCATCAGCCCCGCCTTCAAGAGCAGCCATATAGCAAGCTACAGAGACCCCAGCAGTCTCATGGGTGTGAAAACGGATGAAGGTGCCTTTAGGCAATATCTTGCGTGCCTTTTTTATGGTTTCAAAAACTTTTCGGGGATGAGAAGTCCCCGAGGCATCTTTAAAGCAAATGCTATCGAAGGGTATTTCTTTTTCCAATATGGATTCGACCACCTTGATATAAAATGCGACATCGTGAGACCCCTCGCACCCTGGAGGCAAATCCATCAAAGAAACGGTTACTTCATGCTTGAGTCCATATTTTTTAATACATTCTCCAGAATAAACCAGGTTATTGGCATCATTTAATGCATCAAAATTTCGAATAGTGGTAACACCATGTTTTTTAAACAACTTGGCATGAAGATCAATGATGTCTGCTGGCTGTGAATCCAGGCCCACCACATTGATTCCTCGTGCAAGTGACTGGAGATTGATGTCAGGACCAACCAGTTTTCTGCAAGCATCCATGGAATCAAAAGCATCTTCATTGCAATAAAAATACAAACTCTGGTATCTGGCTCCCCCAGCAGTTTCAAAATGAGTAATTCCAGCCTCTACTGCAGCTTCAAGAGCAGGCAAAAAATCCTTTGTCAATACTCTGGCGCCAAAAACCGATTGAAATCCATCACGGAAAGATGTATCCATCACATTAATTCTTTTTGTTTTCATTTATTTACCTTTCCTGCCTTTTATAACTTATTTATTTTTTATTTTTTGATGAATCGCTGTAGCAATAACTGCAATCAAGTCGTGTGAATGGGAGGATGATTCGGGGAGAGGAGGAGGAGAAAACCGAATGATGATTTTACTGCTTAATACCATTAATAAAGCCAAAATTACTAAAAAAATAAAAACGGTAGCCATGCCTGTTATCATGACCATAATCCCTTGTTCTAACATGTTCTTCCCTCAATGATTTGTGTATAGTTTGAATATTTTTTTTCAGCCTGCTCGTTGTTATCCGACTTACTATCTTTTGTCGAATCGGGTTGCCCTGTAATATAGTGCTCAAGTTTTTCCTGGTCCAATCCATCAGCAAGAAATTTTTCCCATGTTGCAGAAAAAATCTTCAGCCAGGAATGCAAAACATCTTCTTTATCAATGTGGCTCAAGGCGTACCAGTTTAATGATGTTGCGGGTTGATCGATCTGATCCAATTCTTCCTGCGACATGTTGATATTCAGCCCCACACCCAATACAGCATAAAGCAGATCATTTCCCTGCCAGGAGCTCTCAGCAAGGATACCTGCAATCTTTTTTTTATCAACCAACACATCATTGGGCCACCTGATATTTATTAAGTGCAGGGAAGAGTCAATGTGCCTGCTGATACAATCGGTAGTGATTAATGAGGCAAAAAGAGTTAACTGATGAATAACCGCAGGCAACCTGGGTTCGTCTTTTAACAATATGCTCATATAAAGGTTGGAAGCCTGATCTGATTTCCAGATTCTTCCCAGTTTCCCTCTGCCTTGTTTTTGCTTGTGGGCAACAACAACAGAAAGATGATCCAATATAAAAACATTGCGCATCACATATTGATTCGTGGAATCCAATATTTCAAAATATTTAATCTTATTTGCCATAGCATAAAAAATTATCCCATAAATTCCCATTAATACAAATAACTTAAATATAGCTTAATTATAATAAAAAAAACTGAACGCAATAATTCTTCAGGTTATCGCGTTCAGTTATTGAAACAATCAGTTAATTAAAATTTGGATTAACTGCTGATCTTAGCTCAAAGCTTCTTTTAAAACAAGTTCCAAATATTGTTTTCTAGATTTTTCGTTGCTCATGTTGAAATACTGGTTGGTTTCTGTTGTCTTTCCTTTGACATAAATAAAAGGATTCATAAGATTGGTAACCAATGCAATACTTTTGAAATTGACAATCTCAGGCTTCACTTTGGGCAAAGCTTTGCTCAAAGTTTTGGTGACTAGATTATTTTTTGAATAAAACATGTCCAGAAGAGTTCGGTCCGCATCTTTTCCTGTAATAACTTTCCAGGGCCAGATATACATTACTCCTGGCAAATCAATAAATAGCTTGACCATCTTTTCAGCCCATGCTGTTAAATTTTCTTTTGCATTGCGCTTGTTGTTTTCAAGCTCAACATAAACATCCTCAATCATTTTGTGAAAATCTTTTTCCACTACATCAACCAGCTGGCCTTTTGAGTTGTAGTAATAATTAATAGATGCAAGATTTACATCAGCCTTTTTTGAAAGCTCCCTTGTAGTAAATTTAAGCTTGCATTCTTTTCCGATAAGATTTCTTGTCTCTGATAGTATTCTGTTGAGGGGTTTATTTTTTTCAGATTTCTTAGCCATTGCTTCACACTCCTAACCTTTCAAATGTATTCTAATATTTCTAATGGTTGTCTAATATAACTAACAAAGCAACCATTTACAATATATAAAGCAATGTTTTTTTATTTTTGTTCATTTTTTTTCAGGCAATTTTTTTATTTTTTGATAAAATGTTATTCACATAAAGGAAGTTGAGGGGTTATGGTTATTCTTTTTTTTTATTTTTCTGGAGTGCAATGCTTTAAAAAATGAAGAAAAATAACAATCTTGACCATGCTCAATTGAATTTAATATATCAAAACATTGATGATATGATGCCTTTGTTGCATGAGCCAAGCAATTTATTGCTGGATTTTTTATTGGAAAAAGCCATCCAACTCACTTCAAGTCAAATGGGATATATCTATTTTTACAACAACGAAAAGAAAGAGTTTACCCTACATTCCTGGTCCAAAGGAGTGATGCAAATTTGCTCCATTGTTAACCCAAAAACTATTTATCAGCTTGATAAAACAGGCATCTGGGGAGAAGCTGTAAGGCAAAATCAACCCATAATGATTAATGACTTCCAGGCTTATCACCCCTTAAAAAAGGGTTACCCTGAGGGGCATGCCCCCCTTTATCGTTTTCTTTCAATTCCTATACGCAATAAGGATGAAATTGTCGCGGTAGTGGGAGTAGGCAACAAATCATCCTTATATGATGAAGTGGATATTCTTAATCTAGAGCTATTGATGAAAATAGCTTGGAAAATTATAGATTATAAGCTAACCCTGGAAATAAACACCCAACCTTTAAGCAGATATAGAGATATGTTCAACTCTTGCTCGATAGGAATTGCATTATACAACGATAAAGAGCAGCTAATTGAGTCCAATTCCACTTTTGATCAGATGTTATTTATTGCTCAAGACTCTGCAATCAAAAGAAAAAATATTGAAAATCTTCACCATTTATTTGCTCTTTTTTCAATAAATTCTGATCAAAAAAATGACTTGATGAATGGGAAAAGCATTTGTTTTGAAAAATATTTATCTTCAGATTTGTCCAAAGAAATACCCTGGTATGATTTCAATTACTCCAAAGCTCACCGATGTTTTGAAATTACAGTTTGCCCGCTTAAAGCCTCTATTTCAACAAAAGATAAGGGGTTTATGGTGCAAATGATGGATATTTCATGTCAAAAAAATATTGAAATAATGAAAAATGAGTTTGTAAGCACTGTTTCTCATGAATTCAGAACACCCCTAACTGTCATCAAGGGTTCAATGGATATAATTTCAATGAAAATGGAGAACGACAACAAAGACATCCTGCATTGTTTTCAAATTGCAAAAAGAAATATTGCTCGTCTGGAAAATTTGATAAATGATATATTGGATTACCAACAGCATGATCACGAAAAAGCAGTTCATTGCTACGATGAAAACTGTATCAATGAAATTGTTAAAGAATCAGTTGGAGACCTTGAAGCCCATGCTCAAAAAAAAGGATTAACACTAAGCATGAAGCTGGATTCAATCAATCCATTTGCCTATTGCAATAAAGAGAGAATCATGCAAGTGCTGGTCAATCTGATTTCCAATGCCATCAAATTTACCCATCACGGAGGCATAACGATTTCCACAAAAAAACATAACGATGAAATCATTATTAGCGTTAAAGATACAGGTATAGGCATTAACCCTGAGGATATACCCATGCTTTTTAATTTCTTTACTCAGCTGAAGCATTCCAAAAGCAACAACTCAGGTGGAAGTGGACTTGGTTTGGCAATATCCAAAAAAATTATTGATAATCATCAGGGGAAAATTTGGGTCAACTCCATACCCAATGAAGGATCCACTTTCTATTTTTCGCTTCCAAAAACAGACAAAGAAGTCTCATTGGAAAAACCTGCAGGTTAAGGAGTTTTTATGAGTTCTCGTTGGATGTCTCTGGTAGTAGCTTTACTCATCCTGACTAATTTATATACCCTGAGAAATTATTATGATTTGAAAAAAGATGCTTCTATGCCTATAGCCCCCAATGCATCGTCTGAAGATTCCAGTGATTTTTTTTCTTCTTTAAAGCGAATCAGCACTATGGTAAAAGAACAACAGGAAATCTTGAGCCAATTAATACAAAATGTTCAGGAAGGTTGGGGTAAAGCAACAGGGCATATCGACCAAATTAATCAGCAGGTTCGGCAATTGGAGCAAGAAATCAATGAGTTAAATCAACTCAAGGATAAGCTTAAAAAAGACCTGGAAAAGCAAGACTAAGGCAATGTTATGCGCTTAATGGTCTGGTTTCCTGCTTTATCAGAGAATGTTAAAAAAAGACTTACATCTTCTGGCAAAGCATGTACCATAAAATCAAACTTTCCTTGTTCATCTGCATAAACACTTTCATTTTCCCATTCAATTTTGATTTTGGGTTCAGTTTTTCCTCTAATTTGATAGGCCTGAGGATTGTCCGCACTATATACTTCCACATACTCCACTTGTGGAGGAACAGTATCCAATACAATCGTTCTTTGCAAAAATGCAGTTCTTTGTTTTTATCTTTTGCATGGATACTGATAGTATTTTCACCTTCCCTGAGTCTGATCAGATGAAAAAAAGACCCATCCCTTTGAGAGTATAGTGGAAGATCATTTACCCACACTTCTATAAAGGGCAGAGTGCTGCCTCGAACATGATAAAACCGTTCGTTGGTATAAAACTCCTCTTCATCTATATTAACTTCCAACTTCAAGGGAGGGAGAGGCTCAAAAACACCTTCCAGAGCAACTCTTTGTTCACCCTGGTTGGTGGAAATTAGAATATACTCCTCAAAAGCTCCGGGGTTCATTTTAGAAGGATCTATGGTTACAAAAAACGTTTGCTGATTTTGAATAATACGCTCTGGTCTGATTTGAAGCCACTCCGAGGTGGATTGAACAGATCCTTGCAAAGGCTCAAGTCCTGTAAACAGTACAGCAAAAGACAATTGTTTTTTTTCGTTTTCATTAAAAGTTTCAAAAAACAATCGGGAAGGCTCGACCAATAAAGCTGGCTCTGCATTGGACGAAAAACAATAAATTGCATTACCTGCAACTATGAGCTGATCATCCACTAATAGTGGAATCCCTCCATACATCCCTATGCGGTATCTAAACTGAATGGATCCATTTGTTTTGGCGATGCACAATAAATCTCCATTGTAAAGCACAGTATAAAGATAGTTTCTGGAAGCCGTCAGCTCAGTAAAAAATGAAAATCTCCCATACTCTTTTTGCCAATGAATCCTTTCCAAATCATAGTCTATGCAATAGATTTTCCCAGTAAAAGCACTTAGATAAATTGCATCCTGAGCCAGGGTTGGAGCAAAAGATCCAAAATTTTCATTTTCGATGGGCATCCTACCTATTGTTTCTCCAGTTTTCAGATTAACCTTCAAGAGCCAGGCTTGAACTCTTCTTGCGCCTGGGCCTCCCCCGCCTGGGCGTCTTCCTCCGCCGCCTCCGCCGCCTATAGCGATCGTGGCAGGATTTTCGAGAAGAAAGATTTCTTGGTTTCTTACTGAAGGTATTCCAAAGGATCTGCCTTCCTCCAAAGGTTCTTTGCTCCATAGCACTTGGCCATTGATTGCATTGACTGCATAAAGTCTTGGAGGAAAAATGGTTTGGGTTGAACGGTCAAATCCATAGGCTTGAGCTAAAAGCACATCATCTGCATAGGTCAAAGGATAGCCCATCACAAAGGCATAGTTATCCAAATCCCTTTGCCATTCAATTTCGCCAGTTTCTATGTTTAAGCAAATCATGGAGCCGCCTGTTGTGCGGGTAAAAGTTTCATCCACCTTGCCCGTTGCCAAAAATAATCTTTTTTCAGTCAATACTGGGTGGGTCATCATCATAACTTCAATGGTCTTTTCCCAGAGCTTTTTTCCCGTTTTTCTATCAAAGGTTATGATCAAATTTGACATGTCAGGGCTACGCCCTCTTCCTGCAGCAGGACCCATAACAGCTACAACATGATTCGCAGACACATCAACCCCAGTAACTACACGCTCTGGGTGTATGCGAATCCTATAGATCTCTGAGCCCGTACTTCGGTCAACTGCACATAAAAAACCACTTCGGTCAACATAATACATTGCATCCCCGACAACTTGCAGGGGCATCACATAATCACCTCTAAAAAAATGTCTCCATTGCAAAACAAGTTTATTTTCTGTAACATGGTTAAAAAAACCTGAATTTGCATGATTGCCTTTGAATGAGTTCCAAAAGACTTTTTCACTTGTCGCTTGAGCAATAGTGCCAAAACTTCCTATAGCAACCATCTGGATGAGCAAAACCCATACAAGTAAAATAATGGTTATTCTTTTATTTCTACCCATTGTTCTGCCTCCAAATAGTCTTCTTTAAAAGCATACACCCTAATATGCTCTTTGTCTATGGGAGTAAATGTGAATAATGTTTCTCCCTCAATATTTGTAATGCCTTTCAATGAACGCTCCGTGCTACTCAAAGCAACATTGACCCCCTGCACTGGTCTTTGCGTACCTTGTTCAATAATTCTTATATGCAGGGTTTGTTCCATATTTGCCTGCATATGATCAGTTCGAGGAAATCGTATACTCAATGCTCTTACGCTATCAAAAGCTATCATTGGATCAACAGCAAAATGCCCTGGGCCAGTTAAAATCGGATCCGTTCGATCATAAAGCATATTTTGCGAGGTAAACAGCAAATGGGCTATCGATTCACCAATGCCAGTAGGGGTAAAGGTTATGCGGGTTGAGGAGATATTGTTGCTTCGCTCAATCGAACCATTCACAAAAGCCTCATGAGTATTTCCAAAAAGTCTTGCCATGCCATCCGTAATGGGAAAATCTCTTGGGTCAGCCGGATGTACAATAATTTGAATATGGTTTTCGATGCCATAAATAAGATCGTAATTTGCTGGATGCATCAAGTCCCTTCGATAGGGCATTCCTGTTTTTGCTTTTAAAATGGTCATCCTGGGAGGTAAAAGTTGTAAATCCTGTTCAGGGAAGGCATCCCAATCCAAAGCAAAAATGCCGTCTGCCTGAGTATGTCCGTGAATGGGTCGCCAGGGTCTTCTAAATCTTCCTCGAATCGTTGCTGGATCATCTGAATAGACAGGCGCTTTGCCTGCTACATCACTAAACAAGGGATGATCTGAATAAAAATTGGCTCCCACCATCACCCCAAAGTGACAAACATCATCTGCATGAAGGATGATACTGGCAGTACCATCGGATCCTAATTTTAAGGAATCTTCACTGGTCAATCTTCCATCACCATCAATATCTGCAAAGAGATAGATCTGGTGATGAGGGTGATTGTATATACACCCATAGCCCCAGCCTTGATTGAGATATATGGAATTATTTTGCTCTATCGTGCCCGAAATGGCATATCGCCCATTATCGTAAAGCATATTGGTGGTATTGTATATATGATGATCCATAAAGCCAAGTGGAAAGGTATTGCTTCGACTAATCTCAATGTTTTGACCGGATTGGTATAGTGTCATGTGCAAAAAATAGGGGGACGGAATATGATCATACTTTAAATGTAGTTGATGGCTGGATGGCAATGAAGTGTAGGGAGTCAATCGTCCTGAATGAAAGATAGTGTCTCTTTCTCCAGGGTTTCGAAAAGGATTTTCTCTTTCGACCCCTCGAATCAATTGACCCTGGGCATTGAAAGCTCTCATCGTCACCATATAATACTTATTTGCGCCTGCAGTTAATATAAAATCGGTATCTTGAATCTGCCCGACACCTTGAAAAATTCTTCCCTGAGTCATCAGCGGCGAAATAGTATATTCCACCGTGGGAAGTACCACCTGCACTGTGGTTCTACCCATTTGCAATCGGTCGGGAGTATAGACTCTGACTTCAAAAGACCCTTCATCATTAGCGCAAAAATTATAAAAAGAATAGATGCCATCATAGCTTCTTGAAAAGTCAACACGAATGGGTGAAAAGGCTTGATCATCCTTGGAGTACATTCTCATATTGCTTGCATATCCAAGATCATCATTGTGTAAATCTGTCCTGAGCCAATAGTATTGAGGCAAAGGCTCCGCAGGAGTATCATCAAACAAGTGCTGATGAACATCTTCTGGTTGAGTTTCCGAGCGACCCCTGGGATCCATCACCCCAAACCTGAAATCCAGCGGCCTCCCTGTAGCATCTCTAACCGTAAAAGTCAGAGGAGTGTTGCGGTCAACAAGCTCAGGCACACATCCTGCGGTAAGCGGAGAGGGGCTTGCGTCAACAATCAATGTTTCCTGGGGCATCAGCCTGATTCTATGCTCGCCTGCCAGATAAACTTCGTGAGAATCACCCCGATACAAGGGAGTAAAAGCGCGATCATTATTGTCATCATAATACTTATATGCTGTAATATATACTGGGCATTCTTCATCAGCAGAAATGATATGATCGGAAGAAGACCTGAAAACCCTGCCCCTTCTACTGCCAAAATCTGCTCCAAACTGAGTTAGTTTTGCATTATTGGCTTCAGTCAGCTCCAAAGGATAGATACCCATGTTTACATTGAAGGTTCGAGCATCGTACACTCCACCCATCCAGGTATTGGTAGCCAAATCATAGGTGCCTATGATTTCAGTTTCAAAGTCGCCGAAAGATATTTTCCCATCCATATTCAAGTCCATCCATTGACCGACATTGCGATTGAGCCTACCGTCACCAGCACCCATTACTATAGGGTCCATCAGCATATCCGAATACAATCTTATCCCTCGGTCCTGCCACATATAAACCAAAGCATTATTGCAATACTCTACTTCTTGAAAGGGCATCCTTTCCATTAACACAGGACGAAGAGTATGGTCAACATTCAACTCAAGTGTATCGGGGACATTTTCAATATTAAGTCCATGCACAGGGATTTCCATTTTTGTCATTTGTCCTGAAGCGGTATAAACTCTGATGAAGAGAGTCCCTCCCTGGACTGGTGTGATCTCCTGCAATGCAAACACATAGGGTAGCCCCCTGTAATCAAGCAAACCCGTCCTTTGGAGCAAAGGATTGGCATCTCTGGGGTCGATCAAGATTTCATTCCTTCCAAAACCAATGCTATGAGTAAAGTTTTTCCCCTGACTTTGGTACCATTGGCTGATTTCTCTTCCTATAACATAAACTCCATCTTGATGATAAGATATGGGGTATCCTGATTCAGGAACCACTGAGCCTGTTTCTTCATGAATAATAGCTGGAATTTTTACAGGTCCTTCAATTTCAATACGCTGGACACGAAGATGAGCAGGAGCATCCTCGTCAAATCGAAGATAATCCCCATATTTGCTTTGAAGAGTAAAGTAGAAACTATAATCTGTAAAAGGGGCATGCTCCACCCCAAGCTTTCTAATATAGCTTAATGGATCATAATAAGAGGTAATGCTTGGATAAGCATTGTAGGGAAGAGAGACTCCTCTTCTAAAACGCCGTTGACCCACTCCCATTCTGAAAGCAGTGCGAACAACATGAGCCTGCCCTCCAGGATAAACACTGAATTCTCTTTCAAAGTCTCTAATGATAGGATTGTAAGGAGAAGCAATAATCGGCTCCTTCATGGGATATAGGGGATTTTCTCCTCCAGTATAATTGACATCAGAATATTGCAAGGCATGGTCAACCACCGATAAGTTGGTAAAATTGATATCCTCTATACATGAGGTTTTAATTTTATGGTAGCCTAAATAATTAATACTGTCAGCATAATCCTGTATATACCATGGAGGATGGCGCATGGTGTTGTTGTAGTCAATTAGAATATTTGAAAAATATACTCTCAGCAGTAATTCGTCATTTTCATATATAGGGTGCAACGGAATAGGAAAATCACCACCCGGATCACTGATATTCAATTTTCCATAGGACTCTGCCAAAACAGGTACTCCATAAGTTTCTATATAGCCCTGAGTAAGCGTATAAGTCTGATCATTGTGATAAAAAGTATGCTCCTGCCCATCAAAAATACCTAAATGATCCCAGCGTGTGACAACATTAAATCCAATGGGGTCCTGATCGTTGTAATACCAAGGCGTTACACAGTCTTGATTTCGATGCACAGGAGGATATTCCATTTTTACCGGGTGAAGCGAAAGCCGATCTCCAAAATTAAAAATTCCTTTGGGCTCGGTGTCTTCCCAAAACCAGAACCAGTAAGTCTGGTCTTCATTCACCTGGACAATGAATCGCTGTTTTTTATTGGGATTATTTTCCAGATATCCAAAAGCTACAGCCAGATATAAAATACCTGCGCCTCGTGCATTTATATTTGCTGTTAATGGTTGACCCTCATGGGAACTGATAACAGGACTGGGATCATTAATATCCAATGGATTGGATTTATTTTTTGCATATGCCCATAAATGCGGCACTCGAACATCAAAAGTGGAAAGCGTATCCTTTGAGGGGAATATCAATAATTCCTCAGGATGAATCATTGCTTCATGGATAGTAACTCTATCAGGGAAAAAATCATTAGGAAGCCGATCTGCATATTTCAATGCTCGCTCATCCCAAATGTTTTCTAAAAACCAGGACTGTTTGACTGGATCACGATACTCGCGATAAGGAACAGGTCCGCCACCTGTTGCTCGAAAACCAATAA
>PXBT01000166.1 GCA_003566815.1 Caldisericota bacterium
ATCGCAGCGGTCAGGGTGGTTTTCCCGTGATCGATGTGACCAATCGTTCCCACATTAACATGGGGTTTCGTTCGTTCAAATTTCTGTTTAGCCATTATTTTCCTCCTTTAATTGTTTGCAAACCAACCAATTATTTTTTACTTAAAAAAATATATTCCTATTCAGTTTTTCTAAAAGCCCACGACCAGGATTGAACTGGTGACCTTATCCTTACCAAGGATACGCTCTACCAACTGAGCTACATGGGCAAAAAAGAATTGCGGGGGCTGGATTCGAACCAACGACCTCCGGGTTATGGGCCCGACGAGCTACCGGACTGCTCCACCCCGCAATATTCAAAAGCCTATATGCTCATACTTGGAGCGGGAAACGGGACTCGAACCCGCGACAACTTGCTTGGAAGGCAAGGACTCTACCAACTGAGTTATTCCCGCATCAATGGACAGGGAAGGATTCGAACCTCCGAAGGCGACCGCCAACAGATTTACAGTCTGCTCCCGTTGACCACTTGGGTACCTGTCCATTTCCACTTTACTATTATAAGCTTCTTATTTTTTTTTCAAGTTGCAAAAGCCGACGATCCGGTTTGAACGGATGACCTGCTGATTACAAGTCAGCTGCTCTACCAACTGAGCTACGTCGGCAATAAATTATCAATAAACGCATATATAAGTATATGGTATATTTTTAGATGTCAATTACATTGTTAAAAAATGACATAAAAAATTAATTTTTCAAATAAATTGAAAAAGCAATAATCCCAAAAGCTACAGAAACATTTAAAGAATTAAAATTTTCGACCATAGGTATTTTTATATGATAATCACAGTAATTCAATACTTTCGGGCGAATACCTTTTTGCTCGTTGCCCATTGTGACTGCAAGATTTCTGCAAGTATCAACTGTGTCTATCCATTCACCTTTTCCTGGAGAAGTCCCTATGGTCCAAAAATCATATTTTCGAAGCAATTCAATAAGTTTCGAAAGATTGTTAACCCTTGAAACAGGGAGATGAAAGCATGCTCCTGCTGAGGATCCCACAACTCCTTCAGCCAAAGGAGCAGTATTTCTGCTTGTCATGATTACGCCATCAAAATTAAAGCATAAGCAGGATCGAAGCATTGCTCCAATGTTTTGAGGGTCGCTTATTTCATCCAGCAAAAGAATGCGCTTATGTTTTGATGGTGAAAAGGATTTTAGCATTTCTTCAGGTTCTATAAGCTTGACTGCTTCAACAATCCCAACCACACCCCTTGCTTCAGGATACTTTTTTCTAAAAGCAACTTCATTGATCCGAACCAGAGGTATTGACTCTTTTTTCAGCAGATTTATCAAATGAGAAGGAAGAGCTTTGTTGCCTTGCACAATGAGCTTCATTATTTTTTTTTCACTAAGAAGATATTCTGTTATTTCATTTATGCTATTTAGGTTCATTGTAGTTCTTCCGAAAATCGGTAAGTTGTGCCCTCCTTTGTATCTTCAAGCACTATATTTAACTGAAACAGTTCATTTCTAATTTGATCTGAAAGGACAAACTGCTTTTCTTCTCTGCACTTTTTTCTCAAATTAACAAGAGCCTTTATCATTTCATCCAAGCTTTGCTGTTCATCAACATCTATTTTATGCTTGTTCATCAAATCCTTAAGTTTTGCAACTATTTCCTCTTCTGAAAACAAAGCAAAATTTGTATTTTCAACCTCGTTAAAGCCCAAAATCTCCATCCATGTATTCATTTGATGATACCAAAAATTTGCATCCTCTTTACTCAGCGTCAATTCTTTTATCCATCGATTAATCTCTTTTACTGCATGCATAATAACACCAATAGCTTGAGGGGTGTTAAAATTATCAGCCAGTGCTTCGTCAAAATCATTTCTCCATTTTTCCAAAATACTATCTGCTCCTGTTTTCACTTTCTGTGCAGAGGATGAATAATCAAAAAGTCTTTTTATGGTCAACACAATGCGTTCAAGAGATTTTGCCGCCTGGTGCAAATTCTTCACATCATAGTCCAGAGGAGAAGAATAAAGAGTAGAAATAAAAAAGTACCTGAGCACATTGGGATGCACCAAAGATAGAGCTTCTGAAAGCTTGAAAACATTGCCAATGGATTTTGACATTTTTTCTTTATTTAATGTAACCCAGCCTGCATGAATCCAATATTTCGAAAAAGGCTCAATTCCAGAATACGCTTCTGCTTGAGCAATTTCATTTTCATGATGTGGAAAAATTAAATCTTGAGCACCTCCGTGAATATCAAAGCTACCTCCGAGGTATTTCAATGACATAGCAGAGCACTCGATATGCCAACCTGGTCTTCCTTTGCCCCATGGGCTTTCCCAGCTTGGCTCTCCTGGTTTTGCTGCTTTCCAAAGAGCAAAATCAAGAGGATCCCGTTTTTTTTCTCCCGGCTCAATTCTTGCTCCTACCAATAGCTCTTTAATGCTTCTTTTAGAGAGTTTTCCGTAAGGCTTAAAGCTTCGGACACTGAAATATACATCTCCGCCTGACTCATATGCGAAACCTTTGCTTATGAGCACTTCGACCATCTCGATAATTTCAGAGATATGGTCTGTTACTTTCGCAAAACATCCTGGAGGTTTTATATTAAGAGTTTCTAACGACTCAAGATAAATCTGAATGTATTTTTGAGCTAAATCTTTGGGGCTGCAACCTTCTTCATTTGCTTTCGCAATGATCTTGTCATCAATGTCAGTAAAGTTTGAGCAATAATTTACCTTGTAGCCAAAATATAAAAAAATTCTTTGAATAACATCAAATACAACTGCTGTCCGTGCATGACCAATATGGGGATAATTGCTGGGAGTCAAACCACATACATACATATTCACTTTGCCTGGATCCCTTGGCTCAAAAGGCACCTTTTCGCCAAGCAAGGTGTCATAGAGTCTGATAGTTTTCAGAGCTTCATTGTTCATTGCTTACTCCTTTGTTAAAAGATCAAAAGCTTGTTCCAAGAGTTTTAAAACCTTTTCTTTTCCTTTAATAAAAATGATAATATTCAAATCAGGACCCTCAGTTGTATTAGTTACAAAAAGCCTTATTGGATGAAACAACATTTTTCCTTTAATGTTCATTTTTTTTCCCACACTGCGAATAATATTTTTGATAGCCTCTGGAGACCATTCATCGCATATTTTGAATTGTTCGATCAGCTCCTTGAGAAGGTTCAAAGCATTCAGGGTATCCATCTCGCTAATCTTGTCTCTTTGAAGTCCAGAATAGCTTTCAATGTCCTTGATAAGATTGGGAATGTCTCTAAGCAAAATAGCATAATGCTTTAATCCATCCACCATTTTTAGATAATCATTTTTTTGATTTCTATAGGGTATGTTCAAATATTCCTCATCAAGGTTTTCAATCATATCAACAAGCTCTTGAGAGTCTTTTTTTCTTAAATATTGTCCATTGAACCATTTAAGCTTATTGAAGTCAAAAATAGCCGGACTTGATTGAACTTTTTCCAAATCAAAATATTGAATCAATTCGTCCATGTTCATCAGCTCAAGATCATTGCCTGGAGACCATCCCAGTAATGCCATATAGTTATTTAAAGCTTCTGGCAAAAATCCCATACTTTTATAGTCTGTAACAGCAAATGCACCATGCCTTTTGCTCAGCTTTGATCGATCAGTGCCAAGGATCATTGGCATATGTCCAAAAGAAGGAAGGGGCAAGGATAGAGCACTATAAAGCAGTATCTGTCTGGGAGTATTTCCAAAAAAATGATCTTCTCCTCTTATTACATGAGTTATGTTCATTGTAGCATCGTCAACCATAACAGCTAAATTATAAGTGGGCATTCCATTTGATCGCACCAATATAAAATCATCAAGGCTGTCGACAGGAAACTGCACAGGCCCACGAACTAAATCGTTAACTTCAACCTTTTCTATATCAGGCAATTTGAATCTTATAGTATAGGGGATATTCCTTGCTTTGTTATTTTCAATTTCTTTCTGGGTCAAATACCTGCATTTGCCTGCATATTTGTAAGCATAAGCATTTTCATCATCCAACAGTTTTCTTTCTTGCTCCAATTCTTCCGGAGAACAAAAACAATAGTAAGCATTTTGATTTAAAAGAAGTCTTTGAACAAACTCCATATAAAAATCAATTCTCTGGCTTTGACGATAAGGGCCAAACGATCCTCCTTTTTCTATGCCTTCATCCCATTCAATTCCCAACCATCGCAATGCATCAATTTCGTTTTGAACAAAGCAATCCATCGATCTTAAAGCATCGGTATCTTCAATTCTAAAAATGAAGTCTCCTCCGTAATGTCTTGCATAAAGGTAGTTAAATAAAGCTGTTCTTGCATTTCCTATATGAAGATTGCCTGTAGGCGAAGGAGGAAAACGAACTCTAATTTTCTTTTGATTCATGACATTCCACCTTAAATCCAAATTTTTCTTTTATTTCCTGGATGGTTTTTCTTGCAATCCTATCAGCTTTAGTGTTGCAAGTTTCGATCATTTCTTTTACTTTTTCAGGCTCTTGCATCAACAACTGCTTTCGTTCATAAAAAGGAAGCAACATACCGTTCAATAGAGCTGAGAGCTTCTTTTTGCAGTCCATGCAACCAATAGCTCCTTTTATGCAAGATTCCTGGAGATCCATGCTCCTGGCTTCATTCTTAAAAAATACTTCAAAATAATGATATACATTGCAGATATCAGGATGCCCTGGATCGTTTCTATAAACTCTGGATGGGTCAGTTACAGCACTCTTTACAGCACTCCAAATTTCTTGCTCGCTTGCAACCACTGGGATTGCATTTCCAAGAGTTTTTGACATCCTCCTCCCATCCAAAGCTTTTAAAACTGGAAAATCGGTAAGCAGTTCTTTGGGTTCAGGAAAAATTGAACCATATAGATGGTTAAACCTTCTCACAATTTCTCTTGTTAGCTCAAGGTGTGGCAATTGATCTTTGCCAATGGGCACATATTCACCTTTGTAAAGAGTAATGTCTGCTGCCTGCAAAACTGGATATCCAATGAGTCCGTAATTGATGTGTTCTTTAATATCATAATCTCGAACCATCTCTTTTACGGTTGGATTTCTTTCAAGCCAGCCCATTGGAGTAATCATGGAATAAATTAAAAATAATTCGCTATGTCCTGAAATAGCAGATTGTAAAAAAAGTGCAGATCTTTCTGGATCCAAGCCTATAGCCATAAGATCATAAAAAACATTGAATAAGTTGCAACCCACTTGTTCAGCATGCTCAAAACCAGTAGTAAGAGAATGCCAGTCTGCTACAAAGAAAAAGCATTCATACTCCTCTTCGTTTTGTAGCTTTACCCAATTTTTCAAAGTGCCGACATAATTACCCAAATGAAGTCTTCCTGTAGGTCTCACTCCACTTACTATTCTTTTACTCATTTTCTCTCCTGCTTAACTTTCTTTTAATTTTTTAAATACTTTTTTTTTCATTATACTTTTTCTTAGGCAATTGAACAAAGAGAGGAGAAAAAAATGGATAAAATTGAAAATATCATTTCAAGAGAAATATTTGACTCACGAGGACAACCCACTATCCAGGCAGATGTTATACTTGAATCTGGGATTCGAGGAACAGCCAAAGTACCTTCGGGAGCTTCCACAGGAAAAAAAGAAGCTTGCGAACTTCGAGATGGCGATAAAACCCGTTTTTTGGGCAAAGGCGTCCAGAATGCTCACAAATCAATACAGAATGTAATAAAGCCTGCTGTTTTGGGTCTATCAGTTCTGCATCAAAAAAATATTGATGAAAACCTACTGGAGCTTGATGGAACAGCAAATAAGTCCAACCTGGGAGCCAATGCAATCCTTGCAGTTTCTATGGCATGCGCTCAAGCAGGGAGCCAACTTCTCGATATACCTTTATTTCAATATCTTGGTGGTATTCAATCCAATCGCCTTCCTATTCCTCTGCTGAATGTTATCAATGGAGGGCAACATGCCAAAAACAACCTGGATATTCAAGAATTCATGCTGGTGCCTCATGGATTTGATAGCTTTAAGGAAGCAATAAGAGCCGGTTCTGAAATATACCATACTCTAAAAAAAATTCTCAATGAAAAAAATCTTTCAACCTCCATTGGAGATGAAGGTGGCTTTGCTCCTGATCTTCCCAGTAATGACACAGCTATTGAATTTTTATTGGACGCCATAGAAAAAGCTGGGTATCGGCCTGGCGAACAAATATCAATTGCTCTTGACTGCGCTGCATCAAGTTTCTTTAAAGATGGCCATTACATTTTAAATGGTGAAAAACCTATGAACAGCAATGAATTGATTGCATATTATCAGACTCTTGTTCAAAAATATCCAATCTCTTCCATCGAAGACCCTCTGGATGAAGATGATGAATCAGGTTGGATCAACATAACGCAAGCAATGGGAAAACAGATCATGCTGGTTGGCGATGATATCTTTGTAACCAATATGGACATTTTTAAAAAGGGAATTGAAAAAAATATTGCCAACAGTATTCTGATCAAGCTAAATCAGATTGGAACACTGACCGAAACAATGCAAACAATACATCTTGCTCGGGAAAAAGGTTATAAATACATCATTTCACATCGATCGGGTGAAACAGAAGATACTTTTATTGCTGATTTTTCTGTAGGAATGCAAAGCGGTTTTATCAAAACCGGTGCACTAGCCAGGAGTGAGCGACTGGCAAAATACAACCGATTGCTTGAAGTCGAAGATCTATTGGGTTCATGGGCAATTTATAATATAAATATTTAGTTCTTTGTTTTAGTGCTCAGGATGATTGACATTTCGTTTTTTTTGATTATAAAAAGTTGTTGCTTAATAAATAATGAAAAATGAAATATTTGTTATAGCTTATTTTTACAAATTCAGGAGGAGACTCTAAGCGTGGTAAAACTGAAACTTAAAAGAATGGGTACAAAGCACAAGCCTACTTTTCGTATTGTAGTTATGAACTCTACAAAAGCTCCAAACAGTGACTATATCGATCTGATTGGATTTTATTACCCCCAGGAAAGCGATGAAGAAAAAAAGGTCAGGATAGATGAAGAAAAAACTCTATACTGGCTAAATAATGGGGCACAACCTACAGAAAAAACTTTAGTATTACTGAAAAAGAAAAAAATTTGGAAAAAGTTTATCGAATCCAAAAACATTAAAGGAGGAATGGTAAATGAAACAGTTAATTGAAGAGATTGTAAAAATTTTAGTGGATAATCCGGAAGAAGTATTAGTACATGAAGTTTCTGGCGAGCAATCCGTGGTTTATGAAATTAAGGTTGAAGCCAGTGACATTGGAAAAGTTATCGGAAAGCAAGGCAAAACAGCTAATGCAATTCGGGCTTTGATTCGCGCTGCTGCAGCAAAAACAGGTCGCAACGCTGTAATCAATATCATCTCGTAAGGAAACCTGATTTTGTCGAGCATTAAATTAAACCGAAAAGTCCTTGTAAAGTCGATTGTAACTGAAGATTTTAAAAACAATTTTATTGCTCAGCTACAACAGATAAGAAAAGAAATTGAAGCTAATATCGAAAAGGTAAAGGCAGAGGAAAGTCGTTTGCTCATTAGTGGTAATTTAGGCCCCAATGAATTAAATGCTTTTAGGGCCAGACTGAGCAAAGAAAGAGAATCGCAAGAAATTGCCAAACAAGAAGTAGACGAAAAAGTTAAAGAAATTGAAAAGTTGGAAACTGGTTCTGTCTATCCTTATACAAGCCTTGATAGCATGGTTGAGATCAAAGAAGGCGATAATTTGTTTGAAAAAATCAATCAGGGAGAAATTCTTCTTCGAGATGGCATAGTAATTTCAATTAAAGATTAAGCTTTATCTTCTTATTTGATTTGAATGGTAAAGCTTCATTATCTTACAACTTTTCCTGAAATTATTGAGGCCTATTTTAATTATAGCATTCCATCTCGTGCTGTTGATAAAAAACTAGTTGTTCCTCAGTTTGTTAATCTAAGAGATTATACCGAGGACAAACATCGAACCACTGATGATACGCCATATGGAGGCGGACCAGGAATGGTTATGAAGATTGAACCATTTATTTCCGCTATAGACTCTCTTAATCTTTCATCAAGCTCAGCTGTTGTTCATTTAACCCCAAAAGGTCAATTGCTCACACAATCCCTGTTATCTGAGCTTTCAAGTTACCGCGACCTTGTATTCTTATGTGGCCATTATGAAGGCATTGATGAGCGCATAAGTTTGTATGCAAACTATGCCGTTTCGATTGGAGACTATATTGTTGGTGGAGGGGAAATCTCTTCTTTGGTCGTTACTGATGGAATTATACGTTTAGTTGAAAAAGTAGTTGGCAACAAAGCATCCATTGAAGAAGATAGTTTTTCAAATGGCGTGTTGGATCACCCTCAATACACAAAACCTCGGATTTTTGACAATTTACCTGTCCCTGAAGTTCTGCTTTCGGGACATCATAAAGAAATATGCATTTATCGAAGGAAAGAAGCATTGAAGTGGACCCTTTTGCTAAGACCAGAGTTGCTTGATAAACACAATTTAAGCAATCAGGATAAAATATGGCTCAAGGAAATTTTCAGCAACATTCAATGCAATCTGGTGGAGTTGTTGGATGAGTAGACTATACATTGCTTTAATTCACTATCCGGTAACAAACAAGCATGGGGATACAGTTACCACCTCTATCACCCCTTTTGATGTTCATGATATAGCAAGAAGCGCATTAAGCTTTGGGATTGATCATTATTTTGTAGTTAACCCCTCAAAAGGTCAAAAAAAAGTGGTCGAGAGAATGATTGGTTTTTGGAATGCAGGCTTTGGCAAAACCTACAATCCCAACAGAACAGAGGCTTTATCCATTGTTTCCCATAAATCTACTCTGAGTGAAGCTATCCAGTCTATTGAAACTGAAATTAATCAAAAACCTATACTGGTTTCCACGAGTGCGAGGTTAATGGAAACCAAAAAAACCATAAACATGGATAAAGCTAAAAAAATGCTCAAAGAAAAGCCCTTATTGGTTCTTTTCGGTACAGGATGGGGGCTTGCTCCAGAAATCATACATCAATCGGATGCAATATTGGAGCCAATCAAAGGAGTAGCATCATATAATCATTTGTCAGTTAGAGCAGCAGCTGCAATTATCTTGCATCAACTTGCCAATAAGGAGTAAGTATTTTGAAACGAGTTATTGGCTACATTCGTGAAAACAAAAAACAATATTCTCTTATTTTAATCGTCCTGCTCCTGGTTGATATTGCACAACTGGGAATTCCATTGGTTGTGCGATCTGCTATAAACAATATCAGCCAAATCCAGGAAATGAATCAGCTTGTTGTGGATGCTGCATGGTTGTTGTTTTTTGCTTTGATTGTTGTTTCGGGTCGATATATTTATGGAGCAATGTTGAGAAACCTTGCATTAAGCTTTGACTATCAAAACCAAACAGCTCTTTATGAAAAATATCTCCAGTTGCCCGATTCTTTTTTTCATACCCATGAGATAGGGGACTTAATGTCCAGATTAAGCCATGACACACTTTCAATCCGCAGGTTTATGATTATGGGCCTTATCTCTGCTATTGACATCATATTTATGGGAATAGCTTCTCTTGTTATGATGATTTACTTAAGCCCTCAGCTTTCATTGATAGCGGTTCTGCCTTTAATTATTCTAATATTTATTACTCGTTATGTATCAAAACATATTTTTGGTATTTTTAAAAAAATTCAACAAACTTTTGGGTCGATTACCTCTTCGGTCCGAGAAACATTAGTAGGTATGAAAGTTATCAGGACTTTTACAAGAGAAAATTACTATTTTCAACGATTTTCAGATCTATGTTCATCTTATCTGAAAATAAATATGAACCTGGCCAAATTGATGGGTGTTTTTCACCCTTCCATCGCAATGCTTATTTCTCTAACCACATTGATAGTTTATCTTATTGGGGGAAAATTAGTAATTGATAATGTTATCACTCTTGGAAATATGATTGCTTTTTCTCAATACATTCAAACTTTATCCTGGCCTATGATGGCATTTGGATTTGTGGTTAATCTTTACCAAAGAGCCAATATATCAATGAAAAGAATTGAAGAAATACTTCAAACGCCTTCTGCTTTTGCTCTGCAAAAAATTAAGCTAAAACCAAGCATTGAAGTCCATAATATTTGTTTCAAAAACCTCACCTTTTCTTACCCAGAAACCCAAAAAACAGTCCTAAAAAACATTTCTCTAAATGTTAACAAAAATGAGATCGTTGCGCTAACAGGATTGACCGGTTCAGGAAAAACTACTTTAATCTCCCTGCTGCTTAGGTTTTGGGAAAACCCTCCTGATACCATTTATCTTGATAAGATTAATATCGAAACCATTGAGCTTGACTATTATCGAAAATTCTTTTCTTATGTTTCACAGGATTCTTTTCTGTTTTCAACCACAATTAAAGAAAACATTACTTTTGGAAAGCCTGATGCAACCATGGAAGAAATTCTTGAAGCCAGCAGATTAGCTGAGCTTCATAACGACATTGAAATCTTCGATAAGGGCTACGATACTTTAATCGGAGAGCGAGGGGTTACGCTTTCAGGCGGTCAAAAACAGCGGCTTTCTTTGGCTAGAGCCCTTCTGGTGAAAGCTCCAGTGCTTATTTTGGACGACCCTCTTTCAGCCGTTGACCCTGAAACTGAAGAAAAAATTGTTGCCAATATAAAAAAATATCTTAAAGAGAACTCTTCGATTTGCCTTATGATTTCACACAAAATATCAAGTCTTGCATGGGCTGATCAGATAGTAGTTTTAGCCAATGGAAATATTTTAGAGAAAGGCAACCACGATCAACTTATTCAACAAGATGGATATTATGCTTATCTTTACAACAAACAGTTCCTTGATGGCTGGAAAGAGTTGAATGATGATTCCTGAAATCAATAATCAGCCAGAAAAAACTCAAATAAATATTTTAAAATCGCTTTATCCGTTTTTAAAAAAACACAAAAGATTGATCCTTTTAGCAAGCTTTTGCTTGCTGTTTTCAACCATCCTTACCTCTATTCAACCCCTGCTATTAAGATCTGCCATAGATAACTATATTGTTCCTTCAGATTATCCTGGACTGGTTCGACTATCTTTGATTTTCCTGCTTCTTATAGCTGGATCTTTTCTATTTAATTATGCTGGTACTATTACTTCATTTTTATTAGCTCAACGTACTATTATTGACTTACGGTTTGCTATGTTTAAAAAACTGCTCACCTTATCTGTTGCATTTATGGGCAAAACTCCTCTGGGGGTTTTAATCACAAGAACCACTAATGATACTGAAAACTTGAATGAATTGATGAGCTCAGGGGCTCTTCAACTTATCAATAATATTATTCTTTTAATTTCCACCGTGGTTTTTCTTTTATTTCTCAATGCTAAATTGACAGTTGTTGTACTTTTTTTGCTTCCTGTAGTCATTGCATTGATCATATACTTTTCCAAAACACTCAGGCAAGCTTATTTGATTTCAAGAAACAATTTGACGCGTATCAATATTTATATGCAAGAAAATCTTTCTGGAATATCTCTTATTAAAGTTTTTAGCAGAAAAGAGCTCAATACAAAGTTTTTTAAACAAATAGCTTCTGACTACAAACAGTCCATGTATAATGCTCTGAGAAAAGACATTATGTTTCGACAATTGATAAACTTTTCAAGTTATATCTCTCAAATTGCTGTCATTCTTTATGGAGGATATATGGTCATGACTGGCGAAACTACCATAGGCACTATACCTGCATTTCTTGCCTACTTGACACATTTTTACAATCCTCTCCGAGATTTGGGTGAACGATTTAATATTATCCAAAATGCAGCTGCTTCAATGACAAAAATTGCAACCATTCTTGATAATGATGATACCGTGCCTGAAATTGATCAACCAGTGAAAACAGAAATCCAGGGCAACATATCTTTTGAAAAAGTGTGCTTCAGATATGATACTCAATGGGTTTTGAAAGAAGTTTCTTTTGATATACAAAAAGGTGAAAAAATTGCTATTGTAGGTCCCACTGGAGCAGGTAAATCCACCATCATGAATCTGCTTTTACGATTTTATGATTTTGAAAAAGGATGCATAAAAATTGATGGGGTGGATATAAGGGATTACGAGCTTAAACATCTTAGAAGCAACATGGCTATTGTGCTACAGGATGTTTTTATTTTTAAAGACACTATCCGCAACAACATCACTATGGGAAATAAAGATATCAGCGATGAGGCTATAATTAAAGCGGCCAAACACCTTAATGCCTGGGATTTTATATTAAATCAGCCCAGGGGCCTGGACTCAGAGCTTACTGTTGAAGGCACCAACCTTTCTCACGGACAAAAACAATTGTTAACTTTTGTCCGAACACTGGTGCATAATCCAAAAATACTACTACTTGACGAAGCAACTTCCAGTGTTGACACTCAAACAGAAAAATTGATTCAGCAAGGCATTGAAAAGCTTATGCATGGGAGAACCTCCATAGTAATTGCCCACAGGCTTTCAACGATTATAAATAGTGATCGAATATTTGTTATTGAGAAAGGGGTCCTGGCTGAAACAGGAAGCCATCATGAACTATTGAAAAAAAGAGGGCTATACTATCAGCTTTATTCCATACAATTTGCGCAAAAAATCGAGCAAAACATTTAAGCTATCTGCCCACTTCTATGCCTTCTCGAGCAAAACATTTAAGCTATCTGCCCACTTCTATGCCTTCTCGAGCAAACCATTTTAATTTTGATTCGATCATACGCTCAATAGCATTATCTTTTCGATTGTATATAGTTTTGATGTGGTTCTTTGTGATAAGAAGATCATAGTAGGTCAAATCTTTAGTGTAGTCATGCAAATCAAATTTCAAAGCACCATCTGCTTGAGGAAATACAGCATACCATAAGTCATATCTCCAACGTCCCCATTCCTGATCTCTAATCCAGCGATCCACTGTTTCATGCAATCCAGTTAACATAGTTTCAGCAGTAGTTAGATAATGTTGCCGATGTGTTGAAATGTATAGCTCAAAGAGATAATTCATAACTGACAGGTTGTGATTCAATGATCCATGGGTAATAAAAGCTTCATCCGGCACATAATAATCAAAAAACAAGAAACCTTTTTCACCAGTTATTATTCCATCTTTTTCTATCATTTTTTGATGAAGAAAGTTGCCAATTCTTTCAGCAGCTGAAAGAGCATAAGGTATCTGGAATTCATTGTATGCTCTTAGTAGGAAAAATCCAGCATCAGTGCTATACCGAGTATCAATAAAACCTTCGCGTATTTGGTACTCATTCCATAGATATTTGCTTCTTACATCGCTCACCCATACTCCATAGCGATGAACAGCCTTGGTAGTAGTGAAAACAGAATTAAGGAAAAAATTATAAAAAAATCGTTGATGAGGATGCATCCGATGGAGGTCCATAAATCTTCTGCCTTCCCACATAGCATAATTATAGTAATAATCATAGGTATGCTCTTCAGCGCCTACATAAAACTCATGGGAAGCATAGTGATAGATGCCATCAAAAGAAAGTTTTTTTCTCAAATTAAAATCTGCAGAAAGCATGTTTTGCATCGTTTCTGGAACGCTATAGTCCAATAACTGTCCAAAACTATACATCATCCAATTCTCCTGATATTGATATGCTTCAAGATGAATCGGAATAGAAACATGCAGCCACTGATTCTCTTTGTCTAAATTTATGAGAGGAAAAATTTCTGAAGACTGAAGTTCTCGGAGGCGAATATCTTTATTCCTAAACACTGCTCCTGGCCCCAACAATAAACTCCCATTTACTTTTTCGTAAGCTGAATAGGTTTCTATATAGTGCAGTGTGGCAGGGTATCTCATTGGG
>PXBT01000210.1 GCA_003566815.1 Caldisericota bacterium
GGGATCTTCGTTGTAGCCGATGAGGCTGCGTAGCTTTTCTTCACTGTCGTTGATTCCTTTGTCTTCCAGTTTTTGTTTGAAATAAGCCAGCAGGGATTCGTCTACCATATAGTGGACGATTTCACGAGGGGTGTAAAAGGATCCTGTGCTTTTTCTGGCGGTGGTTTGGGTTTCGGGATTGTAGCTTGCCAGAAGGTTTTCAAATACCTTTCCCAACAACTCGGGGTCGAGGGCTATTTCTTCTTCGATGGGGGAGTTTTCGGTGATGGTAAATTTGTATCTATCGAGGATGGTGATCAAGCCTCGGGAAGTGTATTTGTTTTTTTTGGTGTCATAGACGGAGTTGAGATCCACTTCCACTTCGGAGCCAAAGAAAAGAAAGTCGGGCACTTCGGCTCGTTTGCCTGGATTGCGCGAAAAGCCATCGGCATATTGCACTTTAAGGCTTTCGTCTTCTTTATCGAGACAGTCGAAGAGCCCTCCGTTGAGGAAGGGGGTGGGCTTGAACAGCTCCAACACCTGCTCTTTGGAGATGGTAAATTGATAGTCATAGCGGAAAAGGGTTTTGACGCCATATTCTTTTTTGTTGATGCTTTGGCATCCATTTTGCGCAAACTTTCGTTCGCTTATTTTTTGGTTGAGGGTGGCAAAAAACAGGTTTTGCAGGATGGCTTGGTAAAAACTGCTATCGGTGGAGTTGTTGTCAAAGTTGTGCAGGATTTGTTTCAGGTAGCTGGGGGTAAAGAGTTTTTCATCCACCAGGCCTTTTTCTTTGATGAACCAGATGAAGATGATGCGGGTGAGGAGGCGGATTAGGCTGGTGGCGTTGCGTATTTCTTCGTTTTTTTCAATATCTCCTGGAAAGCTGATGTGTTTGATAGCCCAGAAGTACCAGTTGGATAGCTCTTTGTAGAAGTTTTTGTTGAGCTCTTTGGTGTCGAGGGTTTTTTGCCAGGCTTGGTGGAGCTCTACAAAGTTGCTGACTTTATATTTCCTAATGATTTCGGGCAGGGACAGGTCGAAGAGGATTTCGATATGGGCACGGTGGGGGCTTTGGGTGGAGATATCTTTGATGAGGGTCACTTTTTCAAGCACATCTTTGCTTTGGTCTTTTTTGTGGAACCTGCGGTTGATGATGGCGAGGGTCAGGCTGGAGTCGTGTTTGAAGAGGATCATGACGGGCATGGCAAAGAGTTTGTTGATTTCGCGAGTGATCTGGGAAAGCTGGCTACGGGAGTATTCGGTTTGCTCGAGTTCCACGACAAAGAAGAGGTAGGACTCGATGATGGTGTTGTCTATTTTTTGTGTTGAAAAGCCAGCAAGTTGTTCTTTTAGCTCTTCTGCGGTGATTTGGAAGAGAAAATCAACATATTTCCATTGGGTGCTGAGTGCTTTTTCGGGTTTGAAGTTGTTGGCGTGAAAGTTGTTCTTGACATAGCTGTCTTCAAAGCATTCATAGGTGGGGCTGCTGAGGGGGAGCTGTCGCTCGGAGCTATAGCCGAGGGCTTCGAAGAAGGATAAGGCCGTCTGGCTCAGGTCGGATGGATGCGCTAGGCTTTGGATGGCTTGAACGATGCTTTGCTTGGTGTCGATTTTTGCTTTACTCATGGCTAAATATTCCTCCCAGCTATAAATAGTCTACCAGCTTCTGTAAGTACATATTGCTGATTTGGATCATTTGGTTTTTCTTTGATAGTTCTTGAAACAAACCCAACTTTCAGTAATGGATTCAAATATAAATCCATAAGGGTGCGACGCTTTTCGTAAGACATCCATTCCATTAGTAATTTGACTTTAATTGGTTCCGAAGTTAGGACCAGAATGTTGATCAACAAGAGGGAGCGTTTTGGGAGCAGGTTGGTACCTTTTTGGTCCCAGCTTGGTACCTTTTTTATAGACTCGAAAATTTGAGCCTCATCAATAAAGGGTTTATCAAAATCTAACTTGGTACCTTTTTGGTCCCAGCTTGGTACCTTTTTTTTGCTTATACCGAGTATTGCTTTATTTGTTGACCACCTTAGCGTATCTATTTGGGATCCTAATTTGGTCCAATGGATAAACAAATGGAGCAGAGTGTCCTGCCATGATTCTGCATTTACATCATTTGGAAGTGCTACCGAGGAAAGTCCTTTTTGAATATGATGCAAAGCATCATTTGGAAGGTCCAACCACTTGTGAAAACTCAAAGCATGGATTTCCATTGTTTTCCAGATCAAAGGTATAGAAGAAACAAAAGGGTCATCTTCAATAAATGTTGGCTTGGCATTTGGGATATAAAGCGGTAGATATTTATGCGTATATCTAATTCCTGAGCCAATTTCATCTGCCCAGCCCAGGGCCATAAAGAATTTTCTTATATTGGGATTTTTTGGATTGGGAGTGAATGAGTTGACATCAATGGGTCCATGAAATTTTGGGATATTGGGATTTGAAATGTTTACAGCTGTTTCAGTGATAGTTATAACTGATGGAATTAGACTGGTATATTCTCTGTGAATAATCATGTTCGCAACAACTTCACGAAAGATTTTATCGCGTAAATCGATTCGTTGATCTCCCTCTAAATGAAACTTATCAGGAAGATATCGGTCAATGAACTTTTTTAGCTCCAAATAGGATTCAATCAGATTCTTGCGAAGTACCAATCGGTCGTCCCAGCGATCCTTGTCTTTTATTCGGAGTATGGCGTCTATTTTATAAGCAGGCAATATGCTTTGTATAGTACTTTCTTTTCCAAACAATAGGGCTGATGCGAGTGTGAAGCCTTCTTCTCCTGTTTTAGGATTTTTGAGCCATAGGCAAGCACTTTTGAGCATTTCTGTATTTGATAGGGTCAGCCAGGGGTGATCACTTTTATGACTTTTGATCAAATTTCTTGCGGTGTCAAAAAGCGAGTTGTTAAAGTCTGATGTAGATAAGTAAGGGTATATTGTGGTTTCAGTAAATGAATTACTTTTTTTCAGATAAAGATCAGCAAGCTTTTGCTGATTTCGGGTTATGTCAATATCGCTTTCAAAAACACGTATGAAAACAGATTTTGCATGATCATGAATTTGACTGCTTTCTTGTATTTGTAGCGCCAAAATGAGACCCTCTGGATGTTGAATTGTAAGAGGATCGACTAACAAAGGAGGATTGATGCAATCGGATGAGTTAATTGTGGTAACAAGGTTATGTTTTATATTTTTGATTGCCTCAGGATTTATACCGGTTACGAATCCCTCATCGTTTACTCCAAGCAAAATGGTTCCTCCGTCAGTGTGGGAAAAGCTAACCACGGTTTCATATAAATCATTTGGAACTGAATCTTTGGCTTCCTTGAATTCAATGAGCATCCCTTCACCTGATTGGATGAGTTGATTTACTTGCTCAAGATCCATTATTGATTTTCCTTGATGATGAGCCAGGTGATGAGCTCGAAGTCGTTGAAAGAGCTTATTTGCTGGGTTTTGGGAAGGATGGTGGCTCCTCGACTCGTAGTGATGGTGCCACCTTCGCGTTTGCGAAATATATGGATGATTTCTTTGATGGCCTTTTGTAGTTGGTTGGCATAGGCTTCCATACGCTCTCCGTTGTGAGTTTCCTGGTTGAAGATTTTGCACAGCTCTTCGTATGGAGCTTTTTGACCCTGGCAGAGCTTGCGGAAGATTTCGAGGATATGCTTGGCATGGGTGTAGTTGTAGCGCACGGTGCCATCGTTTCGGATATAGACCAGAAAGTAGGGGGCGAGAGGGTTGATCTTTTCACTGCCTTCGCTGTTTTCTTTCTGACGCAGGCAAAAGATAGCTCCTGGCTTGATGATGTCATGATGCTCGGGGGGCGGTGCAAGGGCATAAAGCCCCAGTGGTGCGCCTTCGAGTTGTTTTTTGTTTTCTTCGATATAGCGGAGGAGGTCGAGGCGAAAATCGTCGAGGGTGAAGTCGGTCAGGGATATGGATTCGTCCATTTCTTCCAGATCGAGCACCTGATCTTGAAGTTTTTTGAGCTGTTGGTTGCGGTATTTGAGATCTTCTTGAATCAACTCTTCAATTTGCTCGGTGTTGAGAAGGTTGTCTTCGCCGGTGGCTGTCACATCCACCAGCGCCATCCGAGCTTCGACTCGTGCTTTTAGGTTGATGTAGTTGTCCAGGTCACGCGTGGGCCAGAAATTGACCAGTTGGATGGTCTCGTTGATGCTGCCCAGACGGTCGATACGTCCAAACCGCTGGATGATGCGCACGGGGTTCCAGTGGATATCGTAGTTGATCAGGTAGTCGCAGTCTTGAAGGTTTTGCCCTTCGCTGATGCAGTCGGTGGCGATGAGGAGATCGATTTCACTGTCCTGAATACTGCTTTGCAGTTGTGCTCTATTTTTGGAGCGAGGGGAGAAGTTGACGAGAATGCTGTCATAATCATTTTTTCCGAGGGTGGTATAGGTTTTGCTACCACTCACCATGGCTGCATGGAGCTGAAAGTTGCTTTTATACCAGCTCGTTAGGTTTTGGTAGAGATATTCTGCGGTATCGGTAAAGGCGGTAAAGATGAGGATTTTTTTATTGCTTCCATTGCTGGGGTGTTTGATTTTTTCCGAGATGAGCTGTTTGAGCTCTGCCAGCTTGGCATCGCTTTCGGGAGTGACGGACCGGGCGTTATTGTAGAGCCCTACCAGCGCGTCTTTATCTTTGCGGAGGTCAGCCAGCCATTCGTCGATGCGAAGATCGGAAAGCTGGAATTTTAGTTTTTTGCCCACTTGCCAGCTTTCTTCGAGGTTGTTTTCGCTTTCTGTGATGTTTTCCTCTTCGTCTTCGGCTTCGATGGGCTCGGTATAGTCTGTGGTGATGGTAGTATCGGGGGCAGGAAGTGCTTGATAGTCTTCTATTTTTTTGATCAATGCTTCTATTTTGCATATGGTGCGATCGAGGGAGATTTCGAATGATTTGATGGAGCTTTCCAGTCGCTTGAGGTAGTTGACTTTCATCATTCCTATCAGGTAGCACTCTCGCACTTCCTGGGTGAAGCGGGGGATGGTGTTGCCCGACATTTTTTCGTATTTTTCTTTGAGGGGATCAAGCACATAAGCGGAGGGATTGAAGATGGAGAGCTTGTAGGCCATGATTTGCTGGTTGAGGCTGTCGTAGGAGGGGAAGCGATTTTTGAGGTCGATGCTGGGGTAAAGGGATATGGGTTTAAGTCGTTTGGGAAATTTGGTGGCGGAGGCTTCGTGGTAAAAATCTTTGATATGCTTGCGGGAGCGTGCAATGGTGAGTTCATCGAGTAGCTTGAAAAAACCTGAATCCAGGAGTTCCAGCAATTGCTTGGTGCTTTGTTTGTTTTTGGGACGTTTTGCCCAGGTGGTGAATTGTTTTTGAGCGTTGTTGAGGAGCTGGGATATATTGGGGATGCCACAGCAATCCAGCAAGGCTTCTTCTCGCCCTTCGGTGATATAGGCGATTTGGTTGCGCAGGTCTTTGAGGGTGTTGTTGACGGGAGTGGCGGAAAGCATCAGCACCTTGGTGCGTGCACCGGAGCGGATTATTTTTTCCATCAACCACATGGCTCGATTCATGCGGGTGCTACCGTCTTCTTTGATTTTTTCCGTGGGATTGCCTCGGAAGTTGTGGGACTCGTCGATGACTACCAGATCGTAAGCTCCCCAGTTGAAATTTTCCAGATCCTGCACAAAATCACTGCGTTTGCGTTCTGCCTGCAGGTCGGTATGAAAGAGGAGAGTATAGTTGAAACGGTCTTTCTTCAAGGGGTTGAGGGCGTGGTTTTGGCTGGCTTGATAGATGGCCCAGTTGCCTCGAAGCTTTTTGGGGCAGAGTACCAGGACCCGCTGGTTGAGTTTTTCAAAGTATTTGATCACTGCGAGGGCTTCATATGTTTTGCCTAAACCCACGCTATCTGCGATGATGCATCCGTTATGTTTGAGGATTTTGTTGATGGCTCCTTTGACGCCATCTTTTTGGAAGCCATAGAGCATTTCCCAGATCTGGCTGTCGTAGAAGCCGGACTTTTCATCCAGGAGACCTCCTGTTTGCTGGTCTTCAAGGTATTTTTCGAAGAGGTGGAAGAGGGTTTTGTAGTAGATGAATTCCGGATTGTTTTCGGCGTAGATTTGCTCCAGATAGGCGAGTACCTGCTCTTTGACATCGACCACCAGCCCTGACTGGTCTTCCCAAAGGGTGTCAAACCAGTTTTTGAGATCGCGCTTGAGGCTTTCACTGTCGATGGTGATGTTGAGCTCGATGTTGTGCTTTCCGCCAAGACCCAGACCGTTTACGGTGAAGTTGGAGCTTCCCGCGATGGCTTTTTCCACTCCTGATTCGTGGGTGATGTGGTACATTTTTCCATGAACGAAATCGGGGCGCACCATGGAGCGGATATCCACTTTGTCCATGATCCACTGGGCGCATTCTTTGGCGGTGCTTTTTTGATTTAAGCGTTTGTCGAGGGGTATACTCAGCATTTTATCGACGATTTGATATTCTCGGAAACGGGTCTTTTCTGGGTCGATGTTTTTTAAGAAGGAGGGGTCGCCGAAAAGGAAGCGAAGGCGGTCAATGGAGTCGAGGTTTTCTTTGAGTTGCTGGTAGGCATAGATGGTGAAAAAGGCTGAAACGATGGAAAGCTGGGATTTTGGTTTGATTTGTTGTTGCAGGTATTCTCCTACGCTTCCGCACTGATAGTTGTCCCGAATAAACTCACTTTGTAGCATTCATCTCTCCCAAAAAAGAGTTTTAAAAGATTCTATTGTTTGATTATATGAATATTAACTTGTTAAACAATTCATAAGGTGTTGCTTTTTTGGTGGGGAAGATAATGGAAGCGAGCTTTATACTCTTTCATCTCCTCGCTTGATAGCTACCCCATGTCTGGAATGTAAGATTTACAGACATTTTTTTTCAATGAAAAAATTGTCGGGATTTATGTCGGGAAAATTGTACCATTCATTTATTATTCACCAGAATGTTTTTTTTGGAATCTATAACTGGTATTGCACTAATGGCTACATTATTTCTTTTGGGAGGTTTTTGATTGGTAGCTTCTAACCCTGGCAAGCCATGGTGAAAAGCAATGCTGATATAATTTTGAAGCTGTTAGGATTGAAGTGTATTGTTTATGCACTATAATTGCTGTATCATTAATACAAAAATAGGAGGTGCCCTTTGGCTAGATTAAATATTACGATACCCGATCATCTGGCAGAAGAGCTTTCCCATATATCCAATAAAAGTAAATTTATCGCTCTGGCCCTTGAGAAAGAGCTAAAAGCCATAAAGCAAAGAGAATTGGATAGACTTCTCATCGAGGGTTACCAAAAAACAAAGGCGGAAGATGCATCAATTGATGCTGAATGGGAAGACGCAACGCTGGAAACCTGGCCAGGTCAATGAGCTTTCCTTTGCGGGGAGATCTTTGGATGGTGGCTCTGGATCCGATTATTGGGAGTGAAATTGGCAAGCAAAGACCAGCAGTGGTTATTTCCATTGATAAAAACAATGAATATTCCAATACCATATCAGTGCTTCCAGTTACCTCAAAAATTTTGGTTGTTTATCCCTTTGAAGTTTTTCTTTCCAAAGAAGAATATTCACTAACAACAGATTCTAAAGTTAAATGTAATCAGATTCGGACATTGGATAAGAGCAGGCTAATTCAAAAAATCTGCCACCTTAAGCCCCAAAAAATGAAAGAGGTAGAAGCATCACTTTTGATTCATTTGGGAATTGCTGGAAGATTTTAATATCTTTTGGGATGTTTCAGATTGGTGATTTCCAATCTGTCAAACCATGAAGCAAATCAAGGCAGAGAGGATTTTGAAGCTGTTGTGAGAAGGGGGGGAAGTGGTACATAAAAATTACCGTCTGTTTTACCTGGTCATCTCATCCTGCAATTTTTCAATCAACCAGATTCGAACCAGAGCAGAAAGAGTGATGCCTTTTTTTCTCGACAAAGCTGATAATCTTTTTTTTAGTTCTGGCTCCATTCTTAAAACGACATTTGATTCTTTTTTTATTTTGGGTCGGTATACTACTCTGGTTTCTTTCAATTCTGGCAAGTAGTCATTGATGCTATGGGTGTCCCAGAAATCAGCTTCTTCTTGCATTGTATTAAAAAGTGGTATTTTTTTGCTTTCATCGCTCATATTAGTTTTCTCTCCTTCCCGCTAATATCTCTTGCGGTGACGACATAATAGCTAAATTTAGTATTGTATAACATTGCATTACGGTTACAAGAAGGGCGAGTTGTTTGTTGCATGTGAAGGTAGGAAAATAATCTGTTTTAGTGATTTAAGGGCGGGGTAAGCTTGGTACCTTTTTTGGAGCAGCCTGATACCTTTTATGATACCCTATTTTTAAAAAACGTTTGTTGATGAGCGTTAGCAAGTGAAGCAACCCAGTACCTTTTTGGTGTTAGCCTGGTACCTTTTTTTGACCTTTCGGTAATTGTGAAACAGGTTGTTGCACAATTTAGGTGCAGACTCTGGTGTATAATATCCCATGGGAAATTAGACTGGTTTCTGAAGTATAAATTGTAAAAAAATTTTCAATAAAACTTGTAAATGATATTGAATATGATATCAATATACAATAATTATGGGATTTAAAAAAAATGTAAAAGAAATTTTAAGCTTGCCTACTGAGATGAAATTTGAAAGTGTTAAGAATATCTTCGAATTTTTTGGATTTAAGTTATTGAAATTTAACGGCAGTCATGCTTGTTTTGTGAATGAGGGGACAAATGATGATAAGAAAAAGATATACACTTTCCCAACTGTTAATGGCAGAAATGTTAAAAAATGGTACTTAAAAGAAATCATTAGGTTCCTTGATTTACAAGAATGGAATGAAAGTGAAAAGTGGAGGAGTTAACCATGAAAAAAACTATTGATGAATTAATAAAACAGCCCTACAACATTATCATCCAGCAAGATCTGGATGGATGTTTTTATGCAAAAGTTGAAGAGCTGGAGGGTTGTTTCGCTGAAGGACAATCAGCGCAAGAAGTATGGGAAAACATTAAGGATTCAATGAAAAATTGGATGGAGATTGCACAAGAGATGAATGTTTCAATCCCTCTGCCAAAATCGAACCAAGAAGTAGAGTATAGTGGAAAATATCTTTTGAGAATGCCAAAAAAACTACACAAAGATTTATCAGTGACAGCGGAAGAGGAAGGAATCAGTTTAAATTTATTGTTGGTTAATCTGTTGTCATCCAGGCTACCAGTGCATAGAATTGAACAGAAAATCACAGACTTATGTGCCACTTCAAATTCAATAAACCAGGGAGTTGGTTGGATTATGAATCAACAAGAAAATCAAGACAGCATAGTAACACCGAGTACTTACAATTTTGGTAGAAGCAAAAAACCGATTGTTTTTCATGACTCAGACTATAGCAAAGATATGTGGGGGAAGTAAAAATGAGCCAAAATAATAATAGTAGCGATCTTTTATCGTTTCTAAAGGATTTGGAGCTTCTTAGCATTTCACTGGTAGAATTAAAAAGTAAAAAAAAGGACACCTTTGCTTTGCCAGCGAAGATTACAAATTCAGTTGAAAATAAGTTTAAGAATGCAAAAAAGATAGAAAAAGAGATAGAGATTAATCACTTTATGGTAAATTCGACTTTTACTTTAGAGGCTCATGAAGAAGGAAAAAAAGAAGCAGGTTTGAAAATCCAAATAACCTATTTGCTGGAGTATAAAGCAAAAAAAGAAATGACGCCAGATTTGTTTGAGGAGTTTAAGGAATCCTACCTCATGTTGAATGTATATCCCTATTTTCGATTTTTAATCCAGGAGATTACTTCAAGGATGGGTCTGCCACCTTTGGTTTTAAATGTTATTCAAGTCAAAGTAGCTCAAGAGTAACAAACAAGATTTTTATTGGCGGGCCTTTGGATGCTTTTACCTTGCAACTTTGTCGGGATTAATTTCAGGATTAATTTCATATGCAGTTGATGGAACTGATCCAACTCTTTTGGTTAATCCTAATTCAGCCATTTTTTTAACTGTCTTTCTGCTTTTTTTCAATTACGTTTTTTTAACTTGCTATTTATGTCGATATTTTTAACTGTTTAAAGAGAATTTCCTGGCAGGTTTTTAATTATGCAACAGCTTGTTGCACAATTAGAATCATTGGCTTTGATTGCCTCCATGAGAGGGGCGCAAATTTTAACAAATATCTATAGCATATGTATTTATTATTCACTTTTTGCATTGAAATAAGCTAAATAAGAATATAATAAAATCGTAATTATATGCTCGAAATTATTTAGCTTTTTTTATGAAAAATGAAGCAAAAGGAGAGCTGTATCAAATGAGAAAAATCATCATTATTTTATTAAGCATTTTATTGGTCAATGCTATTCCCTCAGACATTAATGCTTCCACCGGCTGGACAATAGTGATCAACGGGTCCAGGCACAACAGGTGCTCGGCCGATATGAGGTCTGTTTCGGTGAAGGACGATGGCGATCAATGGATCATTAAGCTTGAGAGCTGGAATAATTGGAAATTGTCCAATTGCGGGGATTTTGTGATGATGTTTCTTTATATCAACACATCTGCAACAAGAGATTTTAATGATGCCAACTATGCTATTACATTTATGGAAATCGATGGCACTATGCTTATAGCATCCATGACTTTAAAGGGAGGTCGAAGTCTTCCTTTTAGAAGAGATTTTGATGCAAACAGATCTACAGGGACGATTACCATTAAAAAAAGCGACCTGAGAGCACCAGATGCAAGATTTTCTTTATTGTTCAGGATTGCAGAGATCAACAGAGAAATAGAAATTGCTCCTCCAAACCGCCAAATGGCTATTTATCGATCTACTGCCAAACAACCCGAAGCAAAGCTATCCATCTCCAAGGGGCATTTTGATTTTGGCACCATACCCAAGGATCGAAACACAACAGATTCCTTTGATTTGATAAACGAAGGTGTCGGCAATATAGATGTGCGATTGTCTTCATCATCCAATATTCATATAAATATGAGCCAGATTACTTTGGGTGATTTTGATAGATTCACTATATCATTGGAAATCAATCCGAGACGATTAAGTGCTCGCTCTTATGAAGAAACCATCAACATACAGTCCAGCGATCAAAATTTTGAAGTTACCGTCAAGTTTACCATTTTGCCCGATCCAAAACTTTCCGTCGACAAAAAGGTCATAGATTTTGGGAGAATATTTAGAAATGAAAGAGCTGTGGAGACGGTTGTCATATCAAATGAAAACCCGGGGGATATCAGAGTAAGCATTTCAACGGATGCGAGATGGGTCACTATCAATAGACATGGATTCACTTCCAATAGAGGAGAACTGCAAGTAAGCGTCAATACAGAGCGTATCCCCAGCAACAGACAAACAGGGCATGTCATCATTGATTCTGACGGTGGAAGTGAAAAAATAGTGGTGCATGCGGAAGTGATAGATTCCTTTCTTTGCTTGACCGAAGAGATAGATTTTGGGTCTGTGGATATAGATCTCAAGGAAGAGCAAACAGGTCGCATTGCAGTGCAAAATACCTCTGATAGAGAAGTTAAAGTTGTGGCGCAGACCGAGGCAAACTGGATCAATATTAAAGAGCGCGAGATAATGCTATCACCCCTGCAGACGAAACAATTTGAAGTAGGAATAAATTTTAATCATCTGAAAGAGCCCAACAAGATATACCGCGACAAGATCATTGTAAGATCTGAGCATGATACCTATGAGGTCCATGTTTCTATCAATCTTGTGCAAACGCCCCCGGAGCTAACATGGGTCAGCGAGGTCGATGAAAAGAAAAAAATAATCAGGGAAATATATTTGGGTCAGACTGCTGAGTTTATCGTTGAGGTAAAAAATACGGGTAGTGGCTTATTGGAGGTAACAACCAGCATTGAGAACAACAAAGACAGACAGTTCAGAATGTTTACCCTGCCTTTTTCATTGAAAGCAAACGAAAGCGAAGAAATTATAGTCCGGTTTGATAGTTCAAGAAGAAGTCCAGGCACCTATCAGGCAACATTGCGAATAGCATCCAATGGAGGAAATATGGATATTCCGATGATAGTGGAAGTGTTGGAAAATCCTACCATTACCATTCAATTGTTTATAGGAAGGTCGACAGCCTACATTGAAGAAAAAGAACTTCAGCTGGATGCGCCTCCCTATATCAGCCGGGGCACCACCATGGTCCCTCTCCGTTTTATAGGAGAGGCTTTTGATGCTGAGGTGGAATGGCTACCTATGGGGGCTGGAAGAATAATTGTTAAGCTGTCGGACAAAACCATCAGGTTGGATATCGGATCCACTACAGCCTATATCGACGACAAAGCGCATACCTTGTCTGTTGCTCCAGAAATTAGAAACGGAAGAACCTTTGTGCCTGTCAGATTTATTAGTGAAGGGTTTGGCGCAAAAGTTGAGTGGGACGCTGGGCTTCAAAGGGTTACGATTGTCTTCACCATCACTCCTGACTAAAGAAGAGTGGGACATTGTTCAATTGAATGAGGTATAAAATCTGGTTATACTCTATTTCATGCTAACAAAAAAAATGATGGATGAAATGGAGACAATATGAGTCAAAACGATGTAAAAATACCCCCAAGCTTTGAACTGGTGGAAAAAGAAAGAGTCGAAGAAGTAGCTTCCGATGCCTGGATTTTTAAACACAAAAAGACCCAGGCAAGATGCATATTTTTAAAAAATAACGATGACAACCGGGTTTTTTTCATTTCCTTTCAAACGCCTCCCTCGGATCATACCGGGGTTTTTCATATTTTGGAGCATTCGGTGCTTTGCGGATCGAAAAAATATCCTGTTAAAGAGCCCTTTATTGAGCTGGCCAAGGGATCCCTTAACACTTTTCTCAATGCCATGACCTTTCCAGATAAAACCATATATCCTGTGGCCAGTCGAAATATGGTCGATTTTCGTAATCTGGTGGATGTGTATCTGGATGCAGTTTTTTACCCCAATATTTACCAGAAAAAAGAAATATTTTATCAGGAGGGCTGGCATTATGTGCCTCCCCAGGAAGGCCAACCCCTTGGCATTCAGGGCATTGTGTACAATGAAATGAAAGGGGCCTATTCCTCGCCCGAGCAGTTGTTGTTTAATGCTATATTCAGGACGCTTTTTCCCAACACGATTTATCAATATGAGTCGGGAGGAAACCCCGAGCATATCCCCAGCCTCACTTATGAGCAGTTTATAGGGGATCATCAAAAGTATTATCATCCCAGCAACAGTCATATTTACCTATATGGCGACCTGGATATTGCCGAATGGCTGGAGTACATGGACAAGGAGTATCTGAGCCACTACTCAGCCCAGACTATTGAGGATGTCATTGCTTTGGAACAGCCCTTTCAAAAGAGCGTGAGGCAGACCCTTCAATACCCCATTGGGCCCGAAGACAGCGAAAAAAATAAAACCTATCACAACTTGAGTCTGGTGGTGGGAAAGGCAACAGATTCTCTTCAATACATGAGTGTGAGCATATTGGAGCATATCCTGTTGGGCACGCAGGCCTCTCCCCTCAAAAAAGCTCTGATGGAAGCCGATATTGCCGAGGAAATCTCAGGCTTTGTGGACTTAAATATCCAGCAGATGCTGATGGGAATTCTGGCCAAAAATTCCAACCCTGAGCACCAGGAAACCTTTTTGTCTATCATTCAAGATACCCTTAAAAGCTTGTCAGCTGATGGAATTGATCCCAAGCTGATCGAGGCCTCCATCAACATTCATGAATTTCAACTGAGAGAGGCTGACTATCGTGGCTTTCCCAAAGGGCTGTTTTATGGCATGAGCATTATGGATAGCTGGCTTTATAAAGGCAAGCCCACCGCGCATCTTGCGTTTAATGATACCTTGAAAACCATACGAGAAAAAGCACGAGA
>PXBT01000044.1 GCA_003566815.1 Caldisericota bacterium
GAATTTGATGATAGTATCTGTCCATCTGTTCCAACAGGAAATCTAACATTCTCAATATCATCATGAACTATTAAATCTCCCTTTGTCGTTGTTGGTAATATACCGGAAACATCAACATTAACTAATAATACATATTGTAATTCAGTTACTCCTAAAGTAATATTTTTTGGAACAGTAGTATCATGAATCCATATATTTTGTGAAAGAGTATTTCCTCCTTTTATAATAAATGTTGTCTGATTATTAAAATTTTGAATAAATATTCTTTGTAATATAAATGGTTCAAGTAAATTATGAATTTGTATAACTTTATATGATCCATTTTGTGTTGAATCAATTTGATCTTTAACTAATACAGTATCATTAATATTAAGTGTTATACCATCAATAATTAAATCAACTAATGGTAATGAATTATTAGTTAATGTAAAATCATTACTAATAACTTGTGGTAATGGTAGTGTAGTAGCAACATCAACAGAATATAAATTAGAAAAATTCATTTAAAAATTAAATATAATAAATCAAAATAAAAAAATAAATTAAAAAAATATTAAATACAATAAATATTTTTAATTATTCAAATATATTTCCTGTACTAGAAGGATGCATTAGAAAATCTTCTGGTATTACATGATTACCTACGAATAAAGGTCTATCTTCTACTGGAGGAACATCTTGAGTGTAGCTATTTGAATCATATTGCGCGCCATATTCCATTTCGTTTATATCAAAAATAATTGTTTGGGTATGAGCTGTATCAGATTCATATCTTGCAACAGCATTTGCAATAAAATCTCCTGGCATTGTATTTGGTAGAGTACCTACAGATACTCCATTTACAAAACATTTAACATCTCCGTTGGAATATACTTTATATCCAATTGTCGCATCCTGTGTATATAATGGGTCAGATTCAATTTGATCGAAGTTATTCATATTTATAAATCTCCATGTAGTTCCAAATATAAATACGGATTGTACTCCATAAGGAGGAGGATCTGGTGGATTTGCTTCATATAAAGGCGCAATAATAAGAGATCTATTGCTAATAACATCAGTATCACATTGAAATTCAATAGCTCTATTAATACCAGTAGGCGGAAGAGATAAACGTTGTTCGAAATTAGAATATCCCATAAAGTCTTCTCCATTTACAGCATCATTTGCTGTTGCAAGTTGATTTCCAAATATATCGTATGGACGAAATCCAAAAGCTGAAGCTACGCTGTTATCTAAATCAGGAAAAGTTGGTGTAATATTATTAACAAACGATGAACCTGCCAAACGATTATTTAAGAAGCATAATTTTGTTCCTGTAGATATTAATGTGATAACTGGAGGTTGTCTAAAATTACAATTTCTTACATTATTATTCTCACTTACACTAAGATTGATACTATTAAATTCGCATTGGTCAAAAGTATTATTAGATGTAGAATCATGTTGTGATACATCAGAATTAAATATACAGTTTTTAAAAGAAATATTGCCAGAATTTTCTAAAATTTCGACGCTATCAAAAAATTTGCAATCCTGAAATACACCATATAAACCTTGTATTGGTATAGAAAAACCAGGTATCACCATTCCAAAAGTATTACAAGAAATAAATTTTGGTAATGATACAATAGAAGTTGACCCAATGGGAACTTCATTTGAATCTTGATATTGTAAAGAACTAAAACGGCAATTGTTAAAAATTATTCTATCAAAGAACGAAACTGGGTTATCTACTTGAATAATAATTGAATTTGCAATTATATTATTTGACATTAAAATTATTGGAGATATAGAATTATTTGATGGAATAATATGAATAGAGATAATGATTGAATTGGATACAAGAATTTCAGTACCAGATCCAATTATAATCATACCTTCTGAATGTGAAAAACGACTATTAGTGATATGTACAACACGATTGGTAATATCTCCTAAATCGGATACATTTCCAAATTCAGCTCTTCCTCCAATTACGCTGTTACTGATACGCAAACTTTTTGCAAAATTTTCAAAGAGATTTGATCTAAATTCAGATATAAGACCATTAATGACAGTTTCTCGATTTCCTCCAGGTAAAATTCTAATACCACAACCATTACCGATTCCAGAAAGTATTTTACAATTTGTTAAATTTGATTCTGTAATTAGGATACGTCCACCATTAACATTAACAACAAAATTTATTATGTTGCTGCCATTGGCTATTTCAACCCAAGTATCTGTTGGATTATATACAGGTGGAATACTACCTGGATTCTCCGGATCAAAATTTTCAATAACAATATCTATAGCCTGGCAATCATTAACAGTTAAAGCGTTTGTACCTCTAACAAAAAATACACAGTTACTAATAAATCCTGAATTCCCTCCAATATTAACACCACAACCATCTGTTCCAGCATAATTCTGAAAAAAACACATATTCATTTGAATTAGCGATGGTCCTGATGTAAGTGATTGATTATCATGTGTATTTTGATTATTTCTAATAAATAGACCATTAAATATAGCTTTAACAGGATTTGTTGTAATATTATTAAAAAGTCCGATTGATGTTTCTGTATCGTAATCTATTCTACTTAATCCTGAACCTTGGATATTGATTCTTGCTAATAAAGTTGGAGAAGTCATATTAAGTGTTATTATTCCAGTAATAGTCCATGTAATTAATCCAACCATTCCTATATCCAAAGATTCGGCTGTTACTTCAAATGAAGAATCATTTGTATTACCAACAATAAAGATTCTGGAAAATCCAGCGTCCAATGCATCAGAAACATTTGAAAACTGTCCACCATCACCTACTGTTACTTCATAAGGAAAATTAGAACCAAATTTCCATTCTGGAATAGATTGATCCCAAAATAATACTTGTCCCATTGTATTACCATTTTCTAATTTTACTGGGTCTATAGGACTTCCATTTCCTACAATAGGAGATAATGTATTTATTGTTCCTCCTCCTGTTGGATCTATCCATTCTAAACCTGTATCCTCTAATGAATTTGATGATAATATTTGTCCATCGGTTCCTACTGGTAATCTAACATTCTCTATATTATCATAAACTATTAAATCTCCTTTTGTTGTTGTCGGTAATATACCTGAAACATCAACATTAACTAACAATATATATTGTAATTCAGTTACTCCCAAAGTTATATTTTTTGGAACTGTA
>PXBT01000140.1 GCA_003566815.1 Caldisericota bacterium
AATGGACAAAGCTCTTGTATCTTTTCGCATTAATACAGGAAGCTATCGTGGCATAACTGGAGATGATACTCAAATAAACTATCAAAATTATGCTTACGACTTGGATGTAAATATAATTGACAGCTCAGGGGAAGTTTGGGGTACGATTTTCAGAGGTGAAAACATGCCCGTAGGAAATTATTCTTTTATGTGGGATGGAAAAGATCTGATGGGCAATGAGTTCCTGCCTGATGGAAATTTTCATATACAAATTGAAATTAGTGGCATTGAATTTCAAGTATCAGGAGGATCATTTGAACAAATTCCCAGGCCCTACCTATCAACATCTATTCCTGTCAATATACAGGGTTCAAGCATTCCTCAGCCTCCAATCTTAACTTTTAGCGCTCCATCAGATTTGAAAGTGGATCAGGAATTTCGATTTGATATTGGATTTGCTGAAATGCTTGATGTTAATGAATTAAACTTCACCTTTGAATTTTCGGCGCATTTGGAAATTATTGAAATCAAAGAAGGTAATTTTATTGATCCTGAAAATTTTGACCCCTCCAGACACATTCGACAAACTCGAAGAGATGTTACTGTAAGAGCTTCCAGAAATCCTGAGTTGGTTGGAGAACGATCTGTGGTTGTGTCCTTCCTCATGAGAGCTCGAAGAAGAGGGGAAGCCATGATTAACATTACCAATATACATATATCCGATAAAGAAGGAAAAACTCGCAGAGCCCTTATCAGAGTTAATCCTATCACTATTCATTCATCAGATGAAGACATATTGATTGGCGATTTCAATGAGGACGGCGTTGTTGATATACATGATCTAAAATTACTTGCCCAACAACTGGGAACAACCTTCAGAGATCCCAACTGGGACGAACGTTTTGACTTAAATAACGATTTAATTATTGATGCTGCGGACCTGGTTTTGTTTGCAAAACATTTCACCAAAGAGGATTAAGTATGATTAAGAGAGCATTTTTAGTTGCTTTATGTTTTTTTTTACATATTCCCCTGTTGTTTCAGAATATGCAACTTCATCAAGCACTCGAAATGCTCTCTTTTTAAAAAGCATTATTGGTCAATCAGAAACAAATGGCATTTTTCGAATGGCTTCTCAAGATGGCGCTCAGTTTTACCCATTATTTAAACAAGAACTTGCTACAGACACCAAAGGTAACATTTATGTAGCGGATAGCGCTGAAGGTCAAATTGAAGTCTTTTCTCCCGATTTAAAGCCTCTTTATTCTATTGGAAGCATTGGGTCTGATTTGGGACAATTTCAATATCTTACTGGTATTTCTATTGATAAAAACAATCATATCTATGCTGTAGATTCTTTTTTAGGACGCATACAAATTTTTGACCATCAAGGCACATTGATGTCCACATTTGGCGAAAAAGGATCTGAATCAGGTCAGCTTCATACTCCAGTCTCAACAACTTTCCTGGATTCAAAAAATCTTCTTATTGCAGATTTTAGCAATGGAGTCAAGTTATTTTCAACTGAAGGTGAATACCAAAAAAAATTTTCTGAAGACCATCGAGTTTTTCCTGCCCACAGCCATCAAGGGCCTATTGCCATCGACAACGACCTGAATGGAAATATCTATGTATTGTTTGTTGACTACCAAGAGCGTAAATCCAATATTTATTCATATAATAAAGAAGGTATTTTTCAAAGAAAAATACTTAAAAGTGGTCATCAAGAGCACAATCTTCCTGACATTTGCATTGATTTTTATATTGACTATCCCTATCTTTTTGTTTCTGGTGTCGATGATTTCCGGGGAGCTGCTGTGCAAAGATTCAAACTTTCAACACAAGTTCAAAACAGAATTGAATTTGTTGATACTGTTGCAAGCTTTCCCCTCGTAGGCAGAGAAATGCGAGAAAGCGAAGTCATTATCCCTTCCGGAGTAGCAGCAGGTCATAATCGTATTTACTATCTTGACGGTGTTTTTAATAAAATAATTTGCATGGATGAAAAGAAAAACGTACTTCATGTTTATCATGCAGGTATCTACCTATATGATATGAAGCAAGAAGATTTTTATCATTACCTGAGCAACCCTCAGGGAATTACCCTGGATGCTGAAGGTAATTTGCTCATCGTTAATAGCAACTATAGTGATTTTGTAGTGCTGGATCAAAAAGGAAACTTGAAAAATAGAGTAAAGATTAAAGCATTAAATCAATGTGCAAGCAAACCTGCTGACATCATTATTGATGATCGAGGCTATATTTTTATTAGCGACATGGCAAACCATCTGGTGCATGTTTATGACCAGCATTATAATTTTATTTACTCCATTGATGAAGGCTTTAGTTTTCCTCAGGGATTGTCGCTGAACAGATCTCATGAGTTATTAGTCGTTAATTCAGCTAATTCGACGATAAGCAGGATCAACATTGATAACATTGATGAGCTTGAAGTGCAACATAAAGAAACATTTTTTGTTGATGGTTTTTGGCCCGTAGGCATTGATATAACCTCTTCAGATCATATGATCATTAGCGTTACTGGTTCAAATGAAATTCATATTTTGAATAAAGATGGAAGTTTTATTAGAAAAATTGGAACTGAAGGTCATCTTCCAGGTCAACTCAATGCTCCTCAGGGATTATGGGTAAATCAGGAAGATCATATATATGTTGCTGAAACTTACAATGGTCGAATCCAGAAGTTTGATATGCTGGGTCGTTTGCTATGGGCATCTGAGTTGCAATGGCCTGGGTTGACTTTTATTTGCAAAGGTCCTGACAATCTTCTTTTTGCAACAGACTGTCTTCACAATCTTGTGCTTTTTTTTGAGATTGACTCACTTGAGAAAAATGAAACACATCCTAATGTCATCGAGCTTCAAATTGGCAACCACAAGATTCATTTATGACATCTTTCCCTAATGTTGCATCTCTGATCATTAAATCATTGCCTTAAGCTACTTTCAAAGAGAATGATGAAAACTTTTTGTACTTGCCAGGTTAGCTTTTAATAGCCTTTATTGAAGCAGGTATCTGCTCTATCAAGTCCCCTGCTGTCATTGACCATTCAGTAAGATCGTTTGAGGCAAGAGTTCCTGCATATCCATGCAAGATTGATCCAAGCACGCAAGCATCATGTAAGTGTTGTGATTGAGTTGCAAAAGCACTTATCATACCTGACAACACATCCCCAG
>PXBT01000027.1 GCA_003566815.1 Caldisericota bacterium
GAAAAAGGTAGAGTTCCTTTCCCTAGTTCAAAATAAAATCAGCAAACCGTTTAGTTTTTGTTTCACTTCTGATTTTCTTTTCCGGATTTTCCCCATACATGTTATCCGCCCAGAATCTTTCTGAAAGAAAAATCCCTGCCAGAGAAAAAATCTATCGTATCGGGATATTATCATTTGTGCATGAAACCTGTACCTATTGCCCTGAACCGGCCGGACTGGCGGATTGGCTTGCCACGGGACCTGCATCTGATCGTTTTTTGGGCCGGAGTACCGGTTATACTGGTGGTTTTGAGGCACGGATGGAAGCCTATGGCGGACTTGAACTGGTGGGTATAACTTCTCCTGCCGGTATGCCCGAGGGAGGAACTTCACGTAGCTGGAATTCGAAGGAGGTGTGGGATTACTACACCGAAAAAATGATAGCCGATCTGTCGGAAAAAGGCCCCTTTGACGGTGTTCATCTTGCTCTTCACGGCTCCATGGCAGTTGTTGGCATTGCCAGACCCGAGGCCGAAATGGCAAGAATAGTCAGACAGATTGTTGGTCCTGACGCGATTATCACCGTTACCCTTGACCTGCATGCCTGTGTGGATGCCGAGCTTGTTGCAGATAATGCCGCTGATGCTGTTTTTTCTGTAAAGAGGTTTCCTCATTATGACGCTACCCTGATGGGGCAACGTGCTGCGGATGTCATGAACAGGGCTTTAAAAGGTGCCTATAATCCTGTGGTTGCCACGAGGAAACCCGGCATCATTACTCCAAGCTTTTTTCAGGGAACCATCCGGTATCCTGCAAGGGAAATAATGGAACGGGCAAGAAGATGGGAAAACCGCCAGGAAGATGTGTATGTTTCAGTCAATTTCGGATTTGCTTATGCAGATGTTCCCAATAACGGTGCGTCTGTCTATGTGGTAACCAATAATGATGATGCTCTTGCCGAAAGTATTGCCGATGACATGAATGAATTCATCTGGCGTCACCGGGAGGATTTTGTATTTAAGGATATATATAATGTTGAAAGTGGTGTGAGAAGAGTTATGGAGGCTGTTAAACATGGGGAGGCACCTGTGGTAGTGGCCGATGGCTGCGACCGTACCGGCGGAGCCACATGGATAACCAATGAACTGATCAGACAGGGCGCATCCAATTTTTGTATTGGCACTTTGACAGATTACGATCTTTTCCATGAAATAACTGCAAAAGGACTAAAGCCAGGTGATCGCACAGGTTCCATTGAAATTGGAGGAACAACTGATACATTTGCAGGTGAGCCTGTTGTGCTTGATAATGCTGTAATTGAATTTATTGACCGGCGTCACCTGGTATTGCTTTTTGGAACCAATAACCGGATTGTTGTAACTCCCAGCCTGAGACAGATCACATCGCCCAACTGGCACTCAAACCTTGGAATTGATTTCGATGAGCTGGATATTGTGGTGCACAAAACAAGGGTTCACTTTTTCAGGGGTTATTATGAAACAGGTATTGCCGGTGATGAATATCCGGGAACCATTGTAAAGATTGAAGTCCCGGGCTGGGGTCCTGCTGATATAACTAAAATCAGTTATGTAAACGGAGGCCAGCACCTTTACCCTCTCACAATGGACAGGGAAATGGGGCATATATGGGACAGGCCTTATATTGGAGATGAGGATATGATTTACCAGACCGGTGAAGGGGACAGACTCAAATAGTGTTTGTCTGTAAAGTCAGTGTCTGAATCAGAAAGTCACATCTGATGAATTTTGACAAATGAGAGATTCATAGCATGTGAGTTCGACCAAAGGTCAATGCCACATCAGTTTTGTAATCAACAATGAGAAGTATATTGCATGTGAGATCAACCGAAGGTTAATGTTAGGATGCAATGCAATTAATCTACAATAAAATAACTTGTAAAAAGAAGTTGTATTAATATACAGAGTCTGTTTATAAAAAACTATTGGGGCACAGAAAGATGATTATCATGATGACTTCCATGTGATAATTAAAAATCAAATTATAAACACGTGAAAAAAGGTCTAATTGGAATAGTGGGAGGGATGGGACCCTATGCTGGCATCGCCCTTTCGGGGAATATAATGAACCATACTATTGCAGGGAAGGATCAGGACCATCTGCCACAGATACTCTATTCTGCTCCGGGATACATACCTGATCGTACTGAATATATAACCGGAAAGATAAAAACCAATCCTGCTGATGGTATTATCCGGATATTAACCGATATGGAGTCAATTGGAGTAACTATTGTCGCATTGGCCTGCAATTCAGCCCATGCACCACAGATATTTGATGTGATCGTATCTGAGCTGGAAAAGCGGAAATCAGATATCAGGCTGCTTCATATAATCGAAGAGGTTGGAAATTTTATCACCTTTAATTATCCGGACCGTAAAAAAGTCGGTATACTTGGCACAACAGGTACATACCTGACCCGCCAATATGATATGCTTAATAAGTTTGGACTGGAAACAGTCAATGTTTCCGAAGAGGAACAGGAAGATATGCATCAGGCTATTTACAATCCGTATTATGGGGTTAAATCCAATGCCGGTATTATCCCCGAAAGGGCAGTTGAAATTTTGAAAAGTGCAGCCACTTCTCTGGTAAAAAGCGGAGCAGAGCTGATTGTCCTGGGATGCACAGACCTGTCACTTATTTATACTCATCGCTACTTTCAGGGTTTGCCGGTCATAGATTCCTCTGTGGTTCTTGCCCGGGCTCTTATAAATGCTCATTCACCAGGAAAGCTGAAACCATGGTCAGGATGATAAAAATTGCACCTTTAATTATTCCCATATTGGATATCAGAAAATCATCTGAAGAAGAAACCAAAAGTAACCTTTTATATTACTTTACAAATATCTTATTACCCTTCTGAATGGTGCCAGTGTTGTGGCCCATGGAAACTCGGAAAGAATCATCAGTATAAGGATTGATGGATGGAAGTGAATGGCCGCCAGCACAATTGCCATTCCGTTATTCTTATATGCCAGTCCAACGATAATTGCTATTTTCTTTTCTTTATTATGGTTTTTTCCTATAAGGTATCCAAGAAAATGCAGCAATATTGCTAGTATGTACAATGCCCCTACTTTCCATAAAATGCTTATGGAATCATTCAGTATCAGGTCACGTTCTGAGCCCATGGCAGCATATACCATGATGAATA
>PXBT01000111.1 GCA_003566815.1 Caldisericota bacterium
ACATATTCCCCTGTTGTTTCAGAATATGCAACTTCATCAAGCACTCGAAATGCTCTCTTTTTAAAAAGCATTATTGGTCAATCAGAAACAAATGGCATTTTTCGAATGGCTGGTGAAAGAAAAAAAATCCCATTTGGCTGTTCTCTTGAAATCCCCAATGGTTTTTTGGGCGCAATTGCTCCTCGTTCAGGTCTTGCTCATAAGTTTGGAATAGGTTTGGTCAACTCATGGGGGGTTATTGATTCTTCATATCGGGGAGAAATTTCTGCTATAATAGTAAATATGGGAAAGGAAAAAGTATTGCTTCCTTTGCATACAAGAATAGCGCAATTATTGGTTATTCCTATTTATAAGCTTAATTTAAGCTTGGTAGAAGAGAATTTAAATGAAACAGACCGAGGAGGAAATGGTTTTGGTTCTTCAGGTCTATAGGAGGTTTTAGTGAATTTTTATCAACGGTTGATTTCTATTTTCATGTGCATGTTCTTTATTGCCACTATTTTTTCAAGCCCATTGGTCAAAGCCAATGTAAGCTTGAGAGAAAAAATTGATCCTGATTTTCTTCACGCTGTAATGCATTCCTCAAGAGAAGAAGTAGTGATTGTTACCTTAAATGGTGAAGATGCTGTCAGCTATTCTTCGCGAAGTGCTCAGTTTCATTCAAGATCAGAAACTTGCAAAAATGGATTTATTGAGCTGGATGATGAATACATTGATAGCCTTAAAGCCTACCAGGATCATTTTATTGCAACATTGAGCCAGCAAATTTCTTTTGAAATAGTACATCAATATCAGGTTGTTCTTAATGGATTGGCCATAAGAATCAGAGGTTACAACATCCCTTTGTTAAAAAAATATTCTCAAATTAAAGGTATTTTTTTCACTCGGGACTTGGCGGAGCCACATAGAAAAATAGCTGCAAGAACAGTGCATGCTGCTACTGTATGGAGAATGCGCGACCTAGGAACAAATGTCCCATATGATGGACAGGGAATTGTAATAGGAATTATTGACAGCGGTCTGGATTATTACAACATTGAATTTAACAGGGAAGAAGTTGAACGGCCCATGTTCCGTGATGAGTATGATTTCACCCCCACCAGCAAAATTCTTGGAGGATACGATTTTTCCGATGACAATGAGGATTTTTTTGATGATTTTTATACACCCCATGGCACCCATGTAGCAGGCATATCCTCAGGCAATCATCCTTCCAATCCGTATTTCAGGGGCATGGCTCCGGAATCCAATCTTTTTGGCTACAAGGTGTTTTCATCTGATGGAAGCCTGGCTAGCCCGGCCAATGTTATCAAAGCCATCGACCAATCGGTGGTTGACGGATGCCATGTGATTAATTTATCTTTAGGCAACCAGCAGCCTGTAGCTTCCATTGATCCGGACAACCCCTACTACATGGCTACGAAAAACGCAACAAATGCTGGAGTGGTAGTTGTTGCTTCTGCCGGCAACAATGGTTCAAGACACAGGGAAGTCACCAACACTCTAAGTGCGCCAGGTGTTTATGAGCCTGTCATACAAGTAGCTGCTTCAGCAGACCGTACGGTGCAAAATATGGAAATCATTAGATCTGATGGCTTTGTAAGATCTATTCAAGCTGACCATGGTTTATATACTCCTCTTTTTGACAGATCATTGTCAGGCATTGAGGTGGTTGATTTTGGTCACGGCACAAAAGAAGATATGAGAAGAACTGATGCAAGAGGAAAAATTGCATTAATTTCTCGCGGCCCTTTGGAAGATCCCATAACTTTTTTTGAGAAAAACATGAATGCAAAAGAAGCTGGTGCTGTTGGGGCAATAGTTTACAATTATCCCAATGAATTTGGATTTTCACCTACACTAGGTAATTTTTCAAACCCCCAGTTACCTGACTATATAGAAAATCCATATGAGTTTGACTTTGCTCCTTTTCTTTTTATTGGACATATGACGGCAGAAATGATTAAAAAACATGTCATAAATGACCGAGGCAGGCTTGAATTTCCAGCTCAAGGCACCCTCACCGTATCTGACTTTACCTCAGTGGGGCCCTGCTATAGCGCTGATGACAATATTTTTAAGCCTGAAATTTCAGCTCCAGGAAAAATGATACGCTCAACTTATTTGTCCATGACCATAGAAGACGGACGCGAAATTTATACTCCCCATTATTTTGACACTGATGGAACATCGATGTCTACACCCATTGTCTCGGGAGGCGTAGCTCTGATAAGGCAGGCGCACCCTCAGTGGACCCCTGAAGAAATTAAAGCAGTCATTATGAACACTTCCGACTTAATGTATAACCCCATTACCGATGAAGCTCTCTCATATTTTTATCAGGGAGCAGGAAATTTAAATGTTGCATCAGCAATTGAAAGTCCTGTAATTGTGCAGCCTCCTTCTCTCATGCGCAACATTAAGGATGAAGGAGAATCTATTTCCTTTTCCATTAAAAATGTTCATGATAACAATCTTAATATCTCCATTAGGACTGAAGTTTTTAACCTTCGAGGTGAAGAAAATCCAATTGAATTTAATATCAATCCCTCTAATTTATCTATAAATCAAAACCAGCAATCAACTTTCTCTATTTCTTTCCTGGCTGATAAAGATTTTTTCATTGAACGAAAATATGAAGGAGCTATCTGGATAGAAGTAGAAGGCATTGAGCGCATGAATATTCATACTTCCACCATTCGCATTCCTTTTATTTTGTATCGCGACAGCCTTGAACCGATTGATGAGCCCATTACACACTTGAAAATCTCAAAAGATACCTTGTGCAATCAACGAATGGACAAAGCTCTTGTATCTTTTCGCATTAATACAGGAAGCTATTATGCCATTACAGGAGAAAACACTGATATTAATTTTCAAAACTATGCCTATATTCTGAATGCTAATGTGATTGACAGCTCAGGGGAAGTTTGGGGTACGATTTTCAGAGGCAAAAACATGCCCGTAGGAAATTATTCTTTTATGTGGGACGGAAAAGATCTGATGGGCAATGAGTTCCTGCCTGATGGAAATTTTCATATACAGCTAAAGATGGATGGCGCCGAATTTAGAATGTCTGGAGGAGCTTTTGAGCCAACACCAAAGCCCTACCTGTCAACATCTATTCCTGTCAATATACAGGGTTCAAGCATTC
>PXBT01000001.1 GCA_003566815.1 Caldisericota bacterium
TACCGACTCCTGGTGGAAATCGATCCTGATTACCCTGGGAGCAGGAATTGCAAAAGAGCTGATCTATGACGGTATATTCGGCAGAGGAGAACCGCTGTGGGAGGATATGAAATGGAACACTCTTGGAACCGCGCAGGGGGCTGTTTTCACCCTGTCGCTTCGATTCTGATTAAAAAATTCAAATTACAGCATTTAGAGAGCGTTTTGTTAACTTGGCAGTTCAACAAGAAAGAGCGGAAACATTTTGAAAGATACCATAAAAAAAATTCTTTATATCCTGCCTGACGGGGATTACATCAAGTTATCACTCCTGTTGGTCATGATGATGATCGCTGCAGGTTTAGAGGTAATCGGTATCGGGATGATACCGGCATTTGTATCATTTATTGCTGCACCGGAACGTGTGTTACAATATGAGCCATTAATCGGGCTGTGGGAGCTCTTGAATATTACTACAGACAGGGACCTACTAATCTATGGTTCTGTCGCTTTGGTCGGAATCTTTATTCTGAAAGGTGCATATTCGCTTTTATTCAACTACACAGAAGCAAAATACATTTTCAACAGACGCTACCTGTTAAGTCACCGTCTGATGAATTCATACATGCAGGCCCCCTACACGTTTCACCTGGGGAGAAATACTTCCGAGCTGCTCCGCAATACCAACATAGAGGTTGGTATTATTATTAATTCAGTCTTATCTACTTTACTGAAAATAAGCCGTGAGGGGTTGATGGCTCTCTCCATACTGCTATTTTTGCTTATCATGGAACCCTTGATCTCTCTAATGGTAATCTTTTTTTCCGGAATAGGAGCAGGCAGCTTTCTTCTTTTAACTCAAAAAAAAGTAAAAAAATTCGGAGAACAGGAGCAAGTACACCGCCGAAATATGATACAGGCAGTACAGCAGGGAATTGGAGGGATCAAGGATGCACGGGTTCTCAACAGGGAAAAATATTTTGCAGATCAATTCAAGACAGAAGCACGGGAAAGCAGCCTGCTTCAAACATATATCCATTATATCAAACAAATTCCTAAACCTGTGGTTGAGACAACAGCCGTTCTATGCATGATGTTGATTTCTGCCATAATGGTGTGGCAGGGACGATCCATGGCTGCTATCATACCCATTCTCACACTTTTTGCGATGGCAACTGTACGACTGATGCCAGCAGTACAGCAACTCAGCGCACTTTATACGGGGCTTCGGTATAATGTTGTAGCCTTAGACCCCGTATATGATGATCTTAAGGAGCTTGAGAAATATAATAAAAATTTTGTAGCCGACCGGCAAAAGCAGGAACCTGTTCAATTCACAGATTCTATTGAGGCAAATAATATTGTTTACAGATATCCTGGTGCCGTTGAAAAAGTACTCGATCAGGTTAGTTTTACGGTACCGGCCGGTAAAGCGATCGCGTTTGTTGGTGAATCCGGTGCCGGGAAAACTACCATCGTCGACATTATTCTGGGTCTTTTAACTCCTGTTTCTGGTACAATTAAGGTGGACGGTCTGGACATTCAGGAACGGTTATCAGCATGGCAGAAAAATATCGGCTACATACCTCAGACTATCTATCTTGCTGATGATACGCTTCGTAACAACGTTGCATTTGGAATACCTGAAGATAACATTGATGACGACAAAGTGACAAGAGCGATACAATCAGCGCAGTTAAACGAGATGGTAGCTCGCCTGCCTGACGGGCTTGATACCTTGATTGGTGAAAATGGAACAAGGATTTCCGGAGGGCAACGGCAGCGAATAGGAATTGCACGTGCACTCTATCACGACCCTCAGGTTCTGGTGATGGATGAAGCCACATCTGCACTCGATAACATTACGGAAAAAGAAATTACTTTTGCTATTGAGTCTTTAAAGGGTAGAAAAACGGTGATTATGATTGCCCACCGTCTTACAACCGTTGAAAACTGTGATATACTCTATCTGATGAAAGATGGAAAAATAGTGGACCAGGGATCGTATGATAGCCTCGTAAGCAGCAACAGCGAGTTCAGGGAAATGGCGCTGGTGAATGAAAGCTGAGTAGCCACAATGAATATGAGCAAATTCGAATTGGTTGCTTAGATGTTATAAAGTACTCTGTCATCATTTACAAAAGTGTTTTTTGGCTCTATGCCGATTCGTATGGCTGGATTCATTTTATTCAGAGTTCGATATGTTTTCTGATTTTTATAAATACAATAATGCAAGTCAATGCATTGAAAAACGTTAATTACATGGCTTATAAATACTTTCAAGACCGGACGCTTCCTGGCCTTGGAATTGTGAGCGAGCCGGATAGGGATGGCAGAGCGCATGGGATCGCTTGTAAACAGCATGCCGGATCGATCTGTGATTCCAAGCTATAAGACGTATGGACCATTGCTATTTACATCCCAAAGCGGCGCCAGACCTGCGAGGGAGCAATTCCCCCGACCAGCGGTTTTTGGATACTTTTTGACGCCAAAAAGTATCATGGGAAACATTTTATTGCTGGCTAAGAGGTTAATCAACCCATACGTATCAACATAGAACCTGATTTTTATTGCTTCACATGAACTGATAATTCAAATCAAATGCGTTCCAAATCTATCTTAAATGTGTAGCCAGAAACTATGTAAATACTCATCATAAGAATAATGACAGAAGATTATTGGAGAACTTTTTGGAAAGAGGGTGAAATCACGGAAAATGAAGATCCTCAAAACCAGGTTGGAAGAACAAAGTTTGGGAAAACAATTGAGAAAGAGGTATGGGTTGATACGTTGCAATTTATCAAGGAGAAATTACAGCTAAACCCTGACCACAGGGTATTGGAGTTGTGTGCCGGAAATGGACTTGTGACCGCTGAAATTGCAAAACACGTAGATTCAGTGGTGGCAGTGGACTACTCAAAAAAATTGCTTGATTCGTTTGTAGTGCACGACGGGAACGTGGAGAAAATCCATTCCGATGTTCTGAGCTTCTCTATTCAAAAAGAATCGTACGACAGGATACTGCTCTATTTCTCCGCTCAGCACTTTTCAGAGCTGGAAATGACCAAAATTGTCTCAAATTCGTGGGCGGGCCTCAGGCAGGATGGTATGCTCTATATCGGTGACATACCCGATATTGAAAAAAGATGGGACTTCTACAACAAGAAAACGTACA
>PXBT01000065.1 GCA_003566815.1 Caldisericota bacterium
CTATCGTAAAGTAAAACTTATACTCCGCTTGCACTCCCGGCAAAGCAGGATTTACCGTAACTTCAAAATCCTTGAGTGCATGGACTGAAGGAGCAGGAAACACCCAGGGCAATAAGGTAAAGACCAACAAAAAGACCCATACTTTTCTCATGTTCATAAAAACCCTCCTTTGAGCTGAAGGTCATAAAAAACAATTCAAATGATAAAATTATCAAGCAAAAAATTATAAATTTTGCTTTATGTTTTACTTTTATATATATGAAAATAAAGATTTTTGCAAGCTAATATATCCACTTTTTTTGAATATTGCGCGTGCTGAGGAAAAACAGGACCAAACCAAATCCGAGCAAGATGGGCAAGCTGATGCCAAAACTCATAAAACCATCTCCATTGATAGCATTTTTCAATATATCCACCCCGTAGGTCAGGGGCAAAACAAAGGAAACGGGCTGAAGAAACAGAGGGAGGGCTTGCACAGGGATAAAAAGGCCACACAAAAACATCATGGGAAAGCGGAAAAAATTGGAAAAAGTCTGCGCTTCAAAGACTTCATTAACAGCCACAGCTATGAACAAGCCTAAAAAGGTGGAGGTAACAGCAATCAGCAAGACCGCAAAAAACAGGGGCAACCACTGAATGCCTTGAAGAGATATAAAAAAAGAAGCAAACAATACAGGAATAAAAGCATTAACCAAGCCAAAAAATATAGCTCCACTGGTTTTTGCGAGCATGAGCAGTTTCAGACTGATGGGGGCCAGGAGCAAACGCTCAAAAGATCGGCTCCTTCGCTCAAATGTAATGGTGACCGCCAGCATGGAAGTCGTGCCAAACAATATCGATAAAGCCATCACGCCAGGCAAGATCCCTCGTATATCAACTTCAATAGAAGAGCGAAGAAAAAACATCAAAGTCCAGGAAACAGGAAAGATAATGCCCCAGCTAATATTGGGAGGCTTCAGGTAATAAGTCTTCATATCTTTCATCAGGATCCCCCAAAAAGCTATGGCCTTTTTCATTTCTTTTTGCCCTCTTTTTCTTTTTTCATTTTGTCCAGCCCTATTCCCGTAATTTTGATAAAGACATCTTCCAGCGAAGGCTTCATAATTCGAGCTTCCCTTGGAAGCACTTTTTCCTGTTCAAGAAACTTCATAATAGGCATCAGACTGATCTTTTCATCTGAGCTGATACGAATACTATGTTCATTGATACGATAAACACTTAGCTCAGGAAAAGACTGGGACATACTTTTTTCCAAAGAATGAGTTCCCTGCTCAAAAGTAAAAATCATCTGGTGCTCTTTTTGAACTTCTCCCATCAATTCATCCAGATTGCCCAACGCTACCATTTGCCCGTCCACTATAAAACCGATGCGGTCGCAAAGTCGCTCTGCTTCTTCAATGTAGTGAGTGGTCAGAAAAATCGTGCAACCCTGAGCATTCAAATCCTGAATCAATTGTCGTATTTGACGAGCACTTTCCACATCAATGCCGGTAGTGGGCTCATCCAAAAAGAGGATTTTGGGCTCATGGATAATTCCAGCCGCTATAGTCAACTTGCGCTTCATGCCTTTGGAAAAATGCTTGAATAGTTTTTTTCCCGTTTGATCCAGACCAAATTGCTTCAAAAGCATTTGGGTCCGCACTTCACGCTTTGCTTTTTCCATGCCATAAAGGGAGGCGCAAAACATCAAATTGTCCCGTCCACTCAGCTCATCATACAGATTGCTTTCATCGGGCACAATTCCAATATTGCCCTGAACTTTTTTAATCTCACGAATACCATCAAAGCCTGCAATTTTGATATTGCCCGAGGAGGGCAGGGTCAACCCAGTCATCATGTTGATCGTCGTAGTTTTACCTGCCCCATTGGGACCCAAAAATCCAAAAATCTCACCCTTTTGGATCGAAAAAGATACCCCTCGAACTGCCTCAAAAGAATTAAACTTCTTGCATAAATTGGTAACTTCAACCATGCTTACTTTTTTTCTTCTTCTTTTTTGGTTTCGCAAGGATGATGTTTTTCATCTCCGTGGCATTTTTTGATCAGCTCAGCACTGCACTTGCTACCATCTTTTGGCTTAAGCTCAGGGTGCTGACATTTGCAATCACTCATGTTTCGCCCCCTCCTTTCTGCAACATTGATCCTGATGGGATGAATTTTTCTGGCATTTTTTCACTTCGAGTTGCACTTGAGACAATTTTTTGAGCTGTTCGGCTACCCTGCATATAAGATCGCGATCCACCCAGTAATGGGTAAAATAGCCCCGTTTTTCGCCTTTGACTATGTCAGCCATTCGAAGGACTTTAAGATGCTGAGACACTGCAGATTCGCTTAGGCTCAAATGTTTTGCCAGAGCTCCCACGCAATAGTCGCGTCTCAACAAAAGCTCCACCAATTTCAATCGCGATTCGTCTGATAGCGCTTTTAAGATCTCAACCAACTCTGCCAAAAAAAATCACCTCCCATTTATTTAAGGATACACTAAATTAAAATATATCCAACTAATTTATATAAGTCAACCCTAAATTAAAAATCCAAAAAAACATGAAAAGCCATGGAGGTATTTTTATCTTAATCCAGGAAAGATTTTGACAAGATGATAGGGGTACTGCTTATAGGGATTGCATCAGATCTAACTTTCTCAACTACAGCATCCTCATCTGTTTGACCCCTTTTGGTTATAATTCTCAACAACTCGATTTCGCCAGCCACTTCATCGGACAGGTCAATGATTTTTTCCTCTCCGTCATCAGTCCAGGCAATATATACAGGAGGCCTGAAATCCTTATAATAAAATCGAACAACATGTTCGTTTATTCTAACAGCACTATGAATGTCTTCCAATTTATCAATCAAAAGTTTGTAAGTGTAATAAGCAGGTTTGTGTGTTCCATCATGATTCATCAAAGGCATGATAGCAAAAAACCAATCCGGGGTGTCAGGCTCTCTGAGCTCTATCATTCCCAACCAATTAAACGACTCAATACCCAGGCTAAAAGCCAGACAAACCCGTTTAACCAAATTCTCAGCTTGATATTTTTCAATGATAGGTCGGGATCTATGGTTCTCGCTTAAAAAAGTAGCAAATGTGATCAAATCGCTACTTCGATCACCATCTCTACTTAAAAGCTCAGACAGCTTGTCTCTAACATCCTTTATTTCAAGGAGTTTTTCAACCACTGGCACAGGACTGCCTTCTTTCGTCCTTGCGTAAATGAGATGTTGACTAAACAGCCTCAAATCAAGATCTCCAGCTTCAGTGATAATCAAAGGCTTGGTGTAACCATATTTTTCCATAAGGTTATTTAAAATATCTACCGTAGAAATGATATGATCAGGCTCCAAATAGTAATGAAAATCAATCACATCAAAATAATCACCATGGCTCATCAAAAAGTCCAGAAACTCTGTTGCCTCTTCATTGCCTTTCTGAACCTCTACAAATAAATAATTTGCAATGCCGTTCAAGACAACTTTGCCAGCAGGGTCCACTTTTTTAATGGCCTGGTAAGCATTTTGCAACAAATCAATGTATTCCTCTCTTGTTCCATCCCAAAAAGTACTATGATCATAAATCTCATTCTCAATCTGCCATCCACCAACTTGCCCCCTGTATCGATCAGCTAAAAAAGTGACAAATTCTATATAGTCCTGCATATCGATCGGAGGGCTCGATGCTCTTTGATGAAAACCTCCCTTTGTGCCCCAGGAAGAATCACTTCGTATAGTAACGATAGGTTTGAAATTTACTTTGGTTGCAAAATTCATAAAAGCATCGTATCTTTCGAGGTTAAATTTACCCTTTTCCGGTTCAAAATCATTCCATGAAAAAATTATTCTTGGCTGTGTAATCTTGAGATCTACTGCAGACTTATACCCATCAATCCAATTTCCCGGAGGAAATACTCCGAATTGATACTGCTTAAAAACAAAAAGTTGGACTCCTCCTGCAGGGCATAGCACAGGAAACAGCAATATAGACAACAAGCTAATTATGCAAGCAATAGCAAAAATCTTAAATATTATTCTTTTTGCATACATTTTTTAGCTCCCAAAGAAAAACTAGTCGTCGTCAGGGATTTCTTCTATTGTAAAGCCTGAAACTTCGACACGGGTATTGGACCAGGTACGCAACCCCACATATCCCGAAGCATAGGAATCATCCTGAGCAGAAAGCATTTCTTCATCATTGATAAAAACCGTAAAAGTGTCCCCTTCTGCCACTACTCTCAATGAATGTGGGTCATTCCAGTTGAACCCTTCTGCAGATACACGCGCAAGAGGCTCCTGCTCCACCCCATCCTCCCATTTTCGAATGATAAATTCTCCATCTAAAAATCCTGGGTCATATTGAAAAGTGTATCCATTGATTTGTGTATGATTTTCTTCATCAACATTGCTTGCTCTCAGCCACACCCCATAACCATTGCCCTGCAATAAATGCGCAGACTCAATACTAACCACAAAATCTTCACCCGAATAATTAGTCATGATCCTGCCTTCGCTATCAGAAACATTTCGGATAAAACCCTCAGACGCTTCCCAATCTCCCTGTAGGCTGTTCCATTGATCCAAATTTTGCAAATCATCTTTCCAGATAACAGTCGTTGGAGATGGGTCGGAAGGAGGTTGATCACTTCCTGAATGGACTTCAGTTTCCACACTTAAGGCTTCTTCTGTTCGTACAAAGACATTTGAAACAGAATTTCGCAATGATGGAGAAGCAGCCAAAATAACCAATATTAAGACTGCGATTAACAAAGATATCTCTAAAATAGTTTGCCCATGTTCTCTATGCAGGATATCCATACCTTAATTATATTTAAAAGCAAAAAAAACATAGAAATTTATAGCATATATTTAAATTGCTGAGTTTTTTTTAAAAAAATGTCAGTAAAATCTATTGATGATGATAAAAAATTGGCGTCCCAGAATTGATAGAGACAAGTGCACTCACTGCGGTATCTGTGTAAAATATTGTGCTAATGGAGTTTATGAGTTTGTGGGTCAAACCGTGGTGGTCAAGCGACCCGAAAACTGCCCTGATGGTTGCACTGGCTGTGAGAATCATTGTCCAGAGGGGGCCATTAGTCACCAGGGAACACCTCTTATGCCTGCTGGTACTTGCTCATGCATATGTTGCTCTTCAAAGCAATATAACAAAACAAAAAAATAATATACATTTTATTTATACACTTTTTTGATTATAATGTAGCCAACCTATACATTGAGGTGAAAAATGTTTAAAAGCGTTTATATAGGAAAAGCTATCCAATATGCATTTCAACTTTATATTGTCAACTGGAAACTGGTGCTTCTGCTTGCTCTGATCAGCTTTTTGTTTACCGCTATGCTTGATGTAATTCGTGTTAATGTTTATCCTATCGACTTGTGGTCTGTCTTGGGCTTGATTGCAATAGCTCTTATAAGCATATATGCATCCACTGTTCTTACCATCCTATTTATAAAAATTGGACTAAAGGGGTTTGATTCGTTAAAAGTTTTAAAGTTTAGTGACTTGGGGTATCCATCTTTTTCATTAGTTCTTCGTTTTATCATCGTAATTCTTGTATTTTTATTATTAATTTTTCTGGGAACTTTAATTCTAATTTTCCCTGGTTTTATCATGCTATGCGCTTTATTTTTTGTAACCGAAGTCCTGGTCGATCAAAACTTGCCGGCAAAAAAAGTTTTTCGTATTAGCGAGAAGCTTACTGAAGGTGTTAAATGGGGAATATTTGGACTCATAATGCTATATTTAACTGTTTCTCTTGCTCTATCTATTGCTTTTTTTGTTCAATATGGATTCGAGTTACCTTTCTATGCTGGGCTTGCCCAAAGAATAATTATCTCTTTCATAATATCACCCTTGGTGATTTTTGCTTCCACCTACCTCTACAAAGACCTCAAGCAACAGCAAGAAGCTATTGATACGCCAGACCCAATGCCTGACCCTGATGACCCTGAGCTTTAAAATTTAAACGCTAAACTCCCACAAGCGAGGATAAGCCTCTCTATGGTCTCTCCTGCTCGAAAAATACAATGAACTCTTGCCAATAGCATCCTACCATGAAAACAAATCCAGCAGTCTCTGCCAAAAATTTCGACGACTCTCATCTTCAGATCTCGGCTCCTCTACTACCTTCCTGGTGATGCCTTGTGTTCTCATAATAAATTGCACCGAATCCACCTGGTTTTTCTCTGGAGATACAAAAGAAATCACTCTTCTTGTTTCTTCAGCGCTTCCCATTCTCTCCATCCAGGTTTCCGCCACCGACAACTCACTCATCAGCATTTTTTGCCCATCATGCATAGCTTCCAACCCCTCAGGCAGCTGCTTATAACCCTGGACCAAATCGCTAAACCCCTTGCTCATTGGAGTCAGGCCTCCCATTAAGCCTTTTATTCCATCAAACAATGGTTCCACTTCTCCAAGCATTATAGGCACATTTTCAGCCAATTCAGCGATACCTTCATCCATCTTGCCATATCCATCCGAGAGTTCGCCCAAACCTTCAGAAAATGATCCAAAATGCCCATTAATCTCCCTTATTCCTTCATCGAGCTTTTCCAACCCATTCAGCATCCCTGCAATGGCAAAAGCCATGGTCTGAATATCCTCGCTGGGGCTCAAAAGATATTTTACTGCTATCTCCCTCAATTCATCTTTGGGCTCCAGCATTTTCTCCACGCCCTCTGAAATCTCCTCATATCCCTCATAAAGCATTTTTGATCCCTGATAAAGCTCTATCAGACCTTCATTAATCTGCTTCGATCCCTCTCGAAATTCAGGCACATTTTCAGTCAACAGCGCCATTTGTGATTCAAACTCATTCAACCCTTCTACAAGCATATCAGCGTGAATAGCAATAGAAATCAGCTGCCTTTCAAATTCTTCCAAACCACCTTCCATTTGATCTGCGCCCTCATAAATAGAGCTGGTTGCCTGCATCATCTGCTTGAGACCATCCAAAAGCTGATCGACATCCGACAGACCAAACCCATTCATGCTAATGCTTTCAGGATTCATTTGAAGCGCTACGATTTCAATCGCTTCCATTTCAAAATCCTTCACCTTTGCTTGCAATACAAAACTCTGGCTCTCCTGGGGCAAAAATATAAATGAAACATAATTGCTACTGCCTGCAATCATCTTGGAAGCCTGAGGAGCATAAACATTTGAAACCTTGTCCAGCCACAACGGCACTTGCAATTGCAATAAATAGCGCTCCCCAAACCACTGATCAGAATCCGAGTTTTGCCTTATATGAATGCTCATCGTCAAATCGCCCGATCTCCCAGCCAACTCCTCGGCTGAAAGGGGCTCTCCATTGAGCAGATAAGTCATCCTGATGGTCCACGGCAGAGGAATGTCTCCCAACACCCCTTCATAGAAAAAAGGCTTTTTGCTGTCCTCTTCATTCAACAGAAATCGAACAAGGTCATCCTGCACCCATGGTTCAGCCTTATTGCTGAGATTCACAATTTCAGTGAAAGCCCCGTAGTCTATGATTTCTTCTGATCCTTTATTAAAATAATTCACCACACTCATCCGCTCCACTTTGCCTTCATGGCTCAGCGAGACATAGATGGTCTCAGATTTTTCGGATGAAGATATCGGTGAGTTTGATGCCAGCCCCAAACTATGAAAAGCTCGGGTCTGCAAGCCAACGCCACTCATCAACAGCAAAAAGCTCAAAACAATGATGGTAAAATAAGGTAAAAACTTAATTTTCATATCAAACCTCTTTCAATTTTTTTCTCTTTATGATTGAAGACTGCATCCATCCATCAGACCAAAGCAAAAGCTGTGGCAAAGCAAGCAAGACCAATAAACTTGATATCACAGCTCCTCTACCAATCAAAAGTCCTATGGAAGATACGCCAGAAATAGCTGATATAAATGCCAGACACCAGCCTGCAGTAGCCAAAATCATTGCAGCACTGAGAATGGAAAGACTGGAATGCTTCAAAGCCTCCGAAATTGCCTCCCTTTTTTCCATTGTCTTTCTGTTATATCGATATCGACTGGTCAAAAGAATCGCATAATCAATCGTTGCGCCCAACTGAACCGTATTAACCATCATATATCCGATAAAAATAAGAGGTTGGCCCATAAAATAGGGTATGGCCATGTTAATCCATATAGCCGACTGGATCACAAAGACCAATAAAAAAGGAACTATCCAGGATCGAAATAAAAGAAAAACAATCAATGCAATAGCCAGGATAGAAATGATATTTATTCGCACAAAATCCTCTTCCACCACCTCTTTGATATCCGATATACTGGAAGACGCCCCCAGCAAATGATACTCATCAGCATAATAATGATGAGCTTTTTCTTTAACTTCTTCCACCAGGGCAAACACTTCTTCGCTTTCTATAGGGGTGTCCAACATCAGCACCATACGAGCCAACCCTTTTTGCTCAAAATGGTTCACTAAAGAAGCAGGCAACATATGACGGGGTATCGTTGGATCGACCAGTGTTGCCAAGCCCTGCACCTGATAGATTCCTCTCAGAGAATGGATTTCATTGGCCATACGCACTTCTTTACTCACATGCCCCGAAGGTACCATCAGCACCACTGGGTTGAAACGACCAAATACGGTCTCAATAGCATGAGCATCAGCACCTGTTAAAGTTCCCAAATCTACAGAGGCAGCACTTTCGCCATAGAGAAAATGGTTGGATCGTTGCGCCAAAAAAGAAGGAACCACGATCAAAAAAAGTAAGATGCAAACCACGCCTTTCATCTTTAAAATACCTCTGCTCACTGCAGACATCGATGGCAGGAAGGGCCTGTGTCTTGTTTTTTCCAGCCAGGGATCCAGGAGTATAGTCAGCGCCGGCAAGAGCAGGATCACTGCCAGTAAACTCAGCAAAATCCCTTTTACCAGCACCATGCCGAGATCGAGTCCAATTCGGTAACGCATCATCATAAGCACCACAAAACAAGCAATCGTGGTCAAAGAGCTACCTGATATAGAGGAAAAAGTCTTGCAAATTGCTTTTTTCATTGACGCCGTTGCATAAGAGCACTGAGCCCTCTCTTCCTGGTATCGATGCAAAAGAAAGATGGAATAATCCATTGCAATAGCCATTTGCAAAATCCCTGCTACAGTTTGGGTCAAGTACGAGATGGAAGGGAAGATAAAATTGCTTCCCATATTCATCAGCACCGATATTCCAATCGTTGCCATAAAAAGCAGAGGCTCCAACCAGGAACGAGTGCTCAAAATAAGGATAAGAAGCAATAAGGGTATCATCCAAATCATAATCTGATTAACTTCCATGGAAGCAATCGAACGCGTTGACAATGCATCCACTGCAGGTCCCCGCATAAAAATTCTTTCAGGGTCCATTGCGCGAATATCTTCCAAAGCTTTTTCAGTAAGCAAGCTATAATCATCTTCCACAAAGCTCAACTGCATCAACGCATGTCCATTCAGGTACCATGATTCCAGTGCGCTTTCGCTAATAAAATGCTGAGGCTTTCGTATGTCCACTGCATCATCCAGCCAAAGCACTTGCCCGACTCCAGAAACCCTGGACAATTGATCCTTCCACTCCAAAGCTTCAGGTATGCTGACCTCTTTCACCATGACCTGGGCAGACCCATCCACTCCAAATGCATCCTGCATCACTTCCAGCGATTGTCGGGTCTTCATTTCCGAAGGAAGGTAGCGACTATTGTCATAATTGATCTCCACCCAGGGCAATGCAATCAACGACAACACGACTGTCACAAGATACCCGATCAAAATAAGTTTGCGATACCTTACAATGCCTTCACTTAGTTTACGCATTAAAAAAACCTGACTATATTTTTAATCTCGGCACAAGCCCATATGATCGCCCTGACTTCTTCTTTCTTAACCTTCAATAGCAAGCTCCTATTTTCTATGTTCATCATAATATAACACAAGAAAAAAATAATTTTTTTTATTTCAATGAGAGTAATTTTTTGTAACATATATACGAGAAGCATATAAGAAGCTTTTTAGAGGTGATAAGAATGAAAAAAACAAATGATCTTCTTTTTGACAATCCTTTCATCGCATGCGCTCACCACCGTATCATACTTGATGAGTCAGGCACACCCTATGACTATGAATATCTTGAAGTCAACGCCCCTTTTGAAGAGCTGGCAGGCCTAAAGAAAGAAAAATTGCTCAACCACACCCTTCGAGAAGCTCTGCCTCATCTCCTTGAAAGTGATTTTGACTGGATTGCCGCATTGGGTCAAATTGCACTCGAAGGAGGAGAAAAAACCTTTGAATACTTCGATAAAGCTTCAAAGAGATGGTATCAAGCCCATGTTTTCTCAAATGAAAAAATGTTTTTTACCAGTCTGTACACCGATATCACTGATAGCAAAAACCAGGCAGAAGAGTTCATTAACCTAAGACTTTCATTAATGGATTTTGCCCTTACCCATACTTTGGATGAAGTGCTTCAAAAAACCCTGGATGAAGTGGGTAAGCTCTCAGATAGTCCCATTGGGTTTTATCATTTTGTGCACGAAGATCAAAAAACCTTAACTCTCCAAGCCTGGTCCACTCGGACACTTGAAGAGTTTTGCAAAGCCGATGCAAAAGGGGCGCATTATGACATCGACAAAGCAGGAGTATGGGTTGACTGCGTGAGAAAAAAACAAGCAGTCATTCATAATGATTTTGAAGCTCTACCTCATAAAAAAGGATTTCCCGAAGGGCATGCTCCAGTGATACGAGAAATGGTGGTTCCAGTCATCAGAAATGGCCAAATCAAAGCTATTCTTGGCATAGGCAACAAACCAACCCCATACACCCAAAAAGACTTAGGCACAGTGACCTTCCTCGCCGATATTTGCTGGGATATCATTGAAGAGAAAAAAGTGAAACATCAACTGCAAGCAAACTATACCTTCCAAAAAATTGTGTCAGACTTTTCCACTCAATTCATCAAAACTACCTCAAAATCTTTCGATCATGAAATCAATTCATTGCTTTCCATACTGGGTTCTTTTTTTCACATCGATCGCTCATATTTATTTTTGTTTTCTGCCAATAAAGAAAAAATGAGCAACACTCATGAATGGGTTGCAGAGGGAATTGAGCCCCAAATGCTAAGAACACAGGATATACCCTTAAGTCAAATGCCCTGGTTCAAGCACCAAATTTTTAACCATGATTTTATTCATATACCAGATACCCAAGCACTCCCAAAAGAAGCCGCAAATGAAAAAGAAGAATTTCTGGCTCAAAATATTCAGTCATTCATCAACATTCCCATAAAAAGCTCCAATAATTATTGGGGTTTTATTGGTTTTGATGCAGTCAAAAAGCCTTATACCTGGGGTGCTCACGAAATTCAAAATCTTTCCACTATAGCCAACCTTATAGGAGACTTACTGCAAAAACTTCATTTCGAAAAAGAGCTGATACAGGCAAGAAAATCTGCCGAATCTGCAAGCAAAGCAAAAAGTCAGTTTTTAGCCAATATGAGCCATGAAATTCGTACCCCTCTCAATGGGGTAATAGGCTTTACTGATCTACTCAAAAGCACCCCTCTTTCTCCAGTCCAACAACAATATGTAGAAAATGCCAATGTTTCAGGGCACACTTTGCTGGGTATCATCAATGACATTCTGGATTTTTCAAAAATTGAAGCAGGTATGATGAGCCTGGAATGCATCAAAACCGATATGATTGAATTGCTTGAAAATAGCATGGATATTATAAAATATAGTGCTGGCAAAAAAAGGCTGGAAACTCTTTTATCCATTGATTTAAAAATGCCTCGATTTGCTACTATAGACCCCGTAAGACTTAAACAAATTTTTGCCAACCTCCTCAGCAATGCAGTTAAGTTTACTGAAAAAGGAGAAATAGAGCTAAAAGTGATCTATGAAGCGCAAGAGAACAATCTTGGAAAATTTCGTTTCTTTGTTCGCGACACGGGTATAGGCATCAACGAAACCCAACAAGAAAAACTTTTCCTATCTTTTCATCAGGCTGACAGTTCCACCACTCGAAAATTTGGAGGCACGGGTCTGGGTCTCAGCATCTCTCAAATGATCGCTGAAAAAATGGGAAGCATCATTAAAGTAGAAAGCGCCCCAGGGCAGGGAAGTACCTTCTACTTTGACCTGGAAACTGAAGTAGAAGAAGGAGAAAAGCTCAATCCCAACTGCATAAAAAAAATCAAACGCTGTCTCATTATTGACGACAATACCAACAATCGCATGATCCTGGAGCACATACTAACCCACTGGAACATTGCAAATGAGTCCTGTGATAATGGCTTTGATGCGCTCAAAACCCTTGAAACTTCAAACCCTTTTGATCTCATCATTTGCGACTATCACATGCCCTATCTGGATGGATTGGAAACCATCAAAATGATTAGAGAAAAGCTAAGCTTAAGCCCACAAAAACAACCCATCATCCTATTGCACTCCTCCTCAGACGATGCTGAGCTTCATGAAAAGTGTGATGAATTGGGCATACTCTTTCGCCTGGTCAAGCCAGTAAAAGCAGACGATCTTTTCTTTTATTTGTGCAGTCTTGATAAAGATAATCTTCCAATCAAGCCTAAAACGGAAGTTGAAAAAGAAGAGCCAAAGAAAAACTTCCAGGATTTCTCATTTAAGATTTTAATTGCAGAAGATGTTAGTATGAATATGGAAATGGCAAAAGCTCTTTTAATGGAATTGTTTCCCAGGGTAGCGCTGATTGAGGCCACGGATGGTATCCAGGCTATTGATAAATTCAAACAGGAAAACTTTGATCTTATCCTGATGGATATTCAAATGCCAGGCATGGATGGCAACCAGGCTTGCAGAGCCATTCGATCTCTTGAAGAAAGCACAGGCTCACACATACCCATTATTGCCCTTACAGCTGGAGCACTTAAAGAAGAGCAGGAAGCATGTCTTTCTGCAGGCATGGATGACTTTATAACCAAACCCATTGATATGGAAGCTCTGAAAAAAGCTATTATTCGCCATCTACCCATTCAAAACCAGGTAAATACTGAAGCAAGTTTTGAAAAAGAATCACTAATGAAAAGAGTGGGGCAAAATCCCAAACTATATCGAAGCTTTCTTGAAACTGCAAAAAATCTTCCAGAAAAAATCAATGCGCTTGAGCAAGCCATAAGCAAAAAAGATAGCGAGGAAATCAAAAGAATGGCGCACTCCATCAAGGGTGTTGCTTCCATGCTGAGCTTCATGAAATTAAGCAAGCTGTCAGAAACCATAGAAGAAAATGAAAACCTTGACTGTGAAGCGATGAAGCAAATCATCCAGGAAATTCAAAAAGAATGGGATCAGCTCATCCTTATTATTGAAAAGGAACTGCACTCCCCAACATAGATTTAGCGACTTTTTTAGCTCCTTTTCTCTTGCTATTTATTCTCTCCCTATTAAAATATTATTTATCACGCCCTTTTTGCTATCCGCAGGGGTGCTTTGGGAGGTTTATGATGAGGTTAAACCGTGGAATCATTATCCTGGTCTGTTTGTGTCTGGGAGTCGTGGGAGTTCCCTGGTCTCTTAGTTCAACTGCTCCTTCACCAGCTCGATATGCAAGTGCATTTGACCTGATGCCTGAAGGTACCCGGCGGGATACTCTGGAGTGGACCCAGGAATATATTGAAAAGATCATTCCCCTGGATATCTGGGAAGCCCAAGACTCCCGGGAAGCTTTTCAACTGGTGCAACGGGGAGCCTTTGTGCGTTGGC
>PXBT01000047.1 GCA_003566815.1 Caldisericota bacterium
ATAATTTTGGTTTTCATCTCGCATGACATTTATTGCAAACTTTTGCCGGTTTCTTTATTTTTTTATTTCTTTCCTTCTTATCCGTCCTCATTCGTGCTGTTTGCATCCGCGTTATCTGAATTCCATTTTTTTCGAAAACTGGATTTTACTTTTCGTAGATATTGCAGATCAAAATAAGATTTAGCCACGCTCTGGATAATTTTCTGAGATAAGTCTTTATTTTTGAGGTTGCTAATTTAATATATAAACTTTTTTGTGCTATTTACAATTAAATCTATACTTAAACTGACAATACAAAGGGCTGTACAAGTGTTACCTATAACCATTCCAAAATACTTTTTGATTAAGGCTTCCAGCAACGTTTCTGAGAGAAACAACTAAAACCTGGGGAACAGTATTTACATTCAATTTATGTACGGTTTCGCCTTCCAGTCTTTGAAGTAATAATTGACGCCCCATTATATCGTAACCCAGGGTCTCTGTTGCGTGGCTAACCAATGTAAGGTCAACAATCAGTTGGTAGCCATCGGTGTAAACTTTAGCTGGAAAACCAAACTCTGAATTATTACCTGCCGGGCCGAAATGTAGTGCAAAACGATTGGCCGCATCGGACTTTGATGAATAAAATGTATAGGTGGTGTTTGCATTCAAATTTTGAAAGTTTTTGGTTTTGCGATCCTCGAGCATCACGTTTTCAAAATAAAATTGGTCGAAGTTGAAGGTGAAGGTGAAGTTGCCTGTTGCTCCTGAAGTAAATTGAACAGGTACAACAGGATTCTCGCTGGTATCAGTAAAATAGCACACCGATAAATTATCGGAACCAGAGATCATATACAAACTGGGAGCAGTTGGAACCCTGCTGAATAGTTTTGTTGCGCCATTTTCATTTTTAGAATAGCCAAACCCAATAATCGCTTCATCAGAACCATTGCCTGCTTCAGAAATAACTCTAATGCTGATATTCTTATCATCATATTTTGCACTCTTCCAGTTACTGGCACCTTCAAAAACCCGTAAATCATTATTCATAGTCAGATTTCCGGCGCTTGCTGCCTGAACAAAAAATCCCTGCATTGGAGCAATGTACTGTGTTACGCCGTTTGTTGATATTCCAGTAAAAGAGTTACATACACCATAGTTGTTTACCGCCGGGTTCCATATCCACATATCGTAACCACCTCCACTCTCAACCAGGTTGGAACGTGACCAGTCCGGGGAGGCCTGCCAATCGATGGATGATGGGTAAGGATTACCAATAAAATTGAACCCCTTCAGGTCTGTATCGGTGCTGCTGATTGTAAGTCTGTTATCGAGGGAGCCATTATTCAGATTTCCTGAAAACTCTTTAGTTGGGTTGAGTGCCTGCACTGAATAGAGGTAACCACGACCAGCCTCAAAATTGGCTCCGGGGTGGAACATGTCCCAGTTAAGTGCCGATGTAACATCGAGATTATAAATCCAGCAGCTATTCGGTTCTTCCCATAAGTACAAATCGTACCCGGTGCCGTTGCCGATGCGCTACCCACCATAATTAAATCAACAGTGATACTTAAAGGAGTTACAGGCATTGTTTTGGTCCCAGTACCGCTGAGAATAAGTGTGTGGTATCTGTTCATCTCAGAATTTGGGACAATCACAATTTGATCTGCTCCCTCTGCTCCATTTATTGTTAATTCAGACCCGGCCGTGGAGTTTAAAATTCCGCCACTCTCAATTAACATAGTTCTACCTGTTGCTATTAAAGGCACAATTGGATCAAAATTCAGCAATTCCGCAGCAAAATAATTGCTAGCAAAAGGCATTTCCCGGAACTTGAGCAGGACCTTGCATCGGTAAGTGACTATCGCAAGCGCCCTTGCTACGAGGTACGTGAGTTGCTGATGGCATTGATTTGCATGTTTTTGTTCAAGTGTGGTTCCCGCAACAATGCTGACAACAGCGCCGCTAAGATGAATTACAAGAGCAATATTGAAAAGCTCTTTGGCATGGCCTTGCCTGATCTTGACACTTCCAACCGTTTGATGCAGGCACTCTCCCCACACGAGCTTGAGAATATCCAGCAGAAGATGGTATCCTGCCTGGTAACCCGGAAGGTGTTGCATCGATACAGGCTACTGAATCTGTTGAGTGGATCAGAAACCTTCCCGACAAAGGGTTTGATAAACAAGATTGTGAACAAAAAGCATTTATCAGGCTGGCAGATAAACTCAATAGGTTTTACCCGAGATTGCCCATTTGTATCGCAGCCGATGGCTTGTACCCTAACCAGACAGCATTCAACATATTCGAGCATAACGGCTGGAAATACATTTTTACTCTGAAAGACGGCAATCAGAAATCTTTGTGGGAAGAGATACATTTCTTTGAGCGGATCGGTGATCACGGTGTTAAGGACATATTCGACAGAACTCCCCAATGCCGCATTACCAATAAATATCGCTTTTATGGATCATTGGAATATAAAAAGCATAGCTTAAAAGTGGTTGAACTCAATGTTGAACAGATTGACCTACAGACCGGAGAGATTCTTCCCCGGGAACGTTTCGTGCATGATAGCAACATGAAAATATCAGAGGAGAATTGTGCCGAAATAATCAATGCCGGTCGCATGCGCCGGAAAATTGAGAACGCAAAACTACTACCAGTGTTTGCAAATGGCACATATGACTAACCAACTTGCTTTTAAAGCTCAGTCAATAACAGGTATACTGGAAGGAAAAGACAGGCTTAAATCCCTTGGAGAGTTAGCCACTGCACTGATCCTTACCATGGACTTCAATAATGATCCTTTATTTGAAAAGTTGATAAACAGAAAATGCCAGTTCAGGTATTAACACTACCTGCGAGAATTCCCGCTCAGTAACATTCGGGGCAAAACCAATCAATAAACGAAAGGAGGTACACGAAAAATCCAACATACGAGTTAGCTGACTGCTCAAAGGCAGAAGGGGATACTATGTCTGTAAGTATATTATCAGGGAAAGGGGGCCAGAAAAAAAGTTGCTGCAAAATTGTTTTCTCTATATAAATTTTGACAAGTTGATTGCTTTTTATACTTTTGTGCTGCTTTAAAGGAGAGGTGGGTGAGTGGCTGAAACCAGCAGTTTGCTAAACTG
>PXBT01000126.1 GCA_003566815.1 Caldisericota bacterium
AAACTGTTGCTGATCGGTATGTTGCTGTTCATATTGCTCACGGTAACCTCCAATTTCAATACAAGTGGAAGCGTCTCTCTGGGTTACCACCGGATACAAACCGCGAATCATGGAAGGCTCTTCTCTGGCTGTGATAATCATGCCTGCATAAGGTATGGCCAATCGAACCAATACCACTATTTTCTTGAATTCTTCATCTGTTACCTTGTAAGGACTGTTATCCGAAATAGGGCTCTCTGATGCATGCTCAAGTCTGGGAAAAGATACTGTATGAGGACCAAGTCCAAAATGTTTTTCCAGATCATGCGCGTGAGAAAGTAGACCCAGAAGCTCAAATTGCCAATGATACAAGCCGAATAAAGCACCTATCCCCACATCGTCAATGCCAGCTTCCATGGCTCGATGCATGGCAAATAATCTCCAGTTGAAGTTGCTTTTGATGGTATTTTGGGGGTGTAAATCACGATAGGTTTTTTGATGGTAAGTTTCCTGGAAAACCTGGTAGGTACCTATGCCCGCCTCGTGCAATTGGTGTAAATCTTCTATGCTCATGGGGGCAGCATTGATGTTGATCCTGCGAATACTTCCCGTGCCCACTCTGGCAGGAACCTGAACTCCATACACCGTTTTCATGGACTGCAGAATGTAGTCGATATTGCTCTGCGGGTGCTCGCCAAAGACCATGATTAATCTTTTGTGTCCTATGACTCCTGCCAGATGCTTTGCTTCTTCTGCAATTTCCTCCTGCGTCAATTGCTTGCGAGCCAGTTGATGGTTGTCTCTTCGAAATCCGCAATAAAGGCAATTATTGATGCACTTGTTACTGCAATAGAGGGGTGCAAACATGACAATACGATGATCATAGACTTTTTTCTTAATTTGAGCCGCAACATCAAACATTTCCTGCCATTTTGCAGGATCTTGAATCTTCATCAATGAGGCTAATTCGTGCAAGCCAAGTGACTGCACTTCAAGCGCTTTGGATAAAATTTCTCTGAATCTTGCTTCATCTGGAGATTTGGCTTCTTTCCAAATTTGCTCCAACTTGAAATCATCAACGAATGGCTGTAAATTTTTTTCAGTGTTGCTGATTGACTCAGCCAGGCTTGATTGGGTCGTTGTTGTTAGCATGGTCATCATCCTCCCATTTGCTGACATGCGATTTGACGCTGACATGGGGGATCATGCCCAATTTTCCTGATAATGCTCCGATATCCTCAATGGAACCCTCAACGATCACTGAAACAATATGAATATGTCTCGATTGATGAGGTATTCCCAGCCTTCCTATGATAAGATGGCCAAATTCAGTGAGCAGAGCATTAATCTTCTGAGCTGATGAAGGACGATCATAGATGATGACAGATATCACACCGATACGGTTTTTTGATACCTTCATGCTATCTCCGATTTCGCTTCTTTTCATTTTTTCCCCTTGTCTTCAGGCGTACCTTCGCCGCAGGTTTTTTTATTTGCTTACATTCTAACAAATATATTCCTTTTACAATAAGTTCCATCATTTTTTTGTAAAAAAAAGCGCTGAAAAATTTTTTTTGAAAATAGTTGAACTTTTATCTTTTTATGTTACTTTATTATGCGTTATCATTTCTGTACTGTTGGTAGAACGATAAGGCTCCAGCATGAAAGGTTTGATGATTAAATAAAATGTTGGAGGCAACAAAATGAATATTTATGTAGGAAATTTATCCTTCGAGACGACTGATGAACAATTGCGCGAAGAGTTCGGCGCATTTGGCGAAATCACTTCTGCCAATGTTATCAAAGATCGCATGACCAACCGCTCACGTGGTTTTGGTTTTGTGGAAATGGCAAACAATGAAGAAGCAAAAAGCGCAATCGAAGCCATCCACGGCAAGACCGTTGATGGAAGAACCATTACTGCAGCTGAAGCAAGACCCAGAGAAGAAAGACCTGCCAGATCAAACAATCGTGGCAACTTTGGTGGAAACCGTCAGCGCACCTGGTAATAATTAACCTCATAAGAGGCTGGCTCATCTTCGGATGACCAGCCTCTTTTTTTTTACTTTAATTTTAACAACTGTTTGACACATTAGGGACAGTCCCCTTTGTATCAAACGGTTGTTTTTATTTTGCATAATGCAAGAGAAAAGTTAAATTTATATGCATGCATAATGTAGTACGTTCTTATAAGCTGGTAAAGTCCAAACGGAAAACTTTATGTTTGCATGTCGATTCCAAAGGGTCTTTAATCGTTAAAGCGCCTTTAAAGCTTGCGAAGCATAAAATTGACCAATTTGTTCAATCCAAAGAACGATGGATACGGCGTGCACTCGATCAAATTGGACAGAGCATTGATTTGTCGCTACCTGTTCATTTGAATGAATACAGTGAAATTTACTTTTTAGGCAAAAAAATGCCTATTTGCTTCCACGATAAACCAACTATCCATCTTGATAAAGTCCTTTTCTTTCCAAGCAACAAAAGGGGTAAAAATGAAATAGCCCATCTTGAAAAATGGCTAAAAACACAAGCTTTTGCATTACTTTCCAGTCGCACCCAGGAATGGTCAAATAAAATCAAGGCTCCCTACCATTCCATGAGTATAGGGAGCGCAAAAAAACGATGGGGATCTTGCAACTCGAAGGCTGATATCCGATATAGCTGGTACCTCATCATGCTTCCCCTTTCGCTGATTGACTATATTATTGTCCACGAGCTGGTTCACATCAAACAATTCAATCATTCTCCCCAGTTTTGGAAGGAAGTGGTTCAATGGTTGCCACAGGCTAAAGAACTCAAAAAAGAGCTCCAGGCTATTCAAATAAAAAAAGAGACAGCACCCCCGTCCCCTTGTCTGCATGATTGACATTGGCTGATGAATGCATACATTAATTACATGTTATGATTGGCGTTCTCTTCTTTTTTCGGGAGGTAAAAAATGCAAGTAGCCTTCATTGTGTTAAATAAAACAGGCAAGTTGGATGAATTGCTTCAGGAATTCATGCGTATAGGCATTAAAGGTGCTACTATTATTGACTCCACAGGCATGGGAGGCTTGCTGGCTTCCTCACATAAAGAAGACATCCCCTTTTTTACCAGCATTCGCATGATGATGGGCGACAGCAA
>PXBT01000212.1 GCA_003566815.1 Caldisericota bacterium
TAAAGGACATGCAGTAATTGAACCAGAGGATATGAAATCCTGGATGAAAACCAATTACCCCGAAATACCCTGCATTGCTGAACCTGACGAATGGAAATGTTTTATCAGCGCGATGGAAGCAATAAGCAGTGAAAATGAAATACTTTGCATAACTGGTTCGCTGTATTATATTGGTTGGTTGAGATCAAAATTAAATCTGCCCTTCTATCTGGAAGATGGCAGAGAATTAATGGAGGTTTATCATGACTAATGGTGAAGCTGTAGAAACATCTGAATCATTGAATGAATTCTCTTCAAATGCGACTCCAGAAAGTCCAACAGAATTTTTTTTCAATGAGGCCTCTTTGCTTAAAATTGTTGATTATTTTATTTTAGGATTATCCCTTCTTCTCCTGGCATGGATGATCTATGACTCCATTCAAAGATTCAAAAACAAATGGCTGTTTCCTTTAATCGCAATTATAATAAGCTTTCTACCCTTCACTCTTGCCAGCATGATGGATTCTCCCAATCCTTATTACTGGCTGGCATCCACCGTAGTCTTATGGTTGCTTTACCTTTTTATTCGCCCTGAGTACACTCGCGAAGAAATGCGCATGCTGGAATCCGAACAAAAAATAAAGGATATTACGCGTAAATTTTATGAACGAGAGCTTCTTTGCAAAGACCCCTTTTGTCCAGTCTGCGGGTTGCCTGTCAAAGAAGATTTTTTGCTTTGTCCTCATTGTTTTAAAGAACTCAGGACCCACTGTCCCCAATGTAAAAAATTAGTGGATAAAACCTGGACACTATGTCCATATTGCAAGTCTAAACTGAAACAAGGAGCTCGCGATGACCTTAAAGACTTTTAAACCAGGAGGTATTCATCTCCACGACAAAAAACATTTTGCCCAGCATCTACCGATAGAAATCATGCCTGAACCTTCTACCGTTACCATCCCTTTGGTTCAGCATATAGGAATCCCGGCAAAAGCACTGGTTGCCAAAGGGGACCATGTCTTGATGGGACAAGTTATCGGAGAGGCTCAGGGAAATTTTAGTGTACCTGTTCATGCTTCAGTTTCAGGTGAAGTTGAGGAAATTAAGCCTTTCCCACACCCTTCAGGTGTTATGACGGAAGCCATACGTATCCGCAGTGATGGCAAATCAGAATGGCATCCCGACATGGGAAAAGAGGGGAAAAAAGCTTCTCTTTATTCAAAAGAAGATACGCTGAATATAATTAAAAATGCAGGCATAGTGGGCATGGGTGGAGCAACATTTCCTTCTCACATCAAACTTTCGCCTCCTGAAGATCGTCCTTGTGATGTTTTGATCATCAATGGCGCAGAATGTGAGCCCTATCTGACCTGTGACCACCGTCTCATGCTCGAAAAAACGGATACCCTGTTGGAAGGTATTTTCATATTATCCAACTTGCTTAATATTGAAAAAATATTTATTGGCATTGAAGCCAATAAAAAAGATGCAATAGCTCTCCTTGAAAAGAAAGTTCAGAGCTTGGAGAAAAAAAATAAGCCTTTAATTATACCTTTAAAAGAAAAATACCCTCAAGGGGCAGAAAAATCTTTAATTCAAGCCATAACTAAAAGAGTGGTCCCTGTTGCCAAGCTTCCTTTTGATGTTGGTGTTATTGTGCACAACATTGCAACAGTCATTGCTACAGCTGAAGCGGTTCAGCTTGGAAAACCTCTTGTTGAAAGGGTGCTTACCGTAACAGGCGACCTGATACAACAGCCAAAAAACCTCCTGGTGCGTATTGGTACTTCCATTGGAGAAGTTATTGAATATTGTGGAGGTTGCAAGACAGACCCCCAAAAAGTCATCCTTGGTGGGCCCATGATGGGGCTGACAGCTCGAAGTCTGGACACGCCCGTTGCCAAAGGAGTATCTGGGATCCTATTACTTTCGGAAACATCAATACCCACAGAAAGTTCATGTATTCGGTGTGGCAAATGTATTGAGCATTGTCCCGCAGGACTCATGCCTGTTCGCATTCATGAGCTTTCTCTTCGTTCTGAGTATGAAAAAGCAAAAAACTATCATCCCCTTTCCTGTATTGAATGTGGAGTTTGCTCCTATCAATGTCCTGCTAAAATACACTTGTTGTTGCACATTCGCGATATTAAAGCAGAAATCAATAAAAGGAGTAAAAAATGAACCTTTTAACTATTTCAAGCTCTCCTCATATTCGCTCATCCATTACTACCGCAAGATTAATGTATCATGTCATTATCGCATTATTTCCCGCTACTGTTGCAGGCATGGTGCTCTTTGGCTGGGAAAGAGTCCTGCCCATTATTTTGGTTGCTGTAGTGACTGCAGTAATCAGTGAAATTGCTTTACAAAAAATACTGAGTATTCAGCCTGCTTTTACGGATGGAAGCGCTGCATTAACCGGGCTTTTGCTGGCTCTAACCCTTGCGCCCACGGTTCCTTTATGGGTTGTTGCTATTGGATCATTTGTAGCAATGCTTTCAAAACATCTTTTTGGTGGAGTGGGGCAAAACATTTTTAACCCAGCTTTAATTGGTCGAGCTTTTATAGTTATTTCGTGGCCAGTTCAAAACGCTCAATGGATCAATCCCTTCTCAAGCTCACCTCCTGTTACTTCTGCCACCCCTCTTCAAGTCTGGTCAGCTCAAGGCATGGGAGCCATGGTTGATCAATTTGGTGGACATATAACATCTTTGTACAAAAATCTTTTCCTTGGACTGCATGGCGGATGCATTGGTGAAGTTTTTATTCCGGCTCTTTTATTGGGACTTGCTTACTTGTTGATTATGCGAGTAATATCATGGCGCATCCCCTTTACATATGCTGTCTCGGTTGCTTTTTTTTCCATTCTTTTTGGTATCGATCCTTTGGTTTCCCTCTTGTCAGGAGGCATTTTATTAGGAGCATTTTTTATGGCTACAGACTATGTAACTTCTCCTCTATTGCCATCCTGGCAGATAATTTTTGGACTCGGTCTCGGTTTTATTACGATGATCATTCGTGCATTTACCCCCATGCCGGAAGGGGTTACTTTTGCCATTCTTCTGATGAATATGCTGGTGCCGCTGATGGACA